>WFTA01000030.1 GCA_015485715.1 Patescibacteria group bacterium
AACAGTTGATTAAGAGATGTGTTTATGACTGGAACAGAGAAAGACCCTGTTCTGCTATCAACTACCAAACCCCTTACAAATATGTTTTAAACCATATTGGAGATATTCAATTTTAAAGGTCGAAATTGTCCAAATTTTTATGGCGTTTCATAAACCCCTAAACGCTGTACTAAGCATCAGTATGTTATAGTTTAAACCATTAAAACATTAAGTCATTGGAAAATTCGTTGGTTAATTGAAAATTGTAAATTTGTAAATTATTTTAGGGTTTGTTTAGTGTTTAGGATTTAGAATTTCGGATTTCTTAAAGGTATACCTCATATATATCATAATTTCGAAAAATTGTCAAATGTGGATAACAAAAATGATAAATAATTAGCCAATTTTCAATTTCCAAACATTAAAAATTTATTGAAAATTGGTTATTGAAAATTGGATAATTGAAGTTTAACCCTATCTCCTATTTTTATATTATATCTTTCTGTCTCTCCAGCAGGGATTTCAAGTACAAAATTTGCCTTATTCTTAGGAGTATATCGTGGAATAGCGCTACCTGTAGGAGGAGGTGCGTCTTCCCAAATCTCAACCACTTTGTCATCTAAAATCCAGATAATGTCTATAGGAAATCTCATATCTTTCATCCAAAAAGGATATATATCAGGCCTGTCAAATACAAACAACATTCCTCTACCCTTCTCCAACCTCTCTCTTCCCCCTAATCCTTTCCTCCTGCTTGCAGGTGTATCTGCAATGTCAGCGATAACTTTGTAATTATTTATTTCAACCACTGCAATATTATAACCATTATATATTTTTGGCTTAGAAGTTTTTAAAAAAAATAAAAAGATAAATATAATAACAAATATAATTAATAATAAAACATAAAAAAAGATAATTTTTTTATTGATTTGCTTTAACATAAGACATAATAGAAAAAACTGCCAAAATAATCATAAAAATTCCAAGTATTATAAGAGCTATAACTTTCTGTATACTCTGCATAAATATTGCACTAGCACCAAATAATGCTGAAATAAAATATAAAAACAAAACAGCCTGCCTGTGCGTCAACCCAAGCGTTAATAGTCTAAAATGTATATGTTTGGTATCTGATGAGGTAAATGGATTTTTCCTTTCTATCAGCAGCCTCCATGCAACCACAACTATAATATCTAAAAGCGGTATACCTATAATCAAAAGAGTGGTGGCAATTTTGGCCCCTGAGATAATTGACAGAACACCCAAAATATATCCTATAAATATAGAACTTTCACCTAAAAATATTCTGGCTGGATGCCAATTATAAATCAAAACTCCCAAAAGCGATCCGCAGGTTATCAAAGCTAAAACTGATACAGCAGATAGGGGCTTGTTCCAAAACAAAGACACAATAAAAAGTATAAAAGACCCTATCACACCTATACCGGCAACCAGTCCGTCCAGACCGTCAGAAAGTTTTATAACATACATCACTCCAATAATCCATAAAAATGTGAGGATGTAGGATAAAACAGGTGAAAAATATAATATTCCCCTGCCATAAGGACCTGTGCCTTCTATAAATGGATTGGTGGTATAGGATATTACAATTCCAGATAAAATAGCCACTAAAACAGCCAAAGAAGAACCCAAAAACTGCCAATGAGGCTTTATATTATAACGATCATCTAAATAACCAAATATCAATATGATAAGAGAGCCGACTAAAAGGCCCCAAATTTGCGGGTTTATATACTCGCCATATTCAAACCATCCTGATAAAAATCCTATTAAAACAGTTACAACAAATGTCAATATAACACTCACTCCTCCCAAAAGGGGTACAGGACGAGCATGAATTTTTCTCTGACTAGAAGATGGATCGTCTAAAATTTTCTTATTGAGTGCAAACTTCAGGATATATCTCGTAAAAACAAAAGAAATAAAAAAAGAAATCAGAAAAGGCAGTATATATATGTAGATATTCCCCTCCAACATATCAGCTTTTTTTATCTATTTTATTATACAGGCAAAAATCCTCAAGTATTACGGATGCAGATAGTTGGTGGACATCAGCAGCAGATCCATACAAATTCCTATTCTGTTGTGCAATTTTACTGGTATATCTTTCATCGTAAACCATAACCTTGATATCTGGTATATGCTTTTTCAAATTTTCTATAAATTTGTAAGTTTTCTCAATCCTTTCGTTCTCACCACCAGAAAGAGTATTAGGAATACCTACTACAATTAAATCAGCTGATACTTCTTGAATAATTTTTTTTAAATTAATATACATCTCCCTGTTGTTGTCTATTGTCTCATACGGCAATGCAGTTTTTTCGTCATAACTTACAGCAAGTCCTATTTTTTTATCTCCATAATCAATTCCTATATATGGCATAACCAATAAATAATTTAAAATATCATTCAAGAATTTTGGGTAAGTACCTCACAGCCGCCATCAAGTACCAGTATAGTATGTTCAAAATGAGCACTACATTTTCCGTCATAAGTCTTCACTGTCCAGATACCTTCCTGAAATTTGACTTTCCAGTTGCCTATATTTACCATAGGCTCCACAGCTATAGTATCTCCTGACTCAAGCCTAACCCCTGTATTTTTAGATCCAAAATTAGGTATTTGAGGGGGCTCATGAACACTTCTACCTACCCCATGACCTACCAATTCCTTTACAACAGAAAACCCAAATTTGGATACATACTGCTCAATTGTATATCCTATATCACCAGTGTGTACACCTGATTTTATAATCTTTATTGCCTCATCTAAAGATTGTCTGGTTACATCTATAAGTTTTTGATGTTCAGACGAAATAGTACCTATCCCCACAGTTACAGCAGCGTCAACATACATACCTTCATATACCAGTCCCATATCTATACTTAAAACATCTCCATCCTTTAAGTATCTGCCCGGCACTGATGGGGCATGAACAACTTCATCATTAATAGAAGTACATAAGATGGTAGGATACGGCGGATATCCCTCTATCTTATATCCTTTAAACGCAGGTCTGACCTGATATTTTTCCAAAAGTTTTTGTGCTTCTTTTTCCAAATAATCAGTACTTACTCCAACATCTGTTTTTTGAGATAAATAATCTAATATATAAGCCAGAATCCTGCCGCCTTCGCGCATTCTCTTTATTTCATCCTCCGTCTTTTTCATTTTATAATAATAATTTTAAAGCCTCTAATCTGTAAAAATCTTCATAATATCTCTATGTACATCTTCAATACTTTGATCGCCATCTACCTCGTATAATATTCCCTCTTCTCTATACTTTTCAATAACTGGTTCAGTATAAGTATGATATACCTCTAACCTTCTTTTGATAACTTCTGGTTTATCATCATCTCTTATCTCGAGTTTTTTTCCACACTCATCACATATTTCGTCATACTGCGGTGGATAATAAACCATGTGATACACCTTGCCACATTCAGAGCATATTCTTCTGCCACTTATCCTTTCTATAGCCTTTTCGTCAGATAGGTTGATGACAATTACATGAGTAAACTCATCTATATCTCTATGAAAATACTCATATTGTTCCATATTTCTGGGAAAACCATCTATGATATATCCATTTTTAACATCATCTCTACTTAATCTGTTTACAAGCAAAACTTTAGAAATTCTCTCAGGTACCATTTCCCCTTTGTTCATTATCTTCTCAACTTCGTCTGCGTATTTACCTTTTTGCTCTACCTCATCTCTGAATAATTGCCCCATAGAGATAGCAGGAATGTTAAGTTTAGATGTAAGTAATGCTGACTGTGTCCCCTTCCCTGACCCCTGAGGTCCTAAAACAGAAATTTTATACACCTTCATAATATCTCATCTCTAATTGAGCTTCTATTTGTTTGACTGTTTCAATTACAACAGCCACTACTATAAGTATAGAAGTTCCCCCTATAACCAATGCGCTTGTTCCAAAAACAGGCTGCATAACCAGTGGAAGTATAGCTACAACACCTAAAAACAAAGCTCCTGCCAGCATTATTCTATTTGATACTCTGGATATATATTCAGCTGTAGTTTTACCCGGTCTTATACCCGGTATAAATCCACCCTGTTTTTGAAGATTTTCTGCAATTTGCTGAGGATGAAAAATAACAGCAGTATAAAAATATGTAAACCCAAAAACTAATATAAAATAAATAAATCCATAAAATACCTGATTATTAAACAAATTTATAGTAAAATTAGCAAGTTTACTTAAAAACAAAGAATCACTTCTCAGGAAAAACTGGGCTATTAAGGGTGGAAACAAGATAATAGATATTGCAAATATTATAGGAATCACACCTGCTTGGTTAACTCTTATAGGTAAATGTGTGCTTACACCTCCATACATCTTAAAGCCTCTAACCTGTTTTGCATAATTGACAGGAATATTTCTCTGTCCTTCTGTTATATATGCAATAGCAGCAATAATTACAATTGCAATAGCCACAAATATAACAAGATTGACCACAGCCTCCTGAGTAAAGTTTACAAATAACTGTCTTAATGATGTCGGGATACCAGCTACAATTCCTGCAAAAATAATAAGCGAAATTCCATTACCAACCCTTTTTTCAGATATTAGTTCTCCAATCCACATTAAAAATATTGTCCCTGCAGTTAAAACTAAAATTATCTCAACAGTCTGCAGAAACGTTAAATTACTGATTATTGCAGCTGAAATTGCTGAACCACCACTTCTTAATAGTGTCAAAAGACCATATCCCTGAAGCATAGCGAGCGGAACAGTCAAAAGTCGCGTGTATTGATTTATTTTTCTCTGTCCATATTCACCCTCCTTGGAAAGAGCTTCCAGCTTGGGAATGATCATAATTAAAAGCTGAAAAATAATAGAGGAAGTAATATAAGGACCTATTCCAAGCGCAATCACAGAAAAACTCTCCAAAGCGCCTCCTGAAAATATATTCAAAAGTCCGAAAAGCTGGTTCTGTGCAAAAAACTGTGCCAGTGCATCTCTATTAATTCCCGGAACAGGTATGTGAGCAGCTATTCTAAAAATAAACAACATTCCCAAAACATACAAAATGCTTCTTCTTATCTGATTATCTTTAAATACCAGCCATAATTTGGATACTTTTCTGTTCATATTACAACTTAGAAATTATCTCTTCTACCTTTTTTGACATCTGACAATCTTTTACTTTGACTTTTTTAGTTAATTTACCGATACCCAAAATCTTAACTCCATATTTTGCCGTCTTTATAAGTCCTTTCTTTACCAATGTCTTTGGCGATACAGTCTCACCATCTTCAAAATACTTCTGAATTTGGCGCAAATTAACAATTTCCGGCTTTTTATGTATAGATTTAAATCCTTTTAATTTATGCGTCTGTGTCATCAATGGCTTTAACGCAAGTCTCTTAAGGCCGCGTTTACCACCTGATCTGGCTCTCTGTCCTTTAATCCCACGACCAGAATAGGTACCGCGTTTGCCGCCTCTTCCTACCCTCTTTTTCTCTTTTTTTGGAGCTGATTTTAGATTATGCAATGTAATCATATTAGTATTCCTTAAATTCACTTAATGCTCTATAAACAGCCTGAATGTTATTTATCTTATTACTTGCCCCCAGCTGCTTGGCTACAATATTCTGGAGTCCAGCCAGTTCAAGTACCACTCTTGCAGCACCCCCAGCTTTAATACCAGTACCTGCTTTTGCCCGCTTTAAAATAAGTTTTGCTGATTTGAACTTAATATCTACATCATAGGGTATTGATTTATTGTCATCAAGTTTTACTTTCAACATATTTTTTTCAGCTTGTCTAACAGCCTTAGAAATTGCAATCTGCACATCAATACCTTTGGCAACGCCATATCCAACTCTACCCTGCCTATCTCCTATCACAACGCAAGCTCTAAACCTCATTCTTTTTCCTCCTTCTGTAACTCTTGTAACACGAGCAAGATCTACCAGCTTTTGCTCGTATTTTTTCTCTTCTTTTTTTACCTCTTTTTCTTTTTTATTATTTTTGACTGCTACTACCTTTTTCATATTAAAAACATAAATTATTTATTTATTAAAATTTTAATCCACCCTCCCTGGCTCCATCTGCTACTGCCTTTACTCTTCCATGAAATTTATACCAGTTTTTATCAAAAACAACCTTTACAATTCCTTTCTTTAAAGCCTTTTCTGCAACTCTTTTTCCTACCTTATGGGCTACTTCTGTTTTCTTCATATTATGATCTTTTTTTAATTTGCCTTCTTTAATCAATTCCAAATCAGAACAGGAAACCAAAGTCCTGCCTTTTTCATCATCAATTAACTGAACATAGATATGTTTCAAGCTTCTATACACAGACATTCTGGGACGTGTAAAAGTACCGGATATTTTTGCCCTTACCCGTGCTTTCCTTCTTAATCTTTTCTCTTTTAGTATTGCTTGTGGATTCCTCATATGTTTTTAATTATTTACGCTCCTTTTACTTGTTTAGTTGCTTTTCTAATTATAACCTCATCTTTATATTTAATACCCTTGCCTTTATAAGGTTCAGGTTTTCTAAATGATCTTATCTTGGCGGCAGTTTGTCCAACCAACTGCTTGTCAATTCCGCTTACAGTGATTATATTCTTATCAACTGTTATATCTATTCCATCAGGGATCTTATACTCAATGGGATGAGAGTAACCCAGATTAAGTATTAATTTTCTTCCCTTCACATCAACTCTCCAACCTATTCCATTATATTCTAATTCCTTTGTAAATCCGTTAGTAACACCTATAATCATATTGGATATCAGCCTTTGATAAGTACCCCACAAACTTCTTGCAAATTTTGTATCCTCTTTTGGAATCACCTTTACTTCATTATCTGATATGTCAATACTTACCAAAGGATGCACATCCAAATCAAGACTCCCTTTTGGCCCCTTAACAACTATTTTTCCATCAGCAACAGTAATTTCAACTCCTGATGGAATGTTTACTGGTTGTTTACCTATTCTTGACATAAAATTCTTATAAAAATTAATAAACTTCGCAAATATATTCTCCTCCTATACCCTCTTTTCTTGCTTGTTTATTAGTCATAAGACCTTTAGGTGTTGATATTACAGCTATACCTCTATCATTTCTGACATAGGGAAGTTCATCTTTTTTAACATATATTCTTCTTCCGGGTTTTGATATTCTGCGTATTGACTTTATCTTTGGTTGACCATGTTCGTACTTAATACCTATTTTTATATATTCAAAATTTTTATTTTTTATACCATATTTAACACATTCTTTTCTTGGCAATTTATATGCAGGTACTCTATCAACGTATTCAATCCATCCTTCATCTTTCAATAAATTGGCAAGCGCAAATTTAATCTTAGAGTATGGACATATAACATACTCTTTACCCACTGCCTGAGCATTTCTTATTCTGGTTAACATATCTGCTATTGGATCTGTATGCATATTACACTAATTACTAATAATTAAATATTACCAACTTGATTTTCTAATTCCGGGAATAGCTCCCTGACTTGCCAATTCTCTAAAACATATTCTACACAAATCAAACTGTCTCATATATCCTCTTCTTCTGCCACATCTCCTGCATCTTCTTACAATACGGGTAGAATATTTTGGTTTTTTCATTGACTTAGCTATTTGTGCTTTGGTTGCCATATTATTTCTCCTTACTTCTAAATGGAAATCCCAACATTTTCAGAAACTCTAATCCTTCTTCTCTGTTTTTAGCTGTAGTTTTTACTATAACCTCCAATCCATTTATAACATTTACTTTATCAGCTCTTATCTCGGGAAATGCCATAACCTCTTTAAAACCAATGGTTAGATTGCCCATCTGATCTACTGACCTTTCATGTAAACCTCTAAAATCTCTTACTCTTGGCAGAGATATGTTTATAAGCTTATCAACAAAATCATACATCCTTTTACCTCTCAAAGTTACCTTCATGCCAACTATCATACCTTCTCTCAATTTAAAACCAGAAATAGATTTTCTAGCTCTGGTATAAACCGGTTTTTGACCACAAATCGCTGTAATATTTTTTTCTATTTCTTCTATTTTATCTTTTTCCTTAAGAAAAGGTCCGAGTCCCACATTTACTACAACCTTCTCCAGCTTTGGAAGAGAATAAATATTATCCTTCCCAAGCTTCTCCTTGAGTTTTGGAATAACTTCTTTTGTGTATTTTTCTATCAACTTCATATACGAAAACTACTTAAAATTATTATTACATTTTTTGCATTTTCTCATTTTTTCTCTTTTTTTACCTTCAAACCCAACTTTGGTTGGTTTGCTGCAGTTTGGACATATCAACATTACATTGGATATATCAATTGGAGCCGGGAACTGTATCCTTTCTCCTTTTTCTCCGGTTCTGCGCGGTTTCCTGTGTTTAAATCTTAAATTCAAACCCTCTACTACAACCTTGCCCAATAGGGGCATCACCTGAAGCACTTTTCCTTCTTTTCCTCTGTCTTTACCTCTCATTATCTTCACTTTATCATTTTTCTTTATATGATTCATACAAACCTTTTAATTACAATACTTCAGGAGCAAGGGATACAATCTTATTGTACCCTTTTGTTTTTAATTCTCTGGCCACAGGTCCGAATATTCTGGTTGCCCTCGGTTCTTTGGATTTTTTATCTATTATAACTACTGCATTCTCATCAAATCTAACCGCACTTCCATCTTTTCTTTTTATCTCTTTTCTAGTTCTTACAACAACAGCATGAACCACGTCCCCTTTTTTGACAGGCATCCTTGGTGCAGCAACTTTTACAGCGCAGGTAACCATATCTCCAACTCTTGCATATCTCTTTTTATATCCACCTAAAACTTTAATCACCTGCACCTTTTTAGCACCTGAATTGTCAGCAACTTTTACCATTGATTGTACCTGTAGCATACACTATTTATTTACTTTCCAATACTATCCATTTTTTATCTTTACTTATTGGTCTTGTCTCAACAAATTTTACATTTTGTCCGACCTTGTACTTATTTTCAGGGTCATGTACCTTGTATTTTTTTGATCTAACAATCTTTTTCTTGTACTTTGGATGCGAAATCACCCTGTCAACACGAACAACAATAGTTTTATCCATCTTATCGGATACCACAATTCCCTGCCATACTTTTTTTATTTTCTGTTTTTTACTATCCATAATCTAAATATTAATTCTTATTTTCTGAATTATTGTCTTTGTTTACTTTTCTTTCATTGAGTACAGTCAATATTCTGGCAATATCCTTCCTAACTTTGGACACTTCATGAATCTTTTTCAACTGACCGACAGATAGCTGAAATCTAAGCTCCCTGAGCTTATCTTTTAACTCATTAAGCAGCTTAGATAACTCTTTTTCCGATTTGTCTCTTAAATCTTTTACATTCATATTAACTTTCCTTAAATACAACTTTTGTCTTAACTGGTAATTTATAACTTGCAACTTTTAGGGCTTCCTCTGCCAATTTCCTGTCTACTCCACTCATCTCAAACATAACAGTCCCTGGCCTTACAACAGCAACATAATGATCAACAGGTCCTTTACCTTTACCCATTCCAACTTCTCCTGATTTTGCTGTTCTAGGCTTGTCAGGAAATATCCTAATCCATATTTTACCACCTCTTTTTACATACCTGACCATTGCTCTTCTTGCTGCCTCTATCTGCCGTGATGTTATCCACCCGCCCGTTGTAGCCTTCAATCCAATAAATCCAAAACTTACCTTATTCTTTCGGGTAGCCACGCTTCCAGATGTTCCTGCCTTTTTTTGCCATTTTCTATGTTTTACTTTTTTGGGTATCAACATATAATTTACTTATTATTTTCCTTGTTGCTATTATTTTCTTTTTTATCTCCAAAAATATCACCTTTGTAGATCCATACTTTAACACCTACTACACCATAAGTAGTAAATGCAGCAGCTCTACTGTAATCTATATCTGATCTTATAGTCTGTAGAGGCACTCTACCTGCCTGTACTCTTTCCTTTCTGGCAATTTCTATACCATCGAGTCTTCCCTTTACTTCAATCTTGGCTCCTTTAGCACCAGCATTCATAATCTGATCTAATGCTCTTTTAATAGCCCTCCTGTAAGGTATTCTTTTCTCCAAATCAAGAGCAATATTAAGAGCCATTACTCCAGCAGAAAGTTGCGGTTTTTTAATTTCTCTAATACTTATTTGAACGGTTTTATTTTTTTCTGTATTTAAATACTTTTTAATCATTTCTTTCTTAAGTTCTTCTGCTCCAGCCCCTCCTCTTCCAATAATCAGTCCCGGTTTAGAGGTGTAAATATGTATAATCACCTTATCTGATGTTCTTTCTATTTCTATTTTCTCCAATCCTGCATCTCTTAGTTTTTTCTTTAAATAACTTTTTATTAAAATATCTTGATGGAGATACTCTTTATAAGCATTCTTGTTGCTGACAAACCATTGAGATCTCCATCCCTTGGTATTTGGTATTCTAAAAATTATTGGATTAACCTTTTGTCCCATACTACTCTTCTATCTTGGCTTTAGAGCCAGATTTTACTTCTTTCTTGTTTTTTACACTATCACTATCATC
>WFTA01000031.1 GCA_015485715.1 Patescibacteria group bacterium
AAAAAAGGGGAGTTTACAGTAAACATAGCATTGATAAAGGAAAATAGACCTATTTTAGGTGTAGTTTATGCTCCTGCAATGGATGTTCTTTATTATGGAGGAGAAAGTTTAGGAGCTTTTAAAGTTGAGAATAGAAAAAAGGTAAAAATTGCTGTCAAAAAAAAATCAAATAATCAAATTACTGTAGTTGCAAGCAAGTCCCATCTTAATAATGAGACAAAAAGTTTTATTGAAAAACTGAGAAAGCATTTTGATGTTGAGATGACCTCTGTAGGCTCCTCATTAAAGATATGTCTTGTCGCTGAAGGAAGGGCTGATATATATCCAAGACTTGGACCAACAATGGAGTGGGATACTGCTGCAGCTCATGCTATTTTAAATGCAGCAGGTGGAAAAATAATAAAATATGAAGATCTTCCGTTGGAAGAACTGAAAAACTTAAATGAGATAGAATATAATAAATCAGATTTACTAAATCCGTACTTTATTGCAATGAGGCCTGATGTCTTTTGAACTTTTATTAACAGTTTTAACGCTGATTTTCATATTTTGGGGATTATACTCGGAGAGGTTTCATCCGGCGGCTGTTTTTTTTATAGCGGTTTCTATATTTGTTTTATTTGGGGTGATAAGTCCTTCTGAAGCACTTTCAGGCTTTTCTAACAGTTCTGTTGCTGTTATTATCCTTTTATTAATAATTGGAAATGTGATCCAAAAAACAGGGATAATCAGTTATTACTTTTCAAAACTACTTGGTGAAAACATAGGGTATAGAGCCTTTCTCGGTAAAATGTTTTTATCAGTTTCTTCAATTTCTGCTTTTTTGAATAATACTCCTATTGTTGCTATCCTTCTTCCTTATGTTTATCACTGGAGCAGAAAAAATGGAATTTCTCCATCAAAACTTTTAATTCCGCTTTCTTACGCTGCTATTTTAGGGGGAACCATAACACTAATTGGTACATCAACAAACCTTGTAGTTAATGGTTTTGCTATAGAAAATGGATTAAAGTCCATTCGCATTTTTGATTTTGCTTATGTTGGCATTCCTGCAACTTTGGTGGGCTTTCTTTACATTTTTTTTATAGGTTATAAACTTCTTCCAGAAAGGGAAGATCCTTTAAGATCTTTTCTTAATAAGAAAAAAGAATACATGATTGAGACTATTGTAAGGGATAATTCCAATCTTATTGGAAAAAGTATAAAAGATGCCAGACTCAGAAATTTAAAGGGTCTTTTTCTTATTGAGATCTTAAGAAAAGACAGGAGGATATCACCAGTTTCTCCTGAAGAGATCATAGAAAAAGGAGATATACTTATTTTCGTAGGTCAGACAGATGCCATAACAGATCTTGTATCTTCTGATATCGGTCTTTCTCTTCCAGACTTTTGCAATATAGAAGATGAAAAGATAGATATTGTTGAGGTGGTAGTGTCTAATAATTCATCTCTTATAAATAAAAAGATAAGAGAAACAGATTTTAGAGCAAAGTTTGATGCTGCCATACTCGCAGTTCATAGAAACGGAGAGAGATTAAAAGGTAAAATTGGTGAGATTATCTTAAAGCCTGGAGATCTTCTTCTGCTTCTGACTGGAAAAGATTTCTGGAAAAGAGCTGAAGATACGACTGATTTTTACATAATCTCAAAAATAAGAGAGATATTCAATATAGATAGAAAAAAGGGAAATTTTGTTTTTTTTAGCTTTATAGGTTTAATTTTCCTATCTGCTTTAAATGTTGTACCTCTTTTCACATCACTACTTATCCTTATAGCTATTTTTATCTTAACAAAAATATCAACTTACTCAGAAATAAAGAAAGGATTAGATATAAATCTTGCTATAATTGCGGCTCTTTCAATCGCTGTTGGCAAAGCTATAGTGAACTCAGGCCTTTCTGAATTTATAGCGAGTTTGATAAACTCTGTTTTTTATCCAATGGGAATTTTAGGAGCTCTTATCGCTATTTATCTGATGACAAACATACTTACTGAGTTTGTTTCAAATATAGCTGCAGCTTCTATAGTTTTTCCGGTGGCTATATCTTCAGCAAACATGTTATCTGTGGATCCCAAAGCCTTTATCCTTGCTGTTGCATTCGGAGCTTCTGCAAGTTTTTTAACACCAATTGGATACCAGACAAATCTAATGGTTTACGGGGTTGGGAACTATAAATTTAAAGATTTTGTCATTGTAGGTCTTCCATTATCAATCATATATGCTGTAATATGTATATCTTTATTGTACATTTTCTTTATAAAACAATAGGAGAGGGCAGGTTGAAAGAAAAATTTATAATTCCTCACAGGGGAAAGGTAAAAAAAGAGGACAGACAGAAGTTAAAAGGACATAAATCTGCAATTTTATGGTTTACAGGACTATCCGGAAGTGGAAAATCAACCATTGCTCATGCGGTTGAAGAAAAACTATACCAGATGGGGATCCATACTTATGTACTGGACGGTGATAATGTAAGAACAGGTCTTAATAAGGATCTTGGATTTTCTCCAGAAGATAGAAAGGAAAATATAAGGAGAATTGGTGAGGTTTCTAAGCTTTTTGTAGATGCAGGTATTATTGTTCTGTCTGCCTTTATATCCCCTTATAAAAAAGATAGGGAGTTTGTAAGGAATATAGTTGATGATGGTGAATTTATTGAGATATACGTAAAGTGTCCGATTGAGGTGTGTGAAAGTAGAGATGTTAAAGGACTTTACAAAAAGGCAAGGGAGGGATTAATAAAAAATTTTACAGGTATTGATGATCCCTATGAAGAACCAGAAAACCCAGAAATAGTTATTGAAACAGATAAGGAAACTGTTGAAGAAAGTGTAGAAAAGATAATTAACTACCTGAAAGAGAAAGGATATATTGATCTAAAATAGGTTAAAAATCATTATATGGAGGTAAGAATGCTTAACCCTCACGGTGGAAAATTAATAAACAAGATAGCTACAGAAGAGGAAAGAGCAGATCTTCTAAAAAAGGCAAAAACATTAAAAAAAATAATTATAGCTGACAGATATGTAAGTGACTGTGAAATGTTAGCCAATGGAGGTTTTTCACCACTTAATGGTTTTATGACAAAGGAGGATGCTGAGGAAGTAATAAACAATATCCATCTTAAAAATGGTCTTCTGTGGTCTATACCTATTGTTCTTCCTGTTCATGAAGAGATTTTTAGCGAGCTTAAGATAGGAGATGAGATCGCTCTTTATGATAAACATAACAGACCAATAGCAATAATGGTAATAGAGGACAAATTTAACCTTGATCTTGAAAACTACTGCAAAAATGTATTTAAAACAACAGATATAGAACACCCTGGGGTAAAGGTTGTTAAAACTGCAGGGAATAATTTTATTGGTGGAGAAATAATAAGGCTTTTAAATAGACCAGTCAGGGAAGGAATAGACGAAAAGTATTACCTTGATCCTTCACAGGTAAGGGAAAACATACATAAAAAAGGTTGGAAAAAAGTAGTGGCATTCCAGACAAGAAACCCAATTCATAGAGCACATGAATACATAATAAAAGTAGCCCTTGAACCAATGGACGGTGTGATGATACATCCCCTTGTTGGAGAAACAAAACCGGATGATATACCGGCTGACGTCAGGATGAAATGTTATGAAGTTCTAATTGATAATTACTTTAACAAAGAAAAGGTTCATCTATCAGTTCTCCCGGCTTCTATGCATTATGCAGGACCAAGAGAAGCTATACATCATATGTTAATGAGAAAAAATTACGGTGCTACTCATATGATAATTGGTAGAGATCATGCTGGAGTAGGCGATTACTACGGAACTTATGAAGCTCAGGAGTTTGTTGAACAGTTTGTAGATGAACTTGAGATACAACCTTTAAAATTTGAGCATTCATTTTACTGCACAAAATGTGAGAACATGGCATCATCCAAAACCTGTCCTCATCCGAAAGAAGATCATATCCATTTAAGTGGAACAAAAGTAAGAGCAATGCTTAGAGAAGGAAAAAGACCTCCTAAAGAGTTCTCAAGACCGGAAGTGGCAGACATCTTAATAAAATGGGCAACTGGAAAATGAAGGATTTGTTATATGCACATGTAAAAAGTTATATTATGAATTATTAGAAATATATAAAAAGAAAGATCAAGCCTTGAAAAAGGAAACTTATATACTAAACTATAGTTAAAATAATTTATTGATAGGTGGTTCCTTTATGATAAGCAAAGATTTAAAAATTGATGTTTTACCAGAAGAAAAAAAAGAACTTATGGACTTTTATGAATTTTTATTAAAAAAATATAGGATTTCTCTACCTAAAAAAGGAAAAACTTATCTAAATTTGCAGGAGTTTTGGATAAACTTCCAATAAAACTAGAAGAGTATCAAAGAAAAATTAGGGAAAAATGGAGTTGATTTAAAATCATACAAAATGATAAACAAATTAAAAAACAAAATTAACTCAGATATACATTTAAAAGAGCTTTTAAAGGGTTCTTCTATTGCTTTTGTCTTAAGGATAGTTGGGATAATAGCCGGGTATATTTTTACTCTTTTGATCACCAGAGGATATGGTGCTGAGACAATGGGGGTTTTTGCCCTTTCTTTTACCCTCTTGCAGATATCATCTGTTATTGGTCGTCTTGGGATGGATACAGCACTCCTCAGATTTGTTGCAGAATATTCATCACAAGGAAAATGGGAAATAGTAAAAGATATTTATAAAAAAGCTATAAAACTTGTTCTACCTTTTTCCATAATCATTTCAATTTTAGTTTTCTTTTCATCTCCATATATAGCCGAGCTTATATTTAAAAAGCCTAATCTTGAGCCCTATTTTAAAATAGTCTCTATTGGAATAGTTCCTTTTGTCTTGCTGTTCATTCATACCGAAAGTCTTAGAGGGTTAAAAAAAATAAAGGAATATATGTTTCTGCAACAGGCAGGAATTTTTATATTAGCTTCTATACTTCTTGGGATAGGAACACTTCTATTAACAAGTCATGTACTGAATATAATTAATGTTGAATTAAATTTTCTAAATCAAGTGCCAGTATTAACTTATATCTTTTCAGTATTTATAATATCTTTGGTAGCTTATTTTGTATGGAAAAACCAACTAAATATTGCACCGAACTTCAGAAAGACTTATAAACCATTAACCTATTCCTATATACTTTCTGTCTCTGTTCCAATGCTCTTCTCAAGTTCTCTGGCATTGATTATGGGTTGGACTGATACTATAATGTTAGGGGTATTTAGAACAGAAGAAGAAGTGGGGATATATAACGTAGCATTGAGAGTATCAATGATAACCAGTCTTTCGCTGATGGCAATAAATACAATAGCAGCACCAAAGTTCGCAGAGTTTTATGC
>WFTA01000032.1 GCA_015485715.1 Patescibacteria group bacterium
TAATTTAAAAATCCAATCCAATAAAAGGGATGGATTATTTTTTTGTGTCTTTAAATAAGTTCTTTTTCATTTTTACAATTAACCAATAAACAAATGTCAGGGCGTGTTTTTTTTACCAAGAGCAGAGATCTTATATCCCCCCCAAATCTTATAGAGATTCAAAAAAATTCTTATGAATGGTTTTTTAAAGAAGGACTTAGAGAATTGTTTGAAGAAATATCTCCTATAACAGACTACACAGGAAGAGATTTGGAGCTTTATTTTGGAGATTATTACTTGGATGAACCTAAATTTGACGAAATAACAGCCAGAGAAAGAAATACAACCTATGAAGCACCTTTGAGGGTTAATGTAAAACTTGTCAACAAAAGAACAAAAAGTGTACAGGAACAGGAAGTGTATCTTGGAGATTTTCCTCTTATGACTGAAAGAGGAACTTTTGTAATTAATGGTGTAGAAAGAGTAGTTGTTTCTCAGCTCATCAGGTCACCGGGTGTATTTTTTACAAGTGATAATTATAAGGGTAGGAGATATTATGGTGCTAAAATTATTCCTAATAGAGGAGCTTGGCTTGAATTTGAGACCATACCTAAGAGTAATCTTATCACTGTTAAAATAGATCGTAAAAGAAAAATACCCTTTACTACCCTGCTCCGTGCTTTTGGGTTATCTTCTGATGAAGAGATAATAAAAGCCTTTGATGGTCTCAATTCAGAGGAGATGGAGTATATACATACAGGAATTGAAAAAGATACTACTAAGAATGAAGCAGAAGGACTCAAAGAAGTGTATAAAAAAATAAGGCCGGGAGATTTGGCAACAGTGGATAACGCCAAATCTCTTATTTACGCAATGTTTTTCAGGTTTGATAGATATGATTTTGGCAGGGTCGGAAGATATAAGCTTAATAAAAGGTTTGGACAGAATTTTCCTTTAACCCAAGAGCATAGGGTTTTGAAAGTTGAAGATATAGTAAATGTAGTTAAAGAGATTATCAGACTTAATGTATCACAAAAGGAGGCAGATGACGTTGATCATTTGGGTAACAGAAGGGTAAGAGCTATAGGTGAGCTTTTCCAGAGCAAGCTCAGGGTAGGACTTGCAAGAATGAACAGGATTATAATTGACAGAATGTCGACCAAAGATTTGGCAAGCATCACACCTGCGCAACTTGTCAATTCAAGACCTGTTATTGCTGCCATTAAAGAATTTTTTACTTCTTTCCAGCTTTCTCAATTTATGGATCAGATAAACCCTCTGGCAGAGCTGGAACATAAGAGGAGACTATCAGCACTTGGTCCGGGCGGACTTACCAGAGAGCGGGCAGGTTTTGAAGTAAGAGATGTGCATAGAACACATTATGGAAGGATATGTCCTATTGCAACCTCAGAAGGAGCCAATATAGGTCTTATAGGACACCTTGCAACTTATGCAAGATTGAATGAATTTGGGTTTTTAGAAACTCCTTTTATAAAAGTTAAGGATAGAAAGATTACAGGAGAGATTGAATACCTTGATGCTTTTGAAGAGGAAAAACATATTACAACCATTGCTACATCACCACTTGAGGATGATAATACACTTGCTGATCAGATGATTGAAGTGAGAAAGTATGGTGAGCCTGAGATGGCACATTCAAGCGAAGTAGAGTATATTGATGTGTCACCAAAGCAGATTATTTCTGTATCTACTTCTCTTATACCATTTTTAGAGCATGATGATGCAACCAGAGCATTGATGGGTACAAACATGCAAAGACAGGCTGTACCGCTGGTTAAGACCGACTCTCCAATTGTGGGTACAGGTGCAGAAGAAAAAGCTGCTAGAGATTGCGGCCATTTAATTTTAGCCAAAAAAGGAGGGGTAGTTGAATATGTGGATTCCAATAAAATTATAATTAGAGAGGATGATGGAGAGACTAGAGAATACAGACTTGGTAAGTTTGTGAGATCCAATATGGCAACCTGTTTGAATCAAAAACCAATTGTAAATAAAGGCGATAAAGTAAAAGAGGGAGATGTGATAGCAGATGGTGCTTCTATAGATCATGGAGAGTTGGCACTGGGTGCAAATCTTTTGGTTGCATTTATGTCTTGGGAGGGTGGTAATTTTGAAGATGCAATTTTAATATCTGAAAGATTGGTTAGAGAAGATGTTTTAACATCTATTCATATTGAAACTTATTCTATAGATGTGAGGGATACAAAACTTGGCCCAGAGGTTGTAACAAGAGATATACCTAATATATCAGAAGAAAAGCTGAAAGATCTTGATGAGAACGGTATTATCAGAATAGGCGCCAATGTTGAGTCAGGAGATATTTTGGTAGGTAAAATATCTCCAAAAGGAGAAGCAGAGCTTACGGCAGAAGAAAGGCTTTTGAGAGCAATTTTTGGTGAAAAAGCTAAAGAGGTAAAAGATTCTTCTTTATATCTTTCCCATGGTGAAAGAGGAAAAGTGATAGATGTAAAAGTATTCTCCAGAGAAAGTGGAGATAAATTAGCATCAGGGGTCATTAAGCAAATAGAGGTAACTATTGCAAATCTTAGAAAAATACAGGTAGGGGATAAGCTTGCAGGAAGACATGGAAACAAGGGTGTTATATCCAGAATAGTGGCTATAGAAGATATGCCGTTTATGGAAGATGGAACTTCTATAGATGTAATACTTAATCCTTTGGGTATTGCTTCAAGAATGAATTTGGGACAAGTTCTTGAACTGCATTTAGGGCTTGCTGCATGGAAACAGGGTATAAAAGTAGCAACCCCTGCCTTGAATGGAGTGCCTGAGGATATTATAAAACAGGAACTTCGAAAGGTAGGTTTTGAGGAAACTGGTAAAATGAAGCTTATAGACGGAAGAACAGGTGATAAGTTTGAACATCCTGTAACAGTTGGTATTATGTATATTCTCAAGTTGAATCACATGGTAGAGGATAAAATTCACCAGAGATCTATTGGTCCGTATTCTTTAGTTACACAACAACCTCTTGGTGGTAAAGCTCAATTTGGTGGTCAGAGGTTTGGAGAAATGGAAGTTTGGGCACTTGAAGCTTATGGTGCAGCTTATACTCTGCAGGAAATTTTAACCATTAAATCAGATGATGTGCTTGGAAGATCTAAAGCTTATGAAGCTATTATTAAAGGAGAAGATATCAAACACATAAATATACCTGAGTCATTCCATGTTTTGGTAAAAGAGCTTAAAGGTCTTTGTTTAGATGTAGAACTTCTGAAAAACAACAAACCGGTTGAAGACGATAATATTTATAAGGAATAGCATATTGAATAGTGAATTAAGAATTAAAAATTTATAGTATATGCCTGTAAAAACCCTACTCCCCCAAAAAGAAAGAAGAGTTATAGATTTTGATGCCATCCGTCTCAAGATAGCTTCTCCTGAGGAGATACTCAGTTGGTCTCATGGTGAGGTGACAAAGCCCGAGACTATCAATTACAGGACTCAAAGAGCTGAAAAAGATGGTCTTTTTGATGAAAGAATATTTGGCCCTACCAGAGATTTTGAATGTTATTGTGGAAAGTATAAAAGGATAAGATATAAAGGTATTGTGTGTGAAAAGTGTGGTGTTGAAGTAACACGTTCTATTGTTAGAAGGGAAAGAATGGGACATATATCTCTGGCCAGTCCTGTGACCCATATTTGGTTTCTTAAGGGTGTTCCTTCAAGAATAGGACTTCTGCTTGATTTGTCAGTACATGATCTTGAAAAAGTTGTTTATTTTGCCAGCTATATTATTACCGGTGTGAATGAGGATTTGAGGCAAAAAGCTATTAATCAGGTTAAAGATGAATACAAACAAAAAAAATCACAAATAGAGTCTGATTTCAAACAGAAGATAAGCAGGGTCAAGGGTGATGGAAGCTTGGACACAAAGCAGAAGCAAGAACAAATTAAAACCTTGGAAGAATCTTTGGAAAAAGAACTCGAGATGCTTTCAGATGCCAAAGATACAGCTTTAAAGGAGTTGTCAGAACTTAGAGTGAAGCAGATAATTTCTGAATCCACTTATTTTGATTTGTCAGTAAAATATGGACATATTTTTGATGCAAAAATTGGTGCTGAGGCAATTAAACAACTTCTTGAAGAAATAGATTTGGAAGATTTGGTGAGAGATTTGGAAAATAGACTCAAATCTACCCCAAAATCTCAGATTAAGAAAATAAACAAAAGGTTAAAAATAGCTAAGAATCTACTTAAAAATAATTTAAGGCCTGAGTGGATGGTACTTACAGTAATTCCAGTTATCCCTCCAGAACTCAGACCCATGGTTCCGCTTGACGGCACCAGATTTGCAACATCTGATTTAAATGATTTGTATAGAAGAGTTATCAATAGAAACAATCGATTAAAAAAACTTTTGGATTTAAATGCTCCTGAAGTTATCATTAGGAATGAGAAGAGGATGCTGCAGGAAGCTGTAGACGCTCTGCTTGATAACTCTGCCAGACAAGGTAAGACTGTTGCGGCTTCTACAGGACAAAAGAGACCACTTAAATCTCTGGCCGACTCTTTGAAAGGTAAACAGGGAAGATTCAGACAAAATCTTCTTGGTAAAAGGACGGATTACTCGGCCAGATCTGTAATTGTGGTTGGACCACATTTAAAGCTCAACCAGTGCGGTATACCCAAGATAATGGCTCTTGAGCTTTTCAAGCCATTTATTATTTCTCAGCTTATCAGAAGAGAGATAGTACATAACATTAAATCAGCATCAAGATTTATAGAAAGTGGTGCGCCCGAAGTTTGGGATATTTTGGAAGAAATTGTAAGGAATTCATTTGTTCTTCTCAACAGAGCTCCTACTCTTCACAGGCTTAGTATACAGGCATTTCAGCCAATATTGATCGAAGGTAAAGCTATTCAACTGCATCCGCTTGTGTGCCCGCCATTTAATGCTGACTTTGACGGAGACCAGATGGCGGTTCACCTTCCTCTCACTAAGGAAGCAAGAGAAGAAGCAGAAAAAATGATGCTGTCAGTTAATAATCTGCTAAAACCTGCAAACGGCAACCCCATTATCAAACCTCACCAAGATATTATATGGGGTGCATATTATCTTACTTATATCCCTTCAAGATTTAATGAAAATGGTGATGATGTGGAGTCTTTGGACGAGAAAAACCTTAAATATTATGCAAGCAAGGATGAGGTTGTTCTTGCTTATGATAATAAATATATTAAACTGCAAGAACCTGTTAGTGTAAGGATAAATGGTAAAAGAGTAATAACTACAGCTGGTAGAATTATATTTAATTCAGTCATTCCTGAAGGTATTAAATATATAAACGAAACAATGACAAGCAGCAGGTTATCACAACTCGTCTCACAAATTATTTTGGAAAAAGATAGAGAAACGTCTGTTAAATTTTTAGATGATTTAAAGGATTTGAGTTTCAAGTATCTGACAAGATCTGGACTATCTTGGGCTATGAGTGATTTGCCTGATATCCCTGAGAAAGAAGAGATATTAAAGCAAGTAGAAGCAGAAGTTCAAGAGGTTAATAGACAGTATGAGGATGGTCTTTTGACAAGGGATGAGAGACATATGAAAGTTATCAATCTCTGGATGGAGGCCAAAGACAAAGTAGCTGCACTTATAAGGAAAAATATAGACAAGGAGAGCCCTGTCTATACTGTAATTGATTCAAAAGCCAGAGGGTCATGGGAGCAGATAACTCAGATGGCTGGTATGAAGGGAAACGTAGTAAATCCATCAGGTATGTTTATAGAGTTGCCGGTTAGATCTTCATTTAAAGAGGGATTGAACGTGCTTGAATACTTTATTTCTACTCATGGAGCCAGAAAGGGACTTTCAGATACAGCCCTCAAGACAGCAAATGCAGGGTATTTGACCAGAAGGTTGATAGATGTGGCTCAGGATATTATAGTAGATGAGGAGGATTGTGGAGATGAGGAGGGGTTTGATATATTCAGATCTGAATCTCAAGAAATGAATCTGAAGTTTGTAGGGAGGTTGCGTGGAAGGTTTCTGGCAGATGATGTAAAAGATCCAAATTCAGGAGAGATAATAGCACAGAGAGGAACATTAGTGGATGATAAATTAGCTAAAAAGATAGATGAATCAGGAGTAGAAGCTGTAAAAATAAGGTCTATTATGACATGTAAATCACTTTACAGGGTTTGTCAAAAGTGTTATGGATGGGATATGAGTTATAACAGGCTGGTTGAATTGGGTACAGCAGTTGGTGTAATGGCTGCTCAAAGTATTGGAGAACCCGGAACTCAGTTGACGATGAGAACTTTCCATACAGGTGGTGTGGCTGGTGTTGATATTACAGCCGGTCTCCCAAGAGTAGAGGAAATTTTTGAGGCAAGATCTATTAAAAATCCTGCAATAATTGCCCCTTTTGATGGTCAGGTATTTGTGAAATATGATCAGGTTACAAGGCAAAAAACAGTAAAAATAAAAGGAAACAAAATTAGTTATGAGATTATAAAGGCAAGTCAGGATGATCTTGACAGGCTGGAAGTAAAAGACGGTCAAAAGGTTAAAAAAGGACAGCTTTTATATGTAGACAAGGATAAAAACGAGATTACATCACCTATTGCTGGTGAAGTAATGGTTTCAGAAGAAGGTAGTGATGTTGTGATCAAAATTGCTTCTTCCAGAGAGACAGAAAAAGAATTTCAGATTCCTCAAGGCTTTGGTTTGTTGGTAGAAGACGGGGATTTAGTATCAAAAGGAGATCCTATTACAGAAGGCAGTGTTGATCTTCATGAGTTATATCATCTAAAAGGTATTAATGCTGTAAGAAGATATGTATTAAAAGAAATATTGAGAATTTATACTTCACAGGGTCAGGATTTAAACGAGAAGCATATCGAGATTATTATAAGAAAAATGTTTTCCAGAGCTTTGATAGATAATCCGGGAGATACAGAATTTTTACCCGGAGAGATTGTGGAACTTGGTAAGGCAATAGAGGAAAACAGAAAAGTAAGAGAAGCCGGCAAAAAAGAGGCAACATATTTTAGGCTTCTTATGGGAATCACTAATGTGTCTTTGACAATAGATAGCTGGCTCTCTGCCGCATCTTTTCAGGAGACAGCAAGGGTTTTAATAGATGCAGCTACATCAGGCAAGATTGATTACCTTAGGGGGCTAAAGGAAAATGTGATAATAGGAAGATTGATTCCTTCTGGTACTGGATTCAGAAAAAGACTTCAACAAGAGCAAGAACAAATATCAGATGACAAGTCTCAGATAGAGCAAAACGAAGAGTGATCATATAAAATATTTTATCTTAATTAAAATGGCCAGAGTCAGGAAAAAAGACAACGATCAAAAGAGCCAAGAAGTTAAAAAAAGTATATATCTTATCCTGCTGATAGTTTTTGGTATTATTTCTATCCTTGCCTTGTTTAATCAAGCAGGTATTATAGGAAAGGGATGGGCTTATATTTTAACCAAGCTTTTTGGCTGGGGTGATTTTTTAGTGCCCGTAATACTTTTTACTCTAGGATGGGCGATATACAGATCTTTTTCACCTGAGAGGCTAAAAGAAGTAAATTATTTGGAGGTTCTTTTGTTGCTCTTAAGTGGATTTGGAATTCTGCATTGGACACAAGCACCTGATAATATGATTGCGGCAATAGCTGACGGTAAAGGTGGTGGGGTATTTGGTTTAATATTGGCTTTACCTCTTTATACCATATTTGGACGCATAGGAAGTCTGGTGGTTCTTGTTGCATTATTTCTGATTTCTGTAGTGATTGTTTTCAATATTTCAATAAATAAGATTGTGGTTGAAAATTGGATATATAAGTTATTTATCAGGATTAAAAATCAGATTATTTATCTAAAATACAGAAATAATTCAAAGGAGAATCAATATAATGAGGAAATTAATGAAGATGATGAACGCGAGGAAGTGTATGATGAAGAAGAAGATAATGAAGATGAAGAAGAGGATGAAGAAGACAGTGAAGATGACGATATAAAGGAGGAGGTACAGGAAGAGATAGAGGTATTTAAGGTAAAAAAAGTTGAGAAGAAAAAAATAAATATTCCTGTTAGCATTCTGGGTACAGATGACAGAAAACCTAATTCTGGAGATATAAAAGCTAATCAGCAGATTATCAAAAAAACTCTTGCCAATTTTGGTATTGAAGTTGAAATGGGAGAAGTAAATGTAGGTCCTACCATTACCCAGTATACTTTAAAACCTGCTCAGGGGGTAAAGCTTACTCAAATCACTACCCTACATAATGACTTAGCGCTGGCTCTTGCTGCTCATCCTATTAGAATAGAAGCACCTATACCGGGAAAATCATTGGTGGGTATAGAAGTACCTAATAAATCAGTAGCCATAGTATCTCTGAAAGATTTACTATCAAGTTCTGAATTTAAGAACAGAAAATCAAATCTTTCAATTCCACTTGGTAAAACTGTTGCTGGTAAACCTTTTATTACTTCTTTGAATGATATGCCCCATCTGCTTATTGCAGGAGCCACAGGATCAGGTAAGTCCATAGCTCTTAATTCAATGATCATCAGTTTGATGTACCAAAATCAGCCATCTGATTTGAAATTTATTCTTATTGATCCTAAGAAGGTTGAACTCTCCCTGTATAGAGATATACCATATCTTTTAACTCCCGTAATTACAGAAAACAAAAAGACAGTAGGAGCACTCAGGTGGGCTGTAAATGAGATGGAGAGGAGATATACTATACTTTCTCACAAGGCTTTAAGGCATATTTCAGAGTATAATGAAATGGTAAATGAAGATGATAAACTTCCTTATATTGTAATAGTTATAGATGAGCTATCCGAACTTATGACTGTCATGGCAAATGAAGTTGAGAGTTTGATAGTGAGAATAGCACAAAAAGCCAGAGCAGTGGGTATACATTTAGTGGTTGCAACACAGAGACCGTCAGTAGATGTGATAACAGGATTGATAAAGGCAAATATACCTGCCAGAGTAGCTTTTAGTGTGGCTTCAATTGTTGATTCCAGAACCATTATAGATACAGCAGGAGCTGAGAAATTATTGGGAAAGGGAGACATGCTCTATGTTCATCCTGACCTTTCCAAACCAAAAAGATTACAAGGTACTTATGTCTCAAACAGGGACGTCAAATCAGTTACAGCTTATGTAAAATCTCAGGGATTGCCCGAATATATGGAAGATATAGAGTTACAGACTCAAAGCGAATACGAAGGGTCTGGTGAGTGGGGTGAAGATGAAGAGTTAATAGAGAAAGCAAAAGAGGTTATTATACAGACAGGCAGGGCCTCAGCTACTTTACTTCAAAGAAGATTAGGTGTAGGATATCCACGAGCAGCAAGAATAATAGATATTTTGGAAGAGCAGGGATTTGTAGGTCCTCCTGAAGGATCCAAACCAAGAGAGATTCTTGTAAGTAAAGAGGAATATTACAGTAAAGATCGTGAGAGGGTAGAGGAAAATGAGGAATTAGAGGAAAAATAACATCTTTTCTGGTTTTATAACAAATATTATAATATATTTATTAAGGTGGTGTATATGTTAGGTTTTACAAGTAAAAAAATACAAACAAGCAATGCGGATAAAGAAGCTGTAAGTGTATGGGATGTGTATCAGAATACAGAAAAGATTATCAAAACAGGCAGATTGAAATTTAGGTTGGTGTTTTGGATTATTATTTTTATATCTATATTGGGATATATGTCTTTTCAGGTCTTGTCTATATCTAAACCTCCTTATATAGAGATATATTATCCGCAAAATGATACTGTAGTAGAAAATGGTGTGATAAATATAAAAGGAAAAACTGAACCGGAAAGCACACTTTTACTAAATAATAAGCCTATATATATAGACAGCGATGGATATTTTGATGAAACCCTTGTGCTTAACCCGGGAGTGAATGTATTGACATTTGAAGCAGAGAGAAGATATTCTAAAAAAAAGATCGTCAAAATCAATGTGTATTATAGCCCTGATTCAAATCCTTTAGCACAAAATTAAAACCAGTAAACAACTGGTTATATATATAATATGGCCAATAAAAAACAAAACCCCAAGAATAGGGATAATGGGAAATCGCCAAATATTAACACAGCTATTGAACAGATTAAATCGAAATTTGGAGATTCAGCTATTATGAGACTGGGCGATTCTGATGCTAAGATGAATGTAGAAGTAATACCAACAGGAATCATATCGCTTGATATAGCACTTGGTGCGGGCGGTTTCCCCAGAGGAAGAATAGTAGAGATATATGGAGCAGAGTCTTCAGGTAAAACTACTTTGGCCAATTATTTTATAGCACAGGTACAAAAGCAGGGCGGCACAGCAGCATTTGTGGATGCAGAGCATGCTTTGGATCCTGATTACGCCAAACGGATAGGTGTAAAAGTAGAAGACTTACTAATTTCTCAACCCGACAGCGGAGAGCAGGCATTGGAGATTGTGGAGACCTTGGTGAGAACAAATGCAGTAGATGTAATTGTAGTTGATTCGGTAGCCGCTCTTACGCCCCGCGCTGAAATTGAGGGAGAGATGGGTGACTCTCATATGGCTTTGCAGGCAAGACTTATGTCTCAGGCATTAAGAAAATTAACTGCTATAGCCAGCAAATCCAAGACTATTATTATATTTATCAATCAAGTGAGACAAAAAATAGGTGTATTTTTTGGAAATCCTGAGACAACTACAGGAGGAATGGCTCTTAAGTTCTATTCATCACTCAGGCTTGAACTTAGAAAAGCAGCTCAGCTTAAAAAAGGAGACAAGGTAGTAGGAAGCAGGATAAAAGTAAAAATAGTAAAAAATAAGATAGCTCCTCCTTTTAAAACTGCAGAATTTGATTTGATGTTTGATGAAGAGGGAATTATATCAACCGCAGCGGATGTACTTGATACAGCACTTTCTCTTGGTGTAGTAACTAAAAGTGGTAACACCTTATCTTGGGAAGATCAAAAACTTGGAGTAGGTAGAGAAAATGCCAAGCAATTTTTATATGAGAACAAGAAGATAACGAACAAGATTATAAGTGAAATTTGGAGAAAAGTAAGAAATAAAAAATAATAACATCTGATCTGTTATTTTTTTAATTTGTGGATCTTTATTCAGGAAGTTAATTACTAATTTACCTAATATATTGCGCTATACTCTGCTTACGTATTCTCCTGTTTCAGTGTTTACCCTTATTATATCACCAGTTTTTATAAATATAGGTACCTGAACAGTATATCCTGTCTCGAGTTTTGCCGGTTTTGTAACAGATCCTTGGGCAGTATTGCCTCTGACTCCGGGCTCTGTTTCTATAACTTCCAGATCTACTTTAGGTGGAAGACTTACACTCACTACATTGTTGTTCCAGTAAAGCAGGTATACTTCTATACCCTCTTTCAGAAAATTGATACTGTCTCCTAGATTATCCTTATCGAGTTCTATTTGCTCGTATTGTGTATCCATAAATGTGAATTTATCTCCTGATTTGTATAAAAAAGTTGCTTTTTTCTTGTCTAGATCAGCTGTTTCTATTTTGTCACCATATTTGAAGTTATATTCTATAGTTTTTCCTGAAATGATACTTTTCATTTTGGTTTGCATTACTGGTTTGGCCTGTTGCATACGTAGAAATGAAGCATCTATGACAATATATGGTTCATTATTAAAAATAAGAACCAAACCTTTTTTAATTTGTTTTAGAGAAGATATTGATGTCATATTATTTTCTTACAAATGGAAGAAGCGCCATTATTCTGGCAATTTTTATGGCTGATGCAACTTGTCTTTGATGTTTTGCACAAAGACCCGATCTTCGTCTAGGAACTATTTTGTGGTATGAGGATGTGAATCTCTGTAAATTTTGTGTGTCTTTATAATCAACTGTAATATTGTTTACAC
>WFTA01000033.1 GCA_015485715.1 Patescibacteria group bacterium
ACTGTATATTGACCAACTTGTCAAGCTCCATCCAGCTCCACTTTTCAACATTATCTGCAGATATGTTGCTTTAAATCAAATTATACACCCTATGGTTTTATAGCAAGATTTACCTCAAAAAGTGGGGCTGGGTTGAATTTGACATTTGAGCTTTGGAATTTGGCATTTATTAGATTGGGTTATTGGGAAATTAGTTAGAGTAATCAGGAATTTTTTAATTGGTTTAAAAATTAGAACATTTAAAATTGTTTATAAAATTAAAAATTACAAAATTAAAAATTATCATTGTATGTCTAAAATAACAAAAGATCTTTTAGAGCAACTGCTAAGAGAAGCAGAAGAAAAGTATAAAGACGAATCTCCAGATACTTCATGGATTGAGTATTATGCAGAATATATCTATAAAAACTTGTGTGAAGATGATGATGGAGGATGTTGCGGCGGAGGATGTTGCGGCGGGCAGGATTAAATTTCTAATGAATAAAAGGTCATTTTAATTATATGAAATTAAGATAAGAACTATATGGCGCATTATTTTTGTCCATATTGCGGCGGCGTTTCTGATGAACCAAAAAATTGTGAGATGGACGGATGCGAAGGACAGGGAACACCTTTACAGGAGTGCAATTGCTCTGATCCTGCATCACATAGCGCACCTGTATCTGATCAGAATGATGATCTTAACCAAGATCTCTAAAGATAATGAATGTAAATAAAAATAAGATGAAGGTATAATCTCTTGGAAATGTGAGAGATGTGTGTTTTATTTTTGACAATAAAAAAAACTTTTGATAATATTATCCCTGTATGACAACAAAGAAGAAAAATATAAGTCTTTTTATTTTTATATTAATAGTTGCAATAATTGCTGCTTTTTTTGATTTTGGTGTTCCAGACAATTTTCCAGCAGCCAATATACTAAATGCACGGGAGTATAAGCTGGGACTTGATCTTAAAGGAGGTGCACATTTGGTATATGAAGCTGATATGTCTGATATTCCGGCCCGGGATAGAGATTCCCTTATTCAAGGTGTAAGAGATGTTATAGAAAGAAGGGTGAATGCCATAGGTATATCTGAGCCTGTGGTACAGACTAACAAAACAACCAATGGAAATTACAGGATTATAGTAGAGTTGGCAGGGGTTTTTGATGTTAATGAAGCAATTCAGATGATAGGAGAAACTCCTCTTTTAGAATTCAAAGAGCTTGATGAAAGCGCTCCACAAAGTACTCAAATAGATAATGAAAAAGAAGAGGAAATCAGAAAAAAGGCTGAGGAAGTACTTCAAAGAGCATTAAACGGTGAAGATTTTGCTGCACTTGCTGAAGAGTTTTCAGAAGATCCCGGATCTCGTGATAAAGGAGGAGATTTAGGATTTGTATCCAGAGGTGTTTTTGTGGAGGAATTTGACAATGTTCTGTTTAATGAGGATTTTAAAGAGGGAGAAGTCTGGCCTGAATTGGTAAAAAGTCCTTTTGGCTGGCATATTATAAAAAAGGAGAATGAAAGGACAGAAAACGGAGAAAAGCAGATTAGAGCCAGACATATACTTTTTTCAACTGCGTCTGCTGCTCAACAGACTGTTGAGTGGAAAGATACAGAACTTACAGGAAGGTATTTAAAGAGAGCAGAGGTATTGTTTAACCCGGCAACTGGAGAGCCTGAGGTTGGAGTTGAGTTTAATAAGGAAGGCAGAGAACTTTTTAAGGAGATTACAGCCAGAAATATAGGCAAGCCTGTTGCTATATTTTTGGATGGTCAAATCATATCCACACCTGTAGTTCAGCAGGAGATTACAGGAGGAAGAGCAGTGATAACTGGTCAGTTTACAGTCAAAGAGGCTCAAAAACTGGCGCAGAGACTTAATGCAGGAGCTCTTCCTGTGCCAATTACGCTTATCAGTCAGCAGACTGTTGGAGCATCTCTCGGGCAAGATGCGCTTTCTAAAAGCATAAAAGCAGGTATTTTGGGTCTTATTGTTGTCTCTTTGTTTATGATTTTATTCTATAGATTGCCGGGTGTGATATCTGTGATTGTTCTTGCTATTTACTCTGTTCTTTTACTTGCTGTGTTTAAGCTTATAGGAATCACGCTCACACTGGCAGGAGTTGCAGGTTTTATTCTTTCTCTTGGACTGGCTGTAGATGCTAATGTGCTCATTTTTGAGCGTATGAAGGAAGAGCTTAGAGATGGTAAGTCGTTTGATGTAGCAGTAGAAGACGGATTCAAAAGGGCATGGACATCTATTCGTGATTCCAATGTATCATCTATTTTAACAGCATTGATTTTATACTGGTTTGGTACATCTTTGATAAAAGGTTTTGCCATAACCCTCACACTTGGAATACTTTTGTCTATGTTCTCTGCAATAGTTATCACCAGAATGATATTGAGATTTGTACCTCATCAGGATAAGATGATGTGGTTTTATGGAGTTTCCAAAAAATCAATTAAGAGTATAGAATAATATGGCTGAATTAAAGATAATCCAAAAAAGAAAATGGTATCTGGCAATTTCTTCTTTATTGATTATTGCAAGTTTTGTGATGATAGCTCTATATGGGTTGAATTTTGGAATAGATTTTACCGGAGGGTCACTGCTGGAGATAAAGATAGAGTCATCACAGCAAATAAGTCAGGATATGATAAAGTCGTATTTCAAATCTGATGAATTAAATGTCAGAGAGTATAAGCTTCAGCAGGTAGATACAAACAGGTTTATAATCAGGACAGAAAGTCTTACAGAAGAGGAACACCAGAAGCTGCTTGACATTCTTTCCTCAAAAGTGGCATCTGATATTGAAGGAGCAGAAGTCCAGCAGATTAGATTTGAATCTGTGGGGCCTGTGATTGGACAGGAACTTAAAAGAAAGGCAGGTATTGCACTTTTGATCGCATCAGTGGTTATTATTTTATATATAGCTTTTTCATTTCGAAAAGTATCCAAACCTGTTGCTTCATGGAAGTATGGTCTGGGCGCTATTGTAGCTCTTGTTCATGATGTATTTATTACAGTTGGCATATATACTTTGATTTCGCACTTCACTGATTTTAAAATAGATTCTCTCTTTATTACAGCACTTCTTGTAATACTTGGTTACTCGGTAAACGATACCATAGTGGTATATGACAGAATAAGGGAGAATCTTCTTAAAGAGACAGAATATGATTTTGAGGATTTGATAAACAAGAGTGTAAATCAGACTCTTGTCAGATCTGTGAATACATCATTGTCCACGCTTTTGGTATTGATCGCAATGTATTTGTTCGGAAGCGAGATTTTGCAGGGATTTGTTTTGGCTTTGATTATAGGTATTGCTATAGGTACGTATTCATCAATATTTATTGCCAGCCCTTTGATATATATATTTGCTGGCAAACAAAAAGTCTCATAGTATGAAAAGTTTTTTTATTGTTTTATTTATTGCTATATTTTCAGGCTGGGGCCTACAGCAAGTCTATGCAGGTCAGGATGAGGCAAGGAATTTAGACAGGCTTTATATTGATGAGGCTACTATATCAAGAGGATATACATTATCTACAGATGAAGGCAATTTTAAGGTGGGAGTAATTCCGTATGCAATATCAGATCCTGTATTGGTGGTTGCCAAGGAAATTCCTGCTTCACATTTTCCGGAAAAGTCCACTCAAGGGAAGGTAAGTCTTATATATGAATATGATATCAGAAAAATAAAGGACAACCTTCAGGGAGTAAAGAAAAAGGCATCTGATATATCTATGCAGGATACTGAAAGTCTTGGAGCCTTGGAGAAGCCTATATATGTAGCCTTGAAGTATGATTCAGACACACTTAATAAAAAAGTTGTACATTTTTGGAATAAGCCAACTCAAAGCTGGATTCCACTTCCATCAAGTACAGATTTTAAAAACAAGCTTGCCAGGGCTGTAATACACCTTCCTTATGCCAGGCTTGCTGTGTTTGAGGATGATAATGTCTATGAAGGTGCAGCCAGTTGGTATGCTTATAAAAATTGCCTATGTGCGGCCTCTACCATTTACCCTAAAGGAAGTTTTGTGAGAGTAACCAATATACATCCAACAAGCGGGAAAATAGGCAAGAGTATAATTGTAAGAATAAACGACTATGGTCCTGACCCTAATATCCATCCTGATAGGGTAATAGACCTTGATAAAGTTGCCTTTTCTGAACTTGCTGTGTCTTTGGGAAGCGGACTTATGATGGTGAGGGTTGAGGAGGTTGAACATACGCCTCATTAAAGATTTTGTATGAAAAAAGCGCTTGCAAGTGTTTTGAAAATTCTATCCAGACTTGTCCTGAAAGTACACAGACCCTATGTAGTGGCAGTAACAGGGTCTTATGGAAAAACCACTACAAAAGATTTTATTTACGAAATATTGAAGGAAAAATATTTTGTCTGGAGAAGTGAGGGTAATCTAAATACAGAGCTTGGACTTCCTTTGGCTATTGCTGGCGTGAGAGTGTTTCCTGAAAAAAAAATTTTTAAGTGGATTTTTACTCTTGCAAGGTTTATTTACTTTCTTCTGCCTTTTATATCCTACCCTAAGTATCTTGTGCTTGAAATGGGAGCTGATAAACCGGGAGATATATCTTATTTGTTGAGTATTGCACAACCTAAAATATCGGTTATCACTGCTGTTGGACCCACACATCTTCATCTTTTTGGATCTGTAGAAAATGTGCTTAAGGAAAAAGTCAAGCTTATTTATGCCCTGCCCCCAGAAGGCGTAGCTGTTATCAATAAAGACAGTTATGTCTTGTATGATTTTATTACTAAAACAGATCGACATTATCTGACATACAGTACAGCTTCAAGCGATGCAAATATATATGCAGATAATATAGAATTTATAGTAAATACCTCAGATGAAAATATAGGAGGCACTAAATTTGATGTATGTTTTCAGGAAAAGAGAAAAAAAATATATTTAAAAGGAGTTGTGGGTATTGGATACATATATGCAAGTTTGGCTGCCATTGGTGTGGCTTTGCATTGTGGATTTACATTTGATGAGTGCGCAAACCTGCTTTCAAAAAGAGAGATAATGGTCAAGGACAGAATGATCTTGAAAAAATACATAAAAGGTAGTATCATTATTAATGATGTTTACAATTCGTCTCCAGATGCTCTAAGGTCAGCACTTAGTATATTATCCAGTATTAAGTGGCAAGGCAGAAAAATAGCGGTCCTTGGAGATATGCTGGAGCTTGGTGTACATTCACAAAAATATCATATAGAAGCAGGAAAGCACGCAGCAGATGTGTGCGATATGGTGATAGGTATTGGTGAGGAGGCAAAGATGCTGGTTGATGAAGCTGGTAAAAAACTGGGTGAGGAAAAGGTAAAATGGTTTCCCAAAGAGGATTTGGAGGGACTAAAACAATATTTGTATCAGGTAATTGCAGAAGATGATCTGGTATTGATGAAAGCATCACGGGGAATACATTTGGAGAGGATAATATGATAGTAATTTTCAATTTTCAACCCCAGTCATCCCAGTTATACGACCATGTCATGCGACATGGCAAGCGGGACAAGTACGACCCCAATCATACGATAGGGCAGGCGGGGTAAAATTTTCAATTAACCAATGAATTTACAATGATTTAATATTCTAATGGTTTAAACTATAATATACTGATACTTAGTACAGTGTTTATGGTTTGATTCATTGGATAATTAAATAATTGAAAATTTTATATTAGGATTTAGGATTTATTTATAAATTGGTTTTTGGGAAATTGTTTGTAAATTGAAAATTGAAAATTTGTAAATTACCTTTGGTCATTGTTTAGAATTTAGAGTTTCGTATTTAGGATTTTACTACTTTTTTATGCCGCGTTCGTCTAGTGGCCTAGGACGCCAGGTTCTCAGCCTGGAAACACGGGTTCGATTCCCGTACGCGGTGCATGGATATGAGGCGGGGAAAAAATATCCTTGATTTAAGGGCTTTAAATAAAAGCAGGAGAGGGGCTAAGCAAGATTCGTATTTTAGATCTGTTTCGATACATAACAAAGATGATCAGACATCTTATACTAATAACCCGGGTTCTGCGATTAAAGCCCCTAAGATAAAATTCCACATTCTTAAAGGGATTGTGGATGATTTTATTTTTTCTGTAAAAAGGCTTTTTGATTTTAAAAAAGATAAATACACCCTTAACTTGGCTCCTGTAGAGGAGAAGGATAATATTATATTTTACATTGTATCACAGGCTGCTAGGTATTTATTTATAATAGTTTACTATATCTTTAAGGTTGTTAAAGGTATAGTATTTTTTCCGATAGTTTTGCTTGATAATATTTTAGATTTTATTGCCAAGCTTATATATATTCTTATAAAATATATTCTGTCTTTTATTGTTTTCATATTGAAAAAGGTATTTTATTTTTTAAGAGAACTTATCTCAATATTGGATATTCAGGTACCCTATTTTTGGTATAAAAAGTTGTTTGTTTTTGCAGTTTTTTCTTTTATTCTCATCATTCCTATAAAAATGTATTATTTAAAGGACACAGTAAATAAAGTCAGAGGCGAGGTTTTAGGAATATCAATCAAAGCTTTGTCCTACACTAACATTTTATCTTATGTAGATGATTATTTGCCGGTTTTAAATATTGCCAAGTACTTTGCAGGTATTCCTGATAAGCGCAATATTTTGCTTATTTTCCAAAACAATGCTGAGCTTAGGCCAACAGGAGGGTTTTTAGGATCTTATGCCTATCTGTCTGTGAAAAATGCTGAGATACTTGATCTGGATATTCCGGGTGGTGGTTTTTATGATCTTAAGGGTTATGTTTCAAGAAAGATAGAAGCTCCGCTTCCTTTTCATATATTTTCGCCATATTGGCAGGTATGGAATGCCAACTGGTTTGCTGATTTTCCCCTATCTGCTGAGAAAATAATTAAACTTTATGAGATCTCAGGAGGGGAAACAGTTGACGGTATTATAGCTATTACCCCTGATGTTGTAGAGGATATTCTCTCTCTCACAGGTCCAATAGAAGTAAAAGATGGTCTGACTATAGATAGAAATAATTTTAGGACACTTACCCAAACTGAGGTAGAGATAAATTATGACAAAGAAGAAAACAGACCAAAAGAGTTTATTAAAGATTTATTTGTGAAGGTGGCAGAACGGCTTATAAGCCAGCTTGATGAAAAGCAGGGAAAAAAGAAGGAAGAATATATAAAAAATCTGCTATATATTATTGATAAAAATCTAAAAGAGAAAAATATTCTTGTTTATGCTTCAGATTCTGATATAGAAAAAGAAATTATAGATATTGGATGGGGAGGTGAGTTAAAGGATGTGCCTTACGGGAATTATTTGTCAGTTGTACATACAAATATAGGAGGAGGAAAATCTGATCTGGTGATTCAAAATAAAATAAGACATATTATGAGAGTTCAGGATCAAAAGATTATATCTGAAGTATATCTTACCCGTACCCATAATGGCAAAGAAGGAGAATTATTTTACGGGACAAATAATTTAGATTATATCAGATTTTACACTCCATTAGGTTCAAAACTTATAGAAGCATCAGGTTTTTTATCAGATGACATTTCAGACAGGTTTGAATATATAGAAGGTATCAATCTCAAAAAAGACGAGGATCTTGAATATTCTATGAAGACTGCATCAATGGATGCTAAAAGTAAGACTGAGATATATGAGGAATCAGGAAAAACTGTTTTTGCAAACTGGCTTAGCTTGAAGCCCGGACAAAGTAAAACTGTTTATTTAAAATATGAGACTCCTCTTGGACAAGGCGAAGATTTGATGGTTTTTTACTGGCAAAAGCAGGCAGGAGATATGAATACATATATAGAAAGTGAGATATATTTAGAAGACAGTGTTAATAAAAGTTCAGTGTTCGGCGATAATGTGTTGATTAATGGAAATAAAATTATATACTCTAATGACCTTAGACAGGATAGATATGTATTTATTTCTTTGAAGTGATTTTTAGCTAAAATAAGATAAAAAATATCCTTATATACAAATTAGACAAAGGGACTCTTGACAAAATCTCTTTTTTTTGCTTTTATTATATGTCAATTAAAACTCCCTTTGTTTATTTTATTTTAAGAAAAAAGGGGAGAGAGTGAAAAAATATGTATAAAACAATCAAGACAATTTATATATTCATTATCTTTAGTCTTGTCTTTTCCGGGCTTTTTTATTCTGAGCAGGTACAAGCTGTTGATATATCATCAGTTGATGTAGAGGTGACAGGGAATAAGGCAGTATTTACTTGGCAGACTGACAGGATGTCGGTTGGATGTGTAAAATATGGTCTCTCGTTTGAATACGAAAATATGATCTGTGAAGTGGGTGCAGGATATGACCATTATGTATCAGTTAAGGGACTGCTTCCCAATACTGTGTATCACTATAAGATAGTATCAAAATATGGTAATGAGGTTGATGAGACTTTTGATGGAGTTTTTCAGACAGGAACTGTTTTTGATGAGGACGGACCAAGAATACTTGATATAAGATATGAATATGTTGGATCTAATTTTGTGTTAATTAAATTTAGGACTGATGAACCTGCCCGTGCGTTTATCAGATACGGTACAGACGGAAGAATGTATTCAAAAAATTATTCTTCATATTCCAGATTTACAAAAAATCATGAAGTTATACTTAAGAGATTAAAACCTGATACAACGTATTTATATAAGATTCAGGCAGTCGACAGATCCAGAAACAGATCAGAGACAGAGATATTCAGGTTTACTACAAAAAGTCAGGAGGAGGCAGACGATTATGCTCCTTTAAAAATAGTCAGTATAACTCCTCTTTCATATAAGGATGACCAGATTGGATATAATGATGCACTTATATCGTGGGCTCTAAACAAGCCAGCTCAGGCAACTATAAGATTTGGTACAAATTCTCTGCGTCTTTCTGAAAAAATATCTATACCGGGGTATAACTTGCAGTCAGAGATTAGATTAAGAAACCTTAAACCAGAACAGATATATTACTATACACTGGAGATGAGGGATATTACAGGAAAGAGAATTAGATTTCCAAAGAGCGGTTATTTCTCTTTTAAGACTTTATCCAGAGCCAAGAAAAAGATAGTAAAAGGGGCCAGCATCAGCAGAGTGAGATTTGTGAAATCGCTGCATTCCCCTTATGTTTATATGTTGGTAAATGGAAAGAAGCACAGATTGAGGACAGCTGAAGTAATGGCAAGTTATGGTATAACCATTAAAGATGTAGATATTGTATCTGCTGCAGAGCTTAAATATCTTGATGACGTAAGACTTGTCAAGACTCCAAATTCTCCAACAGTTTATTTATTGTATCCTGAAAGGGGATTTAAGATCCCAATTCCTAATCCAGATATTTTTGAATCTTATCCGAAAAACAGATGGCAGGATATTGTGGTTATAACTAAAGAAGATCTGGATTCTTTTACCTCTGCCTATCTGGTGAAACCTGAAGGAGTACCTGTAATATATCTTTTGAAAGATGGTATTGTCTATCCTTTTTACACTGAAGAAGTGCTGAAATATGAAGGATATAATCCTGACGATGTTGTAGAGATATCTCAAAAGCATTTTGAGTTTTTCACTCAGGGTCCGTTAATTAGATAGTTGATAATTAACAATAAAATTAAGAATAGATGTATGTTTTATAAATCAAAAAAGCAATTTAATATCAGGAAAATTTTTCAGGTAATTGCAGTATTTACTGTTGCAACATTTGTGATAATAAATACTGTATATGGGAGCAGTACTAAATACACAATGATCGCAGTCAATGATGCTGGATCTAAAGACAGTCAGTTTTTTCAGTATAATGAAAATACTGATCTGTATGAGGTGCTGGGCCCTGAGTATGATAATTATGACATAGAGGCAAGTGATATAGATCCTTCAACAGGAATACTTTATGCTGTATCAGGCGGTGATGGAACATCTGCATCAGGAGGACTGTTATATCAGGTGGATAAAACAACCGGAAGCCTGACTACAATTGGTAAGGTAAATGTAACAGGTACTGATGAAATTGTGTCTGCTTCATTTGGACCTGATGGATATTTGTGGGTATTTCAGGAAGATGTGGGTCTCTGGAGAGTAAATGTATCCAATGCACAGGCTGAATTTATATGGAAAGTTACAGGATCAGGTATAGGAGATAACTGGGAAGGGCTTGCGTGGGATTTGGATGGCAAGTATTTATATGGCTCTGACGGAACCAAACTGTACAGGTATGATCCGTCAGCCAAATCTGCATCGCCGGTATGCAATAATCTTCCTTATCCTACAGAAGCTCTGGAGTTTAGGCCTGATGGTCAGCTGGTAGGCGGATGGCATTCACCAACCGATACATCAATGTCAGTGTTTTATATTGATATTGATTCTTGTAATATTTCGCCTGCCAATTATAAAATACCATATACAGATATAGAGACTTTAACTTATGATATTCCTGCAGATAATATAACAGAGCTTACAGTATTACCTTTGGCAGGATGTGTAGGAAATGGAACCTTGTTTGTATATAATAATCAGTTTGACTTACTTGATACAGAATTTACAGTACCTGCAGGAAATGATGAGCTGTTGATATTTAAAAGAAAGAAAACTAAGATTGACATTGAAGTAAATGATGTTAATGTAAGTCCAGTTAAAGTTGTAGATAAAGGATTTGCAGAAGTGCTTAGAGTAGATGTAACAGGAGGAGATACTGTGAAAGTATATGCCTCCAATTCATATAATACTGCTCGTTATGTACAAGGATATCTAACCCAAAACAGCGCAGAGCCAGTATACGATATTTCAACTTTTGAGCTGGAGGTTGGTGAAAATATTACATACACTTCATATTTGAGTGAGGGAAATTTTGACTATGTAATATTTGATAAATATAGTTATTTTGACGACAAAAGTCCTGACAGCAGGGAAGTTGCGGTTAGCATTGATGGAGACTCAACTATTTATTCTCAATCGTTTTCATCACCATATCCTGAAGGTACGGAGGGTGTTGTTGTTGACCGATTTACTGTTTCAGAGTCGGGAAATTATACATTTAATATAACCAATGAAGATAGCATCTACACTGTATTTTTTAAGTGCCCGGTACCACCACAGGATCCTTGTGCAGAAAATCAAAAGCCAAATCCTGTTATAACATACAATAAATTGTCGGGCATGGTGGGTGATACATTTGAATTTTCTGCGTCTTCTTCTTCTGATCCTGACGGAGACAGTCTGGATTATTACTGGTATGTAGAGGGAGATAGTACCTCATATCCCGGAGTAGATTTCACATTTACACCTACTGTTGCAGGAGAATACACAATAGTTCTAACAGCAGGTGACGGATGCGGGTATGAGGCTACTTCAGTGAAAATCAATGTTGAGGATACACCTGCTGATGTTTGCAGGCTTGAGATAGAGAAAACAGCAAACAAAAACTATGTATATCCCGGAGATAATCTTACCTATTATGTAAATTTTGAGAACACAGGCACAGCAGACTGTTCAAATGTCAAATTTGTGGATTTTTATGATACCCAGACATCCTTTGACAGCTCAACACCAAGTCCATCTGCAGATGATGATAAATGGTATTTTGGAACACTGTCTCCTGATAAAAGAAAGACTGTTGAAATTTCAGTTGATGTTTCTTCAGATGCAAAAGATGGGGACAAAATTACAAATAAGGCATGTGTGTGGGCTCAAGAACTTGGAGATAAGTCAGATCCTGATAATTGGGTATGTGATGAAGTTGACGTATATGTAATCAAAGAGCCTCCAGTTGATCCATGCGCTGGAAACTCAAAACCTCAGGCTGTTATAGATCCTGATCAGCTTAATATAACACTTGGCGAAGATGCTGTTTTCTCAGGCAAGTATTCAAACGATCCAGACGGAGATAGTCTTACATACAGCTGGGAAGTTGTAGGTACATCTTTTACCAGCAGCAACAAAGATTTTGTATTTACTCCTTTAAATAGCGGAAATTATACAGTAAAGCTTACGGTTTCTGATCAATGCTTTTCTTCAACAGCAGAAGCAGATTTACAGGTAAATACACCCAAACCACCTGATGTATGTGCAGGAAACAGTGATCCGGTTGTGGTTATAAATCCTGATAATATCAAAGTGAGTCAGGGAGAGAGTATTTACTTTACATCTGATGGTACATACGATCCTGATGGAGACAGTCTTACATACAGCTGGGAAGTAGTAGGTACTGTATTTAGCGGATCAGGTAAAGATTTTACTTATAATACAACGGGAGGAGGCAGTTATACAGTAAGACTTACAGTCTCAGACGGATGTACGGCTAAGCAGGCTGAAGCAAAAGTGCAGGTAGATGCACCCAAACCTCCTGATGAATGTGCAGGAAATTTCCCTCCTGAAGCTGATGCCGGCCAAGATATCAAGGTAAATGTTGGGGATATTTTCACTTTAGATGCAACAGGATCTACTGATAAAGACGGAGATGTGTTGTCATATAAATGGACACTGCCAGAGCTTGGTCTTACTTTTTACACAGCTACAGCTACAGCTACAGCAACCAAAGAGGGAGTATTTACTGCCAATCTGACTGTAGTTGATGGATGTGCTAGTGATAACGATTCGCTTAAAATCACTTCAGAGAAAAAGGCAGAACCTCCTGTTCCGCCCACACCACCCAAGCCAAGAGAGCCTGAAGTAAAAGGTACAACTACTGCAGTATTTGTACCTCCTAAAAAAACTCCTCGTGCTGGAAGCGCATTACCTGTTATGGAAATTATTGTTGGTATTCTAACTGGTACTTATACATCTGCCAGATTTTATCTTAAGAATAAGAGAAAAATAAATATATAGCCTGTAAGTTTATTTATTCAAATAGATATATGGAACAGATGTTTTATGGAAATGTCAAAAGCGATTATCAAACTGCAAAGACGAGGCAGATAAAGCTTTTGTTCCTAAGTTTTCTGGTGGGAGCTGTGATGTTTGCAGGTGGCATGTTTGCTACTTTTGGAATAAAAGCCGCTTTTGAGATGATGAATGAAAGGGAAGTGGTAAATTCAGAAAATCTTAAAGAGGTGGAAAGAAAGACTCCTTTGATTGATTTGACTAAAATAGATACAGATAAAGACGGGCTTTCTGACTGGTTTGAAATGACTTATGGTCTTGACAGGTATAATGCAGATACTGATTTTGACGGATATAAAGACGGATCAGAGCTTGCTTATGGATATGATCCTACAGGCCTTGGCAGATATAAAGCTGAGATTGTGATAGATAAGATAGGCGTCAAAGCTCCTGTTGTGTTTGCCAAATCCAGAAAAGAAGCAGATATACAGGATGCAATGGCAAAAGGCGTGGCACATTATCCGGGAACCTCTGTGCCGGGAGCTAAAGGCAATATCTATATCACCGGTCATTCATCTGATTTTGCATGGACAAAGGGTGAGTATAAGAAGGTGTTTAGAAATATATACAAGCTGGAAAATGGTGATATAGTTAAGATAAATATCAATCTTAAAAATGGCAAGGTTATAGAATATAGATATAAGGTTTATAAAAAGTATGTAGTTCCGGTTGATGATAAAGGAGTTTGGTTTGCAGACAGAGATGGATCGATATTAACCCTTGTCACCTCATGGCCTTTGGATACCACCAGAGAAAGAATGGTGGTAAGAGGATATTTAATTGAATAGAAATATGGAGCATAATGATTTATCAAATCAAAATTTAGTGGAACAGGGTCCAAAAGACAAGTTTAGAATGTTATTGCGTAAGTATTTAAATCCATTTTTATTATCAATACTAATGGCTGTTACGAGTTTACCAAAGAAAGCTGAAGGATACAGTGGTGAAGTAATAAGTTTGAAAAATAAATCATCACAAACCACCTATATTGTAGGAGAGGGGAAGGAAGAGGCAGATGAAAATGAACAAGCTCCATTGGAGGAAACATACAGGAAATTACACGCTAAAATTGATAGCCTAAAAGAAAATTTGGATAAAAGAATAAGAAATAGGGAAGCCTTAAACCCTGAAATTGAAGATCTTATGCATGATTTGAAATCTGTATTGGATTTAATGGATGAAATGGTGAAAAATGGAGAAAAAACTCATAAGTTATTTGAAAACAAATATGAAAATTTAGCTGAGTTGATAGTAATATCTTATTTTATTATAAGTATATTGTCCGGATATCTATGGTTTATGGGTAATTTCAGGGAGAGAGCAAAAGAAAGAGCAAAGCAAAAGTTGAAAGATAGTATACAAACATTACAGGAAATGTTAGAATATGATACAGATAAGGAGATTAGAAGAGATGAAATTATACGCTTGATTGTATATATGTATATAATACTTAAAACAATTGAAGAGTTGTAATTGCTAAAAATATCAAAATGAGTTGATTGTTTTGTGTAAATAACTTCTATTGTAAATAGAATGAATAGGGCTATTTATATGGAAAAAGGGTTTGAAAAGAGGGAAGGACAGTATAATTTATTGTTAGAATTGGTAAGGAATACAGCTTACCTGCCTTTTATGTTTTTGAGGTGGATTTGGAAGAATATAAGAGGAAAATAGGAAAATATAGGGTAAAAAAGTTATCCACAGGTTTTATTTGACAATATTTTGATGTTTTGATAATCTACAAATGTCCCTTCGGGGACATTCCCCTTGCCTTCGGGCGAGGGGTTTTTATTTTGACAATAATTAGCTATAATAAGGCTGGCAGAGCATTAATCCATTATTATGTTTTCTTTTGATGTGAAAAAACTGAGTATTTGGAAGATATTTACTGATCAGGAAACAAAGGAGAGATTTGTATACAGATTTTTTGAGATTATGCCCGGTTTTCTGGTATGGACTTCATTTGCAGTGCTTTTTGTGTTGTCTTTTATAAAGCCTGTGTGGGTGATATATTTTATTTTGGTTTATTCTATACTGTGGCTGGTCAGAGTATTTTATTTTATTTTCTATGTTTTTGTTTCTTGGAAAAAATATAGAGAAGAGATAAAAACAGACTGGATGAAGAAAGTTCAGAGTATTAAAGGATGGGAGAGGGTGTATCATGCAGTATTTCTGCCCACATATAAAGAGCCTTATGAGGTAATCAGGCATACTTTTGAAGGGCTAAAATCATGTACTTACCCTAAAGATAAAATTATTGTGATTTTGGGAGGAGAAGGAAGAGCGGGGAAGGATTTTTTGGAGAGAGCTGAAAAGATAAAAAAAGAGTATGAAGGTGTTTTCAAAGATCTCATCATCACAGTCCATCCGCCTGATATTCCGGGCGAGATAGTGGGCAAAGGATCCAATGTTCATTATATGGGTGTGCAGTTTAAAAAATATGTAGATGAGAAACTCAAGATTCCCTATGAAGATATCATTGTCTCTTCTTTTGATATAGATACTGTAGTGCATCCGCAGTATTTTGCCAGATTAACCTATGCATATCTCACAGAGGAAAATCCGCTCAGGGCAAGTTATCAGCCGTTAGCTTTGTATAATAACAACATCTGGGAGTCTTACAGCTTTACAAGAGTGGTTGCCAATTCAACCACTTTCTGGCTGATGACAGAGTTATCCCGTCCTGAGCAGTTTATGACTTTTTCTTCTCATTCTATGCCTTTTAAGGCGTTGGTTGATGTGGGTTTTTGGCAGAAGGATATAGTAACAGAGGATTCGCGCATATTCCTGCAGTGTTTCCTCAAGTATAATGGTGATTACAGATTGGTTCCTATCTATATACCTGTATCTATGGATACTGTATCTGTGAAAAGTTTTTGGCGCACTATCAAAAATCAGTATAAACAGATGCAGAGATGGGCGTGGTCTGTAGAGCATCAGCCGTACCTGATAACTAATTTTATCAAGAACAAGTACATACCCCTGCAGGTTAAATTGAGATATCTGTGGAAAGTAATTGAGGGACAGTATTCATGGGCTACTGCTACTATATTTTTACTTGTCTTCACAAGACTTCCTCTCTATATCACCCATGTTCGCGGAGAAACTTTTGCTTTAGTTCAAAATGCGCCGCTTATGATAGATACTCTTCTTACTTTTGCAATGGTTGGTATGTTTGTAACAGCTTTTTTTAATATTTTACTTTTACCCGGACCTCCTCCTAAAAATGCTGTTTTAAAGTATTTTACCATTGTCCTGCAGTGGATATTGTTACCCGTAACTTTGATAGTTTTTGGTGCTATACCAGCAATAGATGCCCAAACCAGACTTATGACAGGCAAATATTTAGGATTTTGGAATACAGAAAAAACCAGATAGTTGCATTATTTTTGAAAATATGTTAATTTATATACAGCCTTTTCAGAGGCTTTTTAAAATTGGATTTAGAATATATGCAGGAAAATCAGTCTATATGGTCTAGGATTGTAAATTATGTTAAAGAGTCAAAAGCAGAACTTAAGAAAGTTCAGTGGCCCACTAAAAGAGAAACTGTAAATTATACCATACTGGTCATCGCTATATCTTTGGGCGTAGCTATATATTTAGGTGCTATTGATTATATTCTTAATATAATTTTGGAGAAAGTTATTTTAGGGAATTAATAAGTACTATATGCCAAAGCAAGTACAAAACCAAGGAGTAAGATGGTATGCCATCCATACTTATTCAGGGTACGAAGAAAGTGTAGCCAGAAATTTAATGCAAAGGGTTCAGACAATGGGCATGGAAGATAAAATATTTGAAGTTTTGGTGCCAACTGAGATAAGGTATAAGATAAAAAACGGCAAGAGAGTGAAGGTGAGAGAAAAGATTTTCCCGGGTTATGTATTGGTAAAGATGATAGTTACAGATGATTCATGGTATGTAGTACGAAATACACCTCATGTCACAGGATTTATAGGTTCTGGTGTTATCCCGACTCCTTTATCTGATGAAGAGATAAGAAGTCTGGAAAAGAGAATGGGTATGGAAGAGCCCAAGTATGATATCAATGTATCAAAGGGCACACCCGTAAGGATTGTAGACGGACCCTTTAAAGATCAGGAAGGGGTTGTATCTGATATAGATGAGATGAGAGGCAAAGTTAAGGTTATGATATCTATGTTTGGAAGAGAGACTCCAGTGGAGCTCGATTATCTACAGATTAAAAAGTTATAATTAACACATTTAATATGGCCAAAAAGGTGACAGCAGTTATTAAATTACAAATTCCAGCAGGCCAGGCATCAGCGGCGCCACCTGTGGGTCCTGCTTTGGGTCAGCATGGTTTAAATATTCAAGAGGTTGTTAATAAATTCAATGAAGAGACACAAGACAAGAGGGGAGATATTATACCTGTAGTAATAACAGTGTATGAGGACAGATCATACGATATGGTCTTCAAAACTCCACCTGCATCAAGTCTATTAGCCAAAGCTGCTGGGATTCAGAAAGGATCAGGTAAGCCTTTAGCTGAAAAAGTCGGAAAAGTAACAAAAGCTCAGATAAGGGAGATAGCTGAGAAGAAAATGCCTGACCTAAACACGGATGATATTGAAGCAGCTATGAGAACAATAGAAGGAACTGCCAGACAAATGGGTATTGTTGTAGAGGATTAATGTTGTTTAAAATTATATTTAAAATATGAAAACTAAAACTGTAAGGATTATATATTTGTATCTTTTTTCTTTAGTAGGTTTGGTAATGGTTGTTATAGGTTCTGCAAGACTTGTGGATTTAGCACTCAGGACTTGGATATTTACAGAGGCAGATAAAGATTATTCTTACATTGCCCCTGTTCCTGTATATCCTCCTGACGCAACATCCACAAAAGAAGTAGTAGAAAGAGTGGATTATACTACCAGAAAAAGACATAGAGATTTATCATCATCGCTGGCGCAGATAATAATCGGCTTTCCTCTTTATCTTTATCATTGGAGATTGGTGAAGAGGGAGCATGAAGAAAATAAGAAAGAAGAGAAACAAGTATAATTAAAAACAGTGGTATGGAGTACGATAAGAATAAAAAATATTCTATTCAGGACGCAATAAAAATAATCAAAGAAGTATCACCCAAGAGAAATTTTGACGAATCTGTGGAGGTGCATATAGTGCTTGGCATAGATCCTAAAAAAGGAGATCAACAGGTAAGGGGCACTGTATCTCTACCTCATGGCACTGGTAAGGATGTAAAAGTTGCTGTATTTGCAGAAGGAGAAGATGCAAAAAAGGCATCTGATGCTGGAGCAGATGTGGTGGGAGGACAGGAGCTTATAGATGAGATTAAACATAAAGGGGCTATAGATTTTGATGTGGCTGTCGCTCATCCTTCTATGATGCCTAAGATTGCACAGATAGCTAAGATTTTGGGTCCCAAAGGACTTATGCCTTCACCTAAAGACGGAACTGTGGTAGAAAATGTTGCCAAAGCTGTGGAGGAGGTTAAAAAAGGGAAAATATCTTTTAAAAATGATGACACTGGTAATTTACACTCCCTCATAGGAAAAAGATCTTTTGACGATCAGAAGCTTGTGGAAAACTTTGAGGCTTTTATTGATGCTGTTAGAAAGTCCAAACCTTCTTCGTCCAAGGGAATATTTCTAAGAAGAGTGTATATATCAACAACAATGGGCCCGTCAGTAGAAGTAGAAGTAGGATAAACTATAAGTTAATTTTTAATTTTCAAATTTTCAATAAATTACCTAAACAATTCCAAATACCAAAACCCCAATAACAAATCAAATCCCAAATCCAAATGACAAATAACAATAATAATGATAGTTTGGGCTTTGGAATTTGACATTTATAGATTGGGTTATTGGAAAATTGATTAGAGTAATTGATTTAAAAATTAAAGAATTAGATATTATTTAACCCTAAACCACATGGGATTTAGGGCTGTCTAGAACCCCACGTGGTTCTGGGTAAAAATTATAAAATTACAAAATTAAAAATTATTGTTGGTTCTTGGGATATTGATTAGTGTAATTAGAGTTAATTAAGGTTATTAATTTTGCATTTTGAATTTTTATTTATGTCTTTTTCAGAATTTGAAGCAGTTATTGGCTTAGAGATACATATCCAACTTAAGACAAAACGCAAAATGTTTTGTTGGTGTTCCAATGACGGGGAAAACCAGCCTCCTAATACTACTATATGCGAGGTATGTTTGGGGCATCCCGGCACCCTTCCTGTACCCAACAAACAAGCCATTAAATGGGCAACCCTGATGGCTCTTGCGTTAAATTGCAAGATAAACCCTTATCAGTTTTTTGACAGAAAGAATTATTTTTATCCGGATCTGCCCAAGGGCTATCAGATTAGCCAGTTTTCTTATCCCATCGGCTATGACGGTGTTTTAAGCATACCTCCTGTTAAATCAAAATCTAAGACATATATTGAGGAAATGTCAGATGATATAGACATAGGTATAGAGAGGCTTCATCTTGAGGAAGATGCGGCCAAAAATATACATGAAAGTGGGAAGATATTGGTTGATTATAACCGTGCTGGGACGCCTTTGATTGAAATAGTAACAAAGCCGGATTTTAGATCACCTCAACATGCGAAAGCTTTTCTGCAGGATCTTCAGCTCATTGCAAGATATTTAGGTATTTCAGATGCTGACATGGAGAAAGGACATCTAAGGTGTGATGCCAATGTATCCCTTAGACCAAGAGGAGAAGATAGGCTTTATCCTAAAACTGAAATTAAAAATCTAAATTCATTTAAATCTGTGGAAAGAGCTTTGGAGTATGAGATTCAAAGGCAATTCAAGCTTTGGCAGGAAGGAAAACAAAACACCCTCACACAGGCTACCAGACTTTGGGATGAAAATACTCAGTCAACCTATGAGATGAGAACCAAAGAGACAAGTGAGGATTATAGGTATTTCCCTGAGCCTGATATACCTCCTTTTTATTTTGAAGGAGATAATGTCCTGTTTGATGTAGATGAGGTAAAAAAAGAAATTGGAGAGCTGCCATATGATAAAAGGAAAAGGTTTGTTAAAGAGTATGGCCTAGATATGGAGTCAGCAAGAGTGCTTACAGCAAGTGTTATACTGGCAAATTATTTTGAAGAGGTTGTGGAAATACTGCATAGTATGATAGAAGATGAGATTGAGAGCCATGATAATGTATATCAGTATATAGGCAAGCAGACATCCAAGTGGATTGTCAATAAACTGGCAGGTGTTTTGTCAGGAAAAGGAAAGTCTTTAGATGAAAATCCTGTATCTGTTGAACATATGTCGGAGTTTATGAAGCTGGTTGTAAAAAGAGAGATAAATTCAACTGTTGCTCAGAAAGTTCTGGAGAAGATGGTATCAGAGGGCCTGTCGCCACAAGAGATTTTAGAATCAGAAGATCTTGCAGGTAGAGTAGAGGATTTGAGTAAAATAGTTGATGAAGTGCTCTCAGAAAACCCTGCAGAGGTTGAGAAATATAGACAGGGAAAAACTGCTTTGCTACAATTCTTTTTAGGGCAGGTAATGAAAAAAACACAAGGCAAAGCAGATCCACAGGAGGCAACAGAACTTTTGAAAAACAGATTAGAAAAATAAAAAAATTCAAAAGTCAAAATTCAACCCAGTCCCACCTAGCTCCACTTTTTGAGGTAAATCCTGCTATAAAGCCAATGGGTATGTAATTTGATTTAAAGCAACATATCTGCAGATAATGTTGAAAAGTGGGGCTGGATTGAAAATTGGTAAATTGATGAATTATTTTGGGGTTTGTTTAGGATTTAGGATTTCGGATTTAGGATTTCATTTTTAGAATAATACAGATTAATAACGCTACTTAACAAACATTAAAAAACAATATTGATTTAATCCTCTATAACATCCTAATATATATCTCAAAACTCTGATATTTCATCTATCAGAACCTGAAGTTCATCTATGGTTATGTGTTGATCAGTGTCTGTATAGGATGTTCCCACTTCTATCAAAATACCATCATAGAGATACCCGTCTTGCGTCTTCATCTGCATAGCCTTTACTGTTTCATCAACAATCTCGTCTCTCTTTTTAGGGCCCAGTGAATGACTGGGATCAAAAAACAATCTGCTTCCTGTCTCAAGTTTTACTTTTTCAGCCAGTTGATGAACAGGTGCAGACCTGTAATCACCCTTATCTGGTGTATCTACACCTCTATGAATCAAAAAATAATCAGCACCTGCACTTTTAGTGTAAGATATCACGCCTTTCCAAGTTTTTTCCAAAACACTTTCTTCTGATCTATTTTCTCCATTCTGAGACAAAAGCAAATTTGACCATTTGGGATTTTTAAGACCTATCTGCCAGCTATATTCTCTGGCATATCTTGCCATCTCATATATATGCCAGCCCAGCTGGGCAGGAGCCGGGTTCCACAAAATAAATTCTCCCTCTCCCAGCTTTTTCGCGTACAAAGGAAGCTGAATATGGGGCAAAACTATCTCTGATGCAATTACAAGCCCTGTGTCTTTTCTCACCTTTTCTGCTATTTCTATGCTTGGAAGCATATCCCACTCATCAGAGGATACACCTTTAATTGCCTTATCCAAATTTGCAAGTGCGCTTTCTACATCCATTCCCATACTTTCCGAACTTGAAGAAAAATTTGTCCTTGATTTAAGACCTACCACTCTCAGACCATATACAGCCCTTTTGCCTCCAGTCTTTAGATCAGCTATTTTATACAGCTCTTCAATATTGTTTTTATTTACAGAACACGGTCCTGCTATTATCTTTACCTCCTGCATATACTCATGAATTTAATTCTAAATTCCTTTCTAAAACCCTGCTCCTTATTTTATCCAAAATACCATTTTTTAAAGCTTTATTCAAATCATCACAGGAAGGAAGAGCTGAACTGTTTCCAAATTTCGTACAGTGCATAGCTGATGCAAAATTTGCAAATCTGCATGCTCTCTCCATATCAAGGCCCCTCAAAAGTGCATAAGCAAATGCTCCTCTGAACACATCTCCTGCCCCCAAAGTATCTACTGCATTAACACTATAGGCCGGAATATGCAAAATCTCTTTCTCACGGCAAATGTAAGAGCCTGATCCACCTGCAGTGATAACCAAATCTTTCTCAACTATCCTGCGTATTGCACTGGCATTAAACATCCAATTACTCTTGGCATCAAATTGTTTAACTGCCTCTATGGATATAACAGGATGAGTAGAATGCCTGAGCATTCTAAATGCCTTATGGCTTATCTCAACTGATGTATCTACAATTAAAATACTATTCTTTTTCCTGTGTTTTACAACATACATAAAAGCCCTGAAACTGTTTCTGTCAAAAATAAACAAATCACTTGAGGCATCTCTATATGATATCCTGACAGGTTTCCTGTATTCAATAGGAGATTTAATTCCTGTACGGGTGCCGCTGGCAGTATTGATAAGATAGGTATGGACTTTAGTGCGTTTCTGAATATTCTCTATTACTTTTACCTTTTCCCTGACCAATGTCATCTTGGCCCTTTTTCCGTAAGCATCTCTGCCTATATTGCCGTATAGTGTTGTATCTATACCCATACGGGATAAAAAAAGTGCAGCTATAGCAGATGGTCCTCCCACAGAGTAGACAACCTTGCTTGGTGCATGTTTAAAATCTTCACGCACAAATTCATCAAGTATATATGATTGGTCTATAGTTATATCACCTACAGCTACTGCTTTCATATGACTTCATAAATTAAAAAAGCCGCCTATATTTGGCGGCTATCAAAAAATCCTGAAAAATACCTAAACTAGCCGCCTAAGGCGAACCAAAAATAAAAAAATCCAAAATAGAAATTTTGGTTTCCAAAACTTTTTCTACAATTATCTATCTTTTTATTATCTGCTTTTTTCATAGCAATTTTATAATATCACAAATATTAAATTATGCAATACATTTATCCACAAAAGTCTTGTTATAGGCCGCATATTTTATTTACTTCTATTTTAGAAAGTGTCTCTTTCGTGGGTATTTTTTTTAAAATACCATATTTTGCGCCTATTTCAGATACTACCTGAGCAGCATTAAGCGCTGCCAATCTTAGCGCATACTCTATATCACCATTTTCTCTATACAGCCCTGCTACAAATGATGAACCAAAAGTATCACCAGCACCTGTTGCATCCTTCACCTCTCTGGCCAAAGATGGAACAAAGTAAATATTGTTATCAAAACCATCAACCCCATACACAGCATAGGCTCCTCTTGCTCCGTCAGTAATCACAACATATCCTGTGGTAGTAAGTATAATATCAGCAAACAGGGCCTTGATATCTGATATTTTATCCTCTCCAGCAAGCATGGCTGCCTCTCTTCTGTTTAAAATAAGAACATCTATATTTCTAAATATCGGGAGCAATTGCTTTACCCCCGCTCCGAGTTCGTCTTTTCCGGGATTTATTGCAACCTTCATACTTTTTCTCTTGGCAACAGAAATAATTTTCTCCAAAATATTCAAATCTCCTCCCAAAGATGTTATATAAATCCAGTGTGATTCAATTTTCCTTAGTGGAATATCTTTGAGCTTCATATTTCTAGACGCTCCTCTATAGATAAAAGCAGTCCTATCCCCCCATCTTGTAAGCATAACTGTAGAGTAAGCTGTATTTAAAATCTTATCCACTACTACATATTTCCTGTCTATCTTTGCTTTTTTCAGAAAATCAAGTATGGTCCTGCCTACTATATCATCTCCTATTTTTGAAATTAAGGCAGTTTTGTACCCAAAAGATCTAAATACATAAGCTGAATTAGTACCTCCTCCACCAACAGAAAAGTGAATACTTTCTATATCTATCTTATCCCCAACATAAAAACACTCCTTTTTTGTAGTGGTAACTTCGTCCACAGGTACAGATATATCCTCCAGTCCCTTGCAGATCAATATTACATCCTGTGTAGCTGAACCTATACTTACAAAGTCAAACATAACATAAACTATAAATACTAAATTCTAAATTCTAAATTCGAAACACTAAATAACCTTAAAATCCTAAATTCTAAACAATTCCAAAATTCAAAATCCTAAACAATAACCAATAACCCAGTTTAATAAATGTCAAATGACAAAGCTCAAATGACAAATTAATGACAAATGTCAAAATCTAAACCGTCATTATTATTATTATTTGACATTTGGATTTTGGAATTTGGAATTCTATATAGGTTTGAGTTAATTAGGAATTAGGGTAATTATATATAAAATTAAATCTGATTAATAATTCATTTATATTTTCCTTGGTTTTATTTTAGGATATTTTCTAATCATCTTTCTAATCCCTGCCTCTGTTAAAAGGCCTTTTTGGGCTCCTGTGTACTGAACTACAGAAGTCGCATTGGCATTGCCCCACAGCAAGGCTTCAGATACAGACTTACCTCTTATCAAAGCCGCTGTAAATCCTATGGAAAAGCTATCACCAGCACCTGTTCTCTCTTTTGCCTTCAATGGATATGCTTTTATATACCAGGTATCACTGCCGTCATGCACATAAGCACCATTGGGTCCGTCTGTTATCACCACAATATGCGGACCTAGTTCGTAAAGTCCTCTGGCAAGATGTTTAACCCACATCTTAACTTCTCTATTTGTGGATTTTACAGAAATAGGCTTTTCATCCAAAAGTATAGCCGCCTCTTCTTTATTGAGAAGTATGAGGTATGATGAACAAAGTATTTCATACAGATTATCTCTACCCTCTCTTAATTGATATGTACCGGGTTGAAAAACCAGATTAATATTTTCTTTATCTACCAAATCCTTTATCTGCCTATGAACTTTAGAATGATCAGGGCCAAGTGATGAATAATATATCCATTTAGTCTTTAATTTTTTGGGCAAATTATATCTCCACTTTTCATGCTTAACTATAATAGTTCTTTCTGCACCATAATTTAAAACAACTGAGTAATTGGACGTCCTTCCTCTTTCTATCTTTACATATCTGGTGTTTACTTTTTCTTTTTGGAAAACTTTTAAAATACTCTCACCCACCAAATCATCTCCTATATGTGTATATATTGCAGTGTTCAGCCCCAGTCGTGCCGCACCAACAGCTGCATTGGCACTATTCCCTACTCCCGGAACTTGTGTTACTTTTTTGGCAGGAATTTTATCTGCCCAAGACAAGCACAAAAGGCATTTATTCGGCTTAATATCACACAATACAGAAGCTTCATCTATTTCTACAAATGTGTCATGAGTTGAATCTCCTATAGATATTAGGTCAAACATACTACAGAATTTTTAATTTTTAATTTAATAATTTTATAAACAATTTTTAAATATCTAATTAAAAAATACCTAATTTTAAACATTTCTTACAATCTTGGAAAATATAAGTACAAACTGGTGTGCTTCGTCCCATAAATCCATCCATTCTATTTTTTTATCTTTCCTGGCCACTGATAACATTCTTAACCACTGTTTGGTTTCATTTGTCTCCTCTAAACAAATACGTATTTTATTTTTAAAATCCCTTTTTGAAGAAGCTTGGTTGGCTTCCATGTAATTAGCTCCTATACTAGTTGCTGATTTTACAAGCTGATTTATTAAAGGCTGGCTAACAGTATCAATTGGAATTGACTTACAAAATAATATAATATTTTCTCCAAACTTAGCAGTTCGTTCTTCTAGGTCGTATTGCATATTTTAAAAATTAAAAATTGAGATATTATTTATAAAATTAAAAATTATAAAATTAGAAATTATCTCTATCTTATTTTAATTTTATTATACTTTTCACCTTTTCCACAACCGCATCTCTGTTGAGCTTGTACTCTTTCAAAAGTTCATCAGGTGTTCCTGACTCACCAAATGTATCTTCCACACCCACTCTCTCTATATAGACAGGATATTCTCTGGATAAAAATTCAGCTATAGCTCCGCCCAGACCCCCTGCCATCTGGTGTTCCTCTACTGTCACCACTGCCCCTGTTTTCTTTGCAGATCTTAAGATAGTTTTTTCATCTAAAGGCTTTATGGTATGAGAATTTATAACTTCGCAGTCTATCTTATACTTTTTATACAAATGTTCTGCAGCAGCCAGTGCCTCATACACCAGAGGGCCACACGCAATAATACTAACATCTCCGCCTTCTCTATAAACTACAGCTTTGCCTATTTTAAAAGGGGTTTTTGGAGTTGTGATGATAGGAGTTTTCTCTCTAGCAAACCTGATATAGACAGGACCTTTTATCTTTGCTGCAGCAACAGTAGCTTTAGCAGTCTCTATAGAATCGCAAGGAGCAATAACAGTCATATTGGGTAAAACTCTGGTAATAGCTATATCTTCCAAAGCCTGATGCGTAGCACCGTCAGGGCCTACTGATATACCGCTGTGAGCTCCCGCAATCTTCACATTGGCATTAGAATAGCAGATAGACACTCTTATCTGATCCCAGTTTCTGCCCGGTGAAAATACAGCATAAGATGAGATAAAAGGTATTTTGCCGGCAAAAGACATACCTGCTGCTATTCCTGCCATATTCTGCTCTGCAACACCTATTTCTACAAATCTGTCTGGAAACTTATCCTCAAACATCTTAGATCTTGTAGAATCTTTCAAATCACAGCAAAGAACTACTACATTTTTATCCCTTTTCCCGGCTTCTACCAACCCTCTTCCATAACCATTTCTGGTCGGTTCCATCTCAATATTCTTGCTAAAAAGTTTTGGATTCAAATAAGCCTTTTTGTTCAACATAAGAATTTTTAATTTTTAATTTTACAATTTTTAAACAAATTAAATAAATCTATTTAAAGTTTGGAAAATTGTAAATTGTGAATTTGAAAATTTATAACTCCTACTCACTGTCTCCACAGACTATTCGTCCTTCCATACTGCGCAGGTGTCTGAGAGCATGCTTAGCTTCTTCTTTCTTCGGTGGTTTGCCGTGCCAATTAAAATCACGTTCCATAAAATGCACACCCTTGCCCGGTATAGTATGGCATATTATGAGCGTTGGCTTTTCGTATATAGCTTCTGCCTCGTGGCATGCATCTATAATAGCCTCTATATTATGCCCGTCCACCTCCAATACATGCCAGCCAAAAGCTTCATATTTGTCTCTCAAAGGCTCAAGCGGCATAACATCTTCAGTAAATCCGTCAATCTGGATATTGTTTCTATCCATTAAAGCTGTAAGGTTATAAAGCCTGTTTTTGGCAGCAAACATAGCAGCTTCCCAAATCTGCCCCTCCTGTTGTTCCCCGTCACTCATTACACAGTATACTCTCCAGCTCGCACCATCCATAAGAGCAGCCAGCGCCATGCCTGCAGCTTGAGATAGTCCCTGTCCCAGAGGTCCTGATGAATTTTCCACACCCGGAAGCGCTAGATTGTGAGGATGTCCCTGAAGCCTTGTTCCCAGCTTTCTCAACGTCCAAAGCTCTTTTCTTGGAAAATATCCACATCTGGAAAGTACAGCATAAAGCACAGGAGCTATATGGCCGCAAGAAAGCACCAGCCTATCCCTGTCTTTCCAATTTGGCTTTTTAGGATCATGCCTCATTACAGCAAAATATAAAGCAGTAAAAACATCTGCCATACCAAGCGGCCCTGCTGAATGGCCTGATCCTGCTTTTACAAGCATTTTTACTATATCTTGACGGACAGAATTAGCTATTTTTTTAAGCTGTTTTTCAGTGTAATTTTGCTTAAACATACAACTCCCCTTAATAATATTTGTAATTTAAACACCCTTCCTAATCCTCTTGTAAAAAAATCAAAATTATTATAACATAAATATAGGAAAAAGAAAAAAGTAATTTCCAAATTTTCAACCCAGCCCCACTTTTTGAGATAAATCTATGTTATAAAACCAGAGGGTATATAATTTGATTTAAAGCAACATATCTGCAGATAATGTTGAAAAGTGGGGCTGGATTGGTAAATTGGAAAATTGGTAAATTATATTTGGGTTTGTTTAGGATTTAGTATTTCGTATTTAGGATTTACAAATCATGCCGGTGTAGCTCAGCGGTTAGAGCACAGGCTTCATAAGCCTGGAGTCGTGGGTTCAAATCCCACCACCGGTACTAGCAATGTATCATCAACAAAACATATCTACAGAAAATCACATTGTATAATGAGTGGGTTCACCCTGTCACCCCAGTCATTCGACGGGATAAATATGACAGGGTGCCCTGATGTATATCAGGGCAAATCCCACCACCGGTACTAGCAAATTTTCGCTTCGCTCAAATTTAATTACCCTAACACAAAGATAATTTGACTCTACATTATAATGATTACAATTGTAAACACTTTCTAAAACTTAAGCTTGATACCAATTCATCAAATAATCTTAAGATTGTCCTTCTTTCCTTATTCATCTTAATCCACATATCATATAATCCGCCCGTTACTCTTTTATTGCTGTCCCTATGAATAATATATTCACCTTCACTCTTTACCCCATTTTCAGACATCCATTTCTTAATTTTCCTGTCATGATTTTCAATCATCTCTTTTCTCACTATATACAACTGTCCTTTTATTTTTTTTAAACACCCATTCCACACCCTCCATACATCTTCTTCTATTCGCCAATAAGGCATCTTTGTATTCCAAGATGTCTCTCTTACATTCTTCAAAACACTTTCAATAATTGCTTTTATTTTATTTCTATACTTTATATCTATAAAATTATATTCTGACTCTTTTTGAATTAATAATCTCTCTAATACCTGTGAACTACTAGCTATTAAAGCATCTATTAACTTCTGTGTTTCTTGCTTCCTATACTTGCAAATATCCAATTCATTAATATTTAAAAAATATGTTCTTAGATATTGCTTTAAATTTGATATGTTATCTTTCAAAAAAATAATATCTTCAATTTCCATTTTTTGCCAAGAATCACCCAAAATTACCTCTACAATATTATGACTATATATAGCTAAGGCAGATCCAAATTTCCTCATTGCATTTACTACTGCATTATTGCAAACTTCTATTATATTTTTATCATTTTTATATTCATCATATTCTCCCATCACATTAAATAAATTTTTAATATTACTAATTAACCCATCCAAAATCTGAATATATTTATACAATTTAGGCAACATATCAATTTCATACTCTAATTCCAAGCCTGTATCTGTAAAACTAATAATAAAATTTTTATCTTGAGAAATATTAACAAATTCCTCTGTTTTGTATTTGTCCGCATTGCCTTTCAATATGGATACAAAACCAGCACAATTCAATTTTACTTTTTCCCCCTCCACCTTTATTGTAGACAATGCTAAAACCTTTTCCAATGTGTCTTCTATTATAAATTTATATACACTTACTGAAAAGATTAACTCATATAAAACATGTTTATCCAAACCTCTATTCTCATTCTGGAGGCTATGAATTATTACTGCAATATGATTGCTTTCAATAATACGCGCTATATATAATAAATCTGTTTGATATTTATCTGACTTCAAAGAAGCTTCTAAATCAAAACTCATCTGTTCACTTCTATTGTCGGTTTGTGTAGGATATAAGGAATACATAACTTTATAATTCAATTAGATTCTCGCAATTTTAGCACAAAATTATAAAAAAATCAAGGCATAGAACCGAAATACAAAAAACACACCCTTTTGGGTGTGTTTTGTATTTGGGCGAGTTCTATTTACAAACTAAACAGTAAATCTGACAAATTTGCCAATTGTTATCTTCTCTCCCAGCTTTGCAGTTTTTTCTACAATCAGATCTTTAATCTTCTTGCTGTCATCCTGTATCCATACCTGTTCCATCAGGCATACTTCTTCATAAAATTTCTGCATCTTGCCTTCTACTATCTTTTCTATCACATCCTGCGGCTTTCCTTCTTTTTCAAACTGCTCTCTGTAAAAACTTTTTTCTTTTTCCAGCACTTCTTCTGGAATATCTTCTATATTCACATACTGTGGATTCATGGCTGCTATTTGCATGGCTATCTGATGTGCCAACTCTTTAAACTCCTCATTTTTAGCAACAAAATCAGTCTCACAATTAAGTACTACCATGGCGCCCAATTTTCCGGGCGGATGTATATAAGCATATACAAGACCTTCTTTTGCTTCTCTCTCCTGTTTTTTGGCAGCTATCTGAGCGCCTCTTTTTTTCAAAATTTCCTTAGCTTTATCCGGATCACCTCCTGCCTCCTCTAAGGCACTTTTAATATCCACTATACCTGCCCCTGTCTCTTCTCTTATTTGTTTGATTAAACTAGCATCCATACATTTATTAGTTAATTGTAAAAGATTTTTAATCTATAAATACTAAATTATAAACTCTAAATTCTAAAAACAACAAGAGACAATTTTCAATTTTCAACCCAGCCCCACTTTTCAACATTATCTGCAGATATGTTGCTTTAAATCAAATTATATAACCCTATGGTTTTATAACATAGTTTTATCTCAAAAAGTGGGGCTGGGTTGGTAAATTTGAAAATTAAATACATCGTTTTTACTCTTTCTCTATCTTTGGTTCTTGGTTTGACTTAGCCTTTTCTCTTCCTGCCTTGACAGCTTCTACCATTACAGAAGTTATCAGCTCCACTGTTCTAATAGAATCATCATTGGCAGGAACAGGAAAATCAACAAGTGTGGGATCTGTGTTTGTATCTGTAATTGCAACCACAGGTATCTGTCTTTTATTTGCCTCTTTAACAGCTGTTTTTTCCTCCTTAATATCAACAATATAGATCAGGTCAGGAATCTTGGTTAATTCTCTTATACCACCCACCATCTCGTTTATTTTCTCTATCTCTCTGTCAAATATAAGCCTCTCTTTTTTGGTATATTTCTTCTCATAATCAGGATCTTCTTTTTGCTTTTCAAGATTTATAAGCTTGTCTACCAACTTTCTGATAACTGAAAAATTAGTAATAGTTCCTCCAAGCCACCTCTCATTTACATAAGGTACACCAGCCTCTTCTGCCATGTTTTTTATTATAGATTTTATGGACTTTTTTGTTCCTACAAACAAAATAGTCTTGCCGTGTGATATTTCATCTTCCACAAACTCTGCGGCCTTTTTGAGATTATCTATGGTTTTCACCAAATCTATAATGTGGATTTCATTTCTGGAAGTATATATATACGGAGCTGCATTTGGATGCCACTTGGATATTTTATGACCAAAATGAGCACCTGTTTTTAACAAATCTTCCATTGTGGGTATATTTACAGACATATAAACATTTTTAATATTAATCAATTTGCAAATAAAAAAACCTTTTGCATACGCAAAAGGGAGCTGTAATTCCCTTTTGCCTTCTCTTTTCTCACGCCCTTGACGGGAGGGAATTTGAGAAAAGATGCTTGATATCTATAGTATAACTTATTGTTTTGAAAAATCAAGAGGTCCTGTGTATAAGTTACTTATCTCTTTCACATTTGACCTGAAGCAAAAAATATTGTATATTGTAAACAACATCCTGTGTAATTTTCAATCAACGATTTACAAATAAGGATAATTGAAAATTTAGAGTTTAGAATTTAGTATTTCGGATTTAGAATTTGTATATTTGGGTGGGTAGCTCAGGTGGTTACCCCGTCAGTCGACAGGGTTCATATCAAATCTTATTCATCTGTAAATCTCAATTCTGTAATAATAAGAATGTTTGGGTGGGTAGCTCAGGTGGTTAGAGCGCATCCCTGATAAGGATGAGGTCGGAGGTTCGAGTCCTCCCTCACCCACAGCAAATTTTCCCTTGCCTCGCTGAAACCTTGGTGAAAGCGGGCATCGCCTCGCCGAAGTTTTAACGAAGACGGGCATCGCCTCGCCGAAGTTTTAACGAAGACGGGCATCGCCTCGCCGTAGCTTTAGCGAAGGCGGGATTGCCTCGCTATAGTCTTGACAAAACTCGCCTTCGCACCGAATGTGCTATGGTAAAGCGCAGCTCTCCTATGCCAAGGCTTCGGCGAAGCGCTGTACTTTGTATTTGAAGTAAGGAATAAGTTTTATTTATAAGCATATTTTGTCTCTCTGTCAAAAATTATATCTTCAAAGTCAATAAGAACATGTCAAAAGATAAAAAATAGGCTTTTGAAATACTGAAAATCAGTGTATAATATAAATATGGCAAAGACAACATCAAAACTAGACTCTAAAAAGCGGTATCTGCAAATAGCACTAAACAATGATCTTGTAGAGACAAGGAAAATTATTACCAATCTTCCACTGAGTGATAGGATTATTCTTGAGGCTGGTACTCCCCTTATCAAAAGATATGGTATAGGGATAATAAGTGAAATAAAACATCTTTATTCTCTTCGTCTGTCTGGATCAAGTCCAGATATCTACTCCAATGTTACATTTAAAGAGTTTATCTCTTTTTTTGCTGGTATGGATAAAAAAACACTAAACAAAACACAGAATTTGGAAGCTTCTTTTAATACAAAAAATACTGACAAATTTCTTCCTTATGTAGTGGCTGATTTGAAAATGATGGATAGAGGAGAAACAGAAGCTGAATTGGCTGCTGAAGCAGGTGCAGATGCAGCAGTTGCCCTTGGCCACGCACCTGTAGAATCCCTTAATGCATTTATCCAAAAATGTAATAAGCTTGGTATAGATGCTATGATAGATATGATGAATGTAGAATATCCTCTTCACATACTCAGACAACTCAAAAAACAACCACAAGTAGTTATACTTCACAGAGGTGTAGATGAAGAAAGGTTCAATAGAGAAAAAATACTTCCACTATATGAAATAAGGCGAATAAAAGCAAACTATGATATATTAATCGCTGTGGCAGGAGGAGATTCTATAAAAGAAGTACAAAGCGCAGTGTTCAATAATGCTGATATTGTAGTGGTATGGAAAGATTTTTACCAAAGCTCAGACAAGACACTTTCTTTGGCTGAAGAATTTTTGCAAAAAATTAAATAGATCTTGAAGCAGGGGAACGCAATAATAAAAACAAAAATCCGACTAAACTCATAAAGACAGACTTATCTCTATCCCCTGTCATAAAAAATACTATCAACCCATATATCACAACAGCCTCCAACAACGCCCACTTGACAATATCAGCCAATAGATATGCTTTCTGCTGTTCCTCAGGCAGCAGATCTTTTTCCTTTGTATTCCTTATGAAAATATTTTTTACAAAAAAAGATGCAGCAATGGTAATTGCAGACAAACCTGCAAAAATATGATAAATCTGTATATCCTCTGTCCTTATCGCTTTCCCTTCATCTATGAAAAACATTAAGCCTATTATAAATAAAGAAGAAAAAATATAGTAGATATATATAAGCTTGTATTTCACACTCTCTTTTAAATCCATACTATACAGGCTAATTATCTGACTTGTGCTTCAATGTCTGAGACAAAGACTTAATACCTTCCATAAACTCAACAGGAAGTGCAAAAATAACTGTCTTGGACGGGTCAGGATTAATCTTTTCAATGGTCTGCAGGGTTCTCAGAGAGATGCCACCGGGCATAGAGCTAAGCACTTTGGCCGCCTGAGAAAGCTTTTCAGCAGCAGTATACTCTCCTTCTGCCTGAATGATGATCGCTCTTCTTTCTCTCTCTGCTTCTGCCTGCTTGGCCATCACTCTCTTCATATCAGCAGGAAGCTCTATATCCTGCATTTTAATGTATGAAACATTTATACCCCAGTCATCAGTTGCCTCATCCACCACTTTCTTAATCTCTTCTGCTATTTTATCTCTGGCAGACAAAAGGGTATCCAGATCCACATCACCTACAACATCACGGAGTGTGGCTTGAGCATAGAGTGCTACAGAGTGACGAAAATCTTTTATCACCAAAACAGCCCTCTCCGCGCTTACCACATTAAAATACACAACAGCATTGATACCCACAGTTACATTGTCTTTGGTGATTACCTCCTGCTGAGGAATATCCACTGTAGTAATCCTCATATCAACTTTAATCATTCTCTGGATTCCCGGAAAAATCCATGTAAGTCCGGGTTGGCGTGTACCTGTGTATTTACCCAAAGTAAGCACCACGCCTTTTTCATATTGGTCCACCACTCTCAACCCGCCAAGGATAATGAACACTGCTATTAAAATTACAAAATACATATATCCACAAGTTAATTATCTGATATAAGTATAGCATAAGAAGTATTATTAGCAAAGAACTGTATCTCCCTAACTTCAAATTATGCAACAAAGATAAACAGACTAACCATCCTGTACAAACTGCGAGGAATTCTCTTGGATTAGTACTTTGTTTTTTGAAATGTGTGTATGAAATCTAATAACTCTTGATAATCTTTGATAATTATAGGATATTTCAGTAATGTATATCCATATTTTGAGACAGCAGCTATTAACATCAATTCGGGTTCAAGTTTTTTTATTCTATAATTAGGTGGGCCAATAAAAGCATATTGTTTATTCCTATCAATCAACTTTACTACAAGCCTAGGTCCTAAAGAATCATACAAAAAAGCAACTATTTTGATGGGGTTTTTAAGTTCCATATCTAAAAACTTTTATATCTCTTACTGCAAAAGAAAATTTTATACCGGAGTATTTGCTTCTTAATTGTCTAATTTCAGGTAGATTCATAATTCTATTACCTTCCTCTTGAGAATTAACACAAAACCTAATCTCTTTAATATCTCTCACATAAACACCACCAGCTATCTGAGCTTCGACATATTCCTTTCTTGTCTTATCTCTTAACCATTTAAGTGCGGCTGCTCCTTCCCAGCCAACAACTTGATTCTGTGCAAGTTTTCCATAGCCTACATACCAATGTGAATCTCCATAAGTAAAAGGTGGTTCTATCCTTGATACTATCAGTATCCAACACTGCTATCACACTTCCATATCTATAAGCACCTCCAAACATATTATCATATGGAGTATTATGGACAACAGCTCCATATATTAATGGAGGATCTTGCTCATCTCCTTTAGGTGCTATTCCTAATATATCTTCTACCTTCCTCCTGCTCCTATAATACAAATCAAGCATTTTTGAAATAAAACCTTTAGGAGCTCTTGTTTCAAAATAAGAACTAAATCTTCCATTTTCAAATATACTATATAAACGATCAAATGGAAAATTTATAGTAACACCCAATGAATTAGAGACAACCTTTATCTCTTCTAAATCTGTACTATTCGGTTCTCTACCTAAAACTCTTTGAATAATTGCATAGGCCTTCCTTTCACTATCTTTAGAAATTCCATCTATCCTATCTTTCCAAGGTTCACTATCTGTCTCAGATCTAGACCTTGTGTATTCAAATAAGAATCCTATAACCATATTAGCTTAGGAAATTGTAATAACATTCAGTATCAATTAAATTTTAACATAAATAAGGGATTAAACCAAACCATTATCAACTTCCAATATGTGAAAAATATAAATAAAACATATTCCTTACCCAAAGTACAAAATACAACGCTTCGCCGAAGCCTTGGTGTAGGAGAGTTTCGCTAAAGCTACGGCGATAGGCAAAACAGAAAAATTTTTTCACTTTTTTAATCACACACCCCCATCCCGCCTTGGCGGGACAATTAAGGAAAAGAAAAATTTCTGTTTTGTCTTCCTCTTAACAGAGGAAAAGCGGAAACGCTCCCACCCCAACCGCGCCTGCGGCGCGGAGTTCGCAAAAGGGCAAAAATTCCTTCCCTTGAGACCTCCCCTTCCTTTTTGCCCTTTTGCTTATTCGCTCGCTTCGCGAGCGCGGCGGCGGGGATTTTTATTAAAATCTGCTCACTGTTTTATATTCTATGCCTTTGCAATAATCTATTTTCTTGATAAAACTATCCCATTCTTTCTTTGTTATTTCTTGACTCAATATATATTTTACTCCCATTAAATGACTACTACTATACGAAAATAAATCGTTCTCCAAATCATGAATTTCTTTGCATAGCTGATATTCATCTGGTCCCATTAAATTTTTCTCTTTCTTTTTTAATTCAAAAAAACTCTTGTTGAATTCCAAATATTTTTTATTCAATTCATCTATTTTGGCAATAATCTTTTTTTCTTGTTCGGTTTTTTTAAATTTATGCAACAATAATCCCAAATATATCAATTTTTCTATTATTCGTGGGTGATTATACCCATAACCAAGAGTTGCCTTTTCGAAATGTTGTTCTATTAACCTAACAT
>WFTA01000034.1 GCA_015485715.1 Patescibacteria group bacterium
GTGGATGTACTTTATAAAAAATAAATTTATTAAACTAAAAGATGATTTACGTTTAGAATACGCAAATCTTAAGAAGAAATTAACATAAATGTATAAAATTTTGCAAGCTATTTATCCACAGATATGATATGAGGAGGGGAGCGGATATGTGATAGAAATTGTATTTAAATTGTGATATTATCATAGAAATAACTATAGAATTAATCTGGATATATGGAGTTGGAAAATATACTTAACACTGCTAAAAAATTTTTAGTTACATCACATATAAACCCTGATCCTGATGCAGTGATGAGTGTAATGGCTTTATCAATATTACTTAAACAAAAGTACAAAAAGGAGGTTTTTCCTTTACTTGAAGATGGTGTTCCTGACAAGTGTTTGTTTTTGACAGAGAAGCAGGATATACAAATACATAAAGATAACCTTCTCACAAGTATTGAGAAGTTTAATCCAGAAGTGGTTGTATTTGTAGATGTAAGTGATATATCTAAGTGCACATATCAGGACAGTCAAGCAGTTTATGATTATTTAAAAAAGTACAATATTGTATCTGTTGTAATAGATCACCATCAAATGAATGACTCCAGCTGGTCAGATATTGAGATAATAAAAAATGCATCATCTACTTCAGAGATTATTTTTGACTTTTTCATCAAGAGTAATGATTTTAGTAAAAATATTTCGGATTTGATTTTGTATGGCATATTATCTGATACTAACAGGTTTATGTATCATACTTATGATTACCACCAGACTTTTAAAATTTTGCCAAAGCTTTTAGATAAAGGTTCTGTGATTCAGGAATTGTATTCTAATATGTTTAATATTACCACAGAGTGGACAGTAGTTTTATCAGAGTTGTTCAAAAACTTTCAGGTTATCCACGTCAAGGGTGCCAAGTTTAACTATACTTATATTTCCAAGGATTTTGTAGATGGATATATAGGAGGAGATTCTCAAAATAAAGAGGAAAAGTATGACGCTGTAGTTGAGTCTTTTTATTATTTTACCAATAATTATCTGGCATCAATATCTGATTCTAAGTGGGGCTTTTCTTTGTTTTATGATTATTTCAAAAAGAAGATATTTGCTTCTTTTAGAGCTGTAAATGATTTTGTTGATACCAGTAAGATAGCTCGTGAATTTGCAGGAGGCGGACATCCTTCGGCTTCAGGTTTTGTGGTAGATGAGGAAGATGTTAATATTGTTCTTGAAAAGGTTAAGAATGTAATTGAATCAAGTGATATCATGTCATAGGTTTTTATGAAAATATTAATAGCTACACACAATAAAGACAAATATGGAATAGTCAGACATCTTATTAAAAAGTGTAATTATGATTTTGTCTTTCATAGTTTATCTGATTTAAACATAGATGATGAAGTTGAGGAGACTGGAGGGGTAAAAGATAGAGCCAAACAAAAAGCTGAGTTTTACTGGAATATTGTAAAAGATAATTTTGATATAGATTGTGTCATAGGTATTGATGATGGGATCGATTTTACAGCCCAAGGCGAGGGGAAAGCTAATACAAAAGAAATAACAGATAAGATATTGCACAACAATTTTCTTGAAAAAGGAAAGTGGGTATGGATAAAAAGAGCCTATGCTGTAGTTGGCGCCAATCTTGATTTGAGAGTGTTTTTTACTTCTATCCCCTTTATATTTTTAGGAAATGAAGAGGGTATTACAAGAGAGGAAGGAAAGTACCCTTTAAGCTATGTTCTTGGCTTGGTTAAAAATCCCCAAATTTCAGTTGCACAGATGGATTTTAAGGAAAGCATAGACTATTATTTTGAGTATTCTGCAGATGAGTTGCAAAGTATGGTATCCTATATCACCAGCTTATCAGCAGGTCAGGTACTTGACAGATAGGCGGTTTTATATCAAGATAATAGTAAATTAAGACCTTGGATATATTATGAAAAAAGGGTGGTTTGGTAAAATATTTACAGGGATGGTAGCAGCTGTTTTTGCATTTTCTTTTATAATCCCAACAGTGGCTATTGAAGGGGGGATCAGAAATCCAGAGAGAGACAGGATATTTAGGGTAATAGACAATGGGAATACCCAGGAGTATACCTATGTACAGACATCCAAAAGTTCTTCTCCAAAATCTCCCGCCAGATCAGTGGCCGGACAAGAAAGAGTAAATATAAAACCTAAAAAAAATTCTTTCATAGATCTTTCCCATCCTTATGCCAAAGATGAGATTATTATTAAACTGGCATCAGGAAGTGAAGATTTAGTGAAAAGTATTTTTGATACTATTTCAGTGGTAGGTGTTGAAAATCTTGGAGAGAGAAGGTTGAGAGTCAGGATAAACAGCGCGGAGATCAGAGAGAAGATTTTAGAACAGAGAGCAAAGTTGAGGCAAAATTATGATGATTTTGATGATGCAAAGCTTTTTGAGAGTGTTTTAAAATCTTTGAATGAGCTTAAGTTTGTGGAGTATGCAGAGCCGAACTACATAGCCAAGGCTTTGTATATACCCAATGACAGGTATTACAAATACCAATGGAGTTTTAAAATGATAGGTATGGAAAAGGCTTGGGATATGTCACAAGGAGAGGGGGTTGTAATTGCAGTACTTGATTCAGGGGTTGCCTATGAAAACTGGTCTGTTTACAAAAAAGCTCCTAATCTTTCCCAGACTTCTTTTGTAAAGCCTTTTAATGTATTGGAAAATACCACTCATGCGAATGATGACAATGGACATGGCACACACATTGCAGGAATTATAGCGGCCACAACAGGCGATAGAAATGGGACAGCAGGCATGGCTTACAAAGCTTCAATTATGCCTATTAAAGTGTTGGACAGGGCAGGATACGGAACATACGCTGATATAGCAGAAGGCATCATCAAAGCTGTAGATCAGGGAGCTGATATTATCAATCTTTCCCTCGGCGGACCGGCTGATTCAAAAGTTCTATATGATGCAGTTAAATACGCATATGACAACAATGTTCTTGTGGTAGCTGCTTCAGGAAACGATGGCGAAGAGGGTCTTTACTATCCTGCAGCTTATAGCGATTATGTTTTATCTGTAGGAGCTGTAGATATAGAGAAAGACAGGGCGTATTACTCAAATTTTGGAAAAAATCTTGAGGTAATGGCTCCGGGAGGAGATTTAAAGTATGATAAGAACAAAGACGGTCAAAAAGACGGTATACTTCAGCAGACTTTAAGGCAGTTTTTTGGATTTGCCAATACCCGCAGTTTTAAATATTATCTCTATGAAGGCACATCTGTGGCTGCTCCTCATGTAGCAGCATTAGCCGCTCTCATCAAAGCCCGCGGTATAGACGATATTAATGAGATAGAGAGAATAATCAAAGATACAGCAGAGGATTTACAGAGTGCAGGATGGGATAAATATACAGGATACGGACTTATACGGGCAGATAAGGCGCTTGAGTATGTAGAGAGTCTGTCAGAGGCACCAGTTGCAGATGGGCAGAACCAATCTCCTGATAATGAAGGAAGCAACTCTCCTTCAGAAAGCAGCAGAGATCAAAATCAAAACCAGAACAATTCTCCTGACAATAATAGTCAGGATACGGATTCAAATCCTGATCCTAATCAGGACAACAGCACTTCTGACAATTCAGGAGAAGGCAGTCAGGGGACTCCTTCTGGCACTGCACCCGACCCTGCTCAAGAGAATAGCCAGACTGCAGACCAACCGCAGCTTAAAAATATTGATTTGAAGGCTGCTACTTATAATATCTGGGGAAGACTGACAGATGTTTTTGAGTTTTGGGAGCCTGCATATATAGGAATATTTGTAAAAGATGATAAAGGCAATAAGCTGGAAAAGGCAGATATTGAAGTAAAAGTTTATGATAAAAAAGATAGACTGGTTGCCCAAGGGTCAGGAACAAGTGACAAGGAGGGGGAACTCTGGCTGAAGCTTGGTAACTTTGCTAAAGGAGTATATAAAGCTGTAATCACAGCTTCTCTTGCAGGTTACAATTCTACCCAAACAGATATTAAATTTACATTTAAAGGATTGACATTTGGGAGGAGATAGACATATATAAAATATAATTTTGCAAATAATTTGATTTTTTATTATTATTTTTTTATGCCAAATAAATTAAGCAATAGAAAATGTCTTCCTTGTGAAGGAATAGGACAGACATTATCTGATGATGGTATTAGGGATTTATTATCTCAAATATCTGATTGGCAGTTAATAGAAGAAGAAGGAATAAAAAAGGTAGTTAAAAAGTTTGAATTTCCTGATTTCAAAAGTGCAGTGGATTTTGTAGATAAGGTGGCAGAAGTGGCAGAAGAGGAGGGGCACCACCCTGATATATGTATTTTTTCATATAATAGAGTTAAAATTTGTCTTTATACTCATAAAATAAAAGGTTTAAGTGAAAATGATTTTATACTGGCATCCAAGATAGATGATATAGTAGAACGGTAAATATGCAGGATATAAATATAAAAAATATAAATGAATATTTGGGTAAGGAAGTGAGGATTTCAGGATGGGTCTATAATTTTAGATCTTCAGGTAAGATAATGTTTTTACAGATAAGAGACGGGTCAGGGTTTGTTCAGGCTGTACTTGAAAAGTCTTCTGTAGACGAGAGGGTATGGAATGAAGCAGAGGATATAACCCTTGAGACTTCTCTTAGGGTCTATGGTCTGGTCAAAAAACATCCCAAAAAAGATGAGTATGAGATAGAGGTAAAAGACATTGAGATTGTTAGCATATCACAGGAATATCCAATAGGCAAAAAAGAGCATGGTCCTGATTTCTTGCTTGATCACAGACATTTATGGGTAAGGTCGCGCAGGCAATGGGCAATACTCAGGATAAGGGCAGGGATATATCGTCTGATAGAAGAATTTCTGGAGAAAAACGGCTTTACCAGATTTGACTCTCCCATCTTTACTCCATCTGCCTGTGAAGGAACTACTACTTTGTTCGGGGTTGATTATTTTGACTTAGGGCAGGCTTTTCTTTCGCAGTCAGGCCAGCTTTATCTGGAGGCAGGTATATACTCTCTGGGCAGGGTTTATGATTTTGGTCCTGTGTTTCGTGCTGAAAAATCAAAAACCAGAAGGCATTTGACAGAGTTTTGGATGATGGATGCAGAGGCTGCTTTTATGACACATGAAGAAAATATAAAAATTCAGGAAGATTTGGTCTATTATATAGTTTCAAATATTTTGGATAATTATACCTATGAGCTTTCCCTGCTGGAAAGAGATATTAAACCTTTGGAAGAAGTGAAACCTCCTTTTATTAGAATGACACACAAAGAGGCTGTAGATGAATTGAGAAAACTCGGCAGTGATATAGATTATATGGATGATTTAGGGGGTGATGATGAGACAATATTAACGAAACAATATTCAAAACCTATTTTTATAGAAAAATACCCCAAAGATGTAAAAGCTTTTTATATGAAAGAAGATCCAGAAGATAAAAGGTATGTCTTGTGTGATGATCTTCTGGCTCCTGAAGGATATGGAGAGATTATAGGAGGGTCTCAGAGGGAAGATGATTATAACAAGCTTTTGGAGAGAATCAGGGAGCATGATCTGCCCGAAGAAGATTTTAGATGGTATCTTGATTTGAGAAAGTATGGATCTGTACCTCACTCTGGATTTGGTATTGGTCTTGAGAGAGTGGTAGCTTGGATATGTGGACTTAAGCATGTCAGAGAAACCATACCTTTCCCACGAATGATATATAGAAAACGACCGTGATATAGGTAGATTGTATTATTTAGAAAAATAACATTAAAATCTGTTTGAATTTTTTATTGTGAATACACTTCTTCTTTGAGGTTGTAATACATCTTATTTTAGTATTTTTATTTGCAATATTTTAGATATTGTGTAAAAATGAATTAAAAGCAGTTAATTTATCTATTTTTTATGTCTGACAAAAGGATATACTCTATAGATGTCAACAGCCGGGTAGGCGAGAGTGTGACACTTAAGGGCTGGGTTAATGTTATCAGAGATATGGGCAAGATTATATTTTACGATTTAAGAGATAGAGAAGGAATAGTGCAGATCGTCCTGACACCCTTTGATTTATCTGAAGATGAGTACAGTTTGGCGAAAGAAGTAAGACCTGAGTGGATTGTAGAGATAGAGGGTGTAGTGCAGGAAAGAGGAGAAAAAAATAAAAATCCAAACATTCCCACAGGAAATGTTGAGATTCTGGCTAAGAGATTAAAAGTTTTATCAAAAGCTCAGACTCCTCCTTTTGAAGTATCAGAAGATACGTCCAAAGTCCACGAAGAGACAAGGCTTAAATACAGATATCTGGATTTGAGAACAGAGAGGATGAAATCAAACATTATCCTGCGACATAATGTAATAAGGCTTGCCAGAGAGTATATGTATGATAGAGGATTTTTAGAGATAGAAACTCCTTTTTTGACCAGATCTACACCTGAGGGCGCCAGAGACTTTTTGGTACCGTCAAGAAATTACAAGGGCAAGTTTTATGCTCTTCCTCAAAGCCCCCAGCAGTACAAACAGCTTCTGATGGTAGCAGGAATGGAAAAGTATTTTCAAATTGTCAGGTGTTTTAGAGATGAAGATCAAAGAGGGGACAGGCAGGCAGAATTCACTCAGCTTGATATTGAAGCAAGTTTTATCAGCCAAGAAGAGATTATGCAGGTGGTAGAGGAGCTGGTCAAATATATAGTAAAAGAGCTGGGCAGCAGGTTTGGCAGGAATTATAAGATGACATTTGACAGTTTTCCCAGATTAACATTTGATGATGTGATGAAAGAGTACAAAACAGACAGGCCTGATTTGAGAAAGAACAAAGAGGATCAAGAAGAGCTTGCCTTTGCGTGGGTGGTAGATTTTCCAATGTTTGAGTACAAAGAAGGAGATGGAAGATGGGGAGCAACACATCATCCTTTTACAGCCATTAAAGATGAAGATGTAGAAAAAATTTTTACAGAAAACCCTGATCTGGGATCAATTAAAGCAAAGCAGTACGATCTGGTTTTAAATGGCAATGAAATAGCTGGAGGCTCTATTAGAACATCTGATCCTGAGATTCTCCAGAGAGTGTTTGAGATTTTGCAGCATGGCAAAGAAGAAATAGAAGAGAAGTTTGGACACCTTTTGAGAGCTTTTTCTTATGGCGTTCCTCCTCATGGCGGTATTGCTTTTGGTCTGGACAGATTTTTGATGGTACTTGCCGGAGAAAGAAGCATCAGAGAGGTAATTGCATTTCCGAAAACATCAGACAACAGAGACCCATTGATGAATTCTCCCTCAGATGTATCACAAGAACAACTTGATGAACTGGGAATAGAGGTGAAAGGAGAAAAATAATTATCCAATTTACGAATTTTCAATCCAGCCCCACTTTTTGAGGTAAATCTGTGTTATAAAGCCAATGGGTATATAATTTGATTTAAAGCAACATATCTGCAGGTAATGTTGAAAAGTGGAGCTGGATTAGATATTAAAAATTGTTTATAAAATTAAAAATTACAAAATTAAAAATTCTCAAGGGGATAGGGTATGAACAGAATATTAAGACTTTTGATTTTATCAGATTTATTTTTTTGGACAGGACTTGGGTTTGTAGGCCCTATACTTGCTATATATATAAATGATGATATACAAAATTCAACTTTGGGCCTTACAGGGCTTGCTGTATCTATTTTTTGGATCATGAAAGCATTGGTCGCATTACTTGTCAGCAGATATACAGATCATGAAAACGGCAATTGGCATAAGTTAACCACTATGGTGATCGGGTATATAATCGCATTTTTATCTCCATTTGGTTTTTTATTTGCAAAGGATATTGTTGATATTATTTTCATTCAGTTTATATTTGGTACTGGTATGGGTATGGCATACCCGGGCTGGATGACTATTTTTTCCAGATTTTTGGAAACAGGTAAAGAAGGATTTGCCTGGAGTCTTGATGGTGCTGGTATAGGACTGGGGAACAGTGCTGCTATAGCTGTGAGCGGATTTGTGGCTGAATATTTTGGGTTCACGGCGTTGTTTTTGCTTACTATTGGTTTTAATTTTTTATCTCTTTTATGTATTCTCATGTTATTTTTTAAATACAGGGAGGAGATTTTAAGTAAAAAACACAAATTAAGGTATATTGCAGGAAGGTTGTTTGGGGTATAGAATATAATTAATTATAATTATATGGCAGTTTCAAAAAAACTTATAAATTATTTGGAGAAAAATAAAGCCAGATATGAATTAGTAGAGCATAAAGTTGTATATACTGCTTGGGATTTGTCACAAACTCTCCATATATCACCCAAACAGGTTGCAAAAAGTGTTGTAGTAAAGTTCAAGGATAAAGTACCCGCTCTTGCAGTCCTTCCTGCGGATAAAAATATAGATATGAAAAAGATTGCCAATATAGCGTACAACAATGTAAAACAAATAGAAAGAAGGATGGCAAAGGAAGACGGGGTAGTACCCAAAGAATGGAACTGGCCGTCTCATTTTTTAAAAGGAAAATCATACAAAGCATTTTTTGCTAAGGAAAGATGGATAAAGGATAAGCTTTTAGGTAAACCGGGCTCTATACCTCCTTTTGGAAAACTGCTCAAGATGCCGGTGTTTATGGATAAGGTCTTGGAGAAAGAAAAGCACATTTTCTTACCGTCAGGGGATTTTAAAATTGCAATTAAAATTACACCAAAAGAGTATATCAGGCTTGAAGAGCCTGTTTTGGGAAGATTTTCAGTGAAAAAGTAATATGCAAAATTTAAGTACCAAAATAGAGATAGATGAATTTACAGGCCCTTTTTATGTATTGGTTGAGCTGATATTGTCCAAAAAAATGGATATCACAACAGTCTCTTTGGCAGAGGTTACAGACCAGTATATAGAAGCTGTCAATTCGCAGGAAGGAGGCATCAATCCGTATCACTTGGCAGATTTTCTGGTGGTGGCAGCAAGACTGATATATCTAAAATCAAAAATGATACTGCCATATCTTGCTACATCCCAAGAAGAGGAAGAAATAGAGGATTTGGCTAAAAGGCTTAAAGTATATGAGAAATACCATCAGGCGGCTAAAAATATAGAAAAAATTTTAAAGGAGGGAAAATTTATATATAATAGAGATAAATTGGCAGTACAGGTAGAAAGTGTTTTTAATCCTCCACATAACCTCACTGTATTTGATTTGAAAGACATATGGCAGGAAATTGTCAGGCGGATTGAGCCTGTTGTTAAAGTTCCTGAAAAGGTAATTAAAAGGACAGTTAGTATAAAAGAAAAAATAAGCCAGATATCAAGCAGACTGGAAAAGTATATGAGACTGAATTTTAATGATATTATAGCAGAAAGCAAAGATAAGACTGAAGTTATAGTGTCTTTTTTGGCACTGCTTGAGTTGGTTAAGCAAAAGGCAATAAAGGTCACGCAAAATAATCTTTATGAGGATATAGTAATTGAGAGAAAATAATATGCAAAAAATAGCAAATCAGATAGAAGCTATACTATTCATTGCCGGCAAATCTGTATCTTATAAAAAATTGTCCGAGCTTGTTGGTACTTCTGTAGAGGATGTAAAAAAAGCACTTGAAATTTTAAAAGATAAGTACCTAAGCGGTACTTCAGGTGTAATGCTTATGGAGCATGGCGGATCTGTCCAGTTTGTAACAAGTCCTGATGTCAAAGATGTGGTAGAAGAATTTATTAAAGACGAGCTCACAGGAGAGATGACTAAACCTCAACTGGAGACTCTCACCATCATAGCCTATAGGGGACCGATTCTGAAAGAAGAGCTTGAGCTGATTAGAGGTGTGAATTGCTCTCTTATTTTACGCAATCTTATGATGAGAGGCTTGGTGGAGGTCGTAAAAGATAAAGAAGGAGATAAATATCAGATTACTATGGACTTTTTGAGATTTTTGGGGGTTTCATCTGTTGAGGAACTGCCTGATTATGAAGAATTATCAAAGCATCAAAATGTAGAAGAGTTGATATCTAATAAAGATAAGGAAGAGACAGATTGATTTATATCTGATTTGAATTTTACGATCATACCATTACTATACAAATATGAGGTTCTAAATATTAAATGAATCTAAAACCCTAGCGGTATTAAAAATTAAAATTTTGACTTTTGCCTTTTGAATTTTTACTATGTTTCAAACAGCGCTCATACTTTCTATAATTTTAAGTTTAGTCGCTCCATCACTGGGTGATTTGGATTTGAGGTACAGGATAGAGGATAATATTATATCCCGCAGAACTTCAACTTTATCATATCCTGTGAGAGTAAACAGGGAAAACATAGGGCCTGTCATATCTGCCCGGGCTGCAATTGCAGTAGATAAAGCGTCCAAAAAAGTACTCTGGAAGAAAAATGCAAATTCCAGATTTCCTATAGCAAGTATTTCCAAGCTTCTTGCCGCTCTTGTTTTCTTGGATACAGATCCTGATTTGAACAAGATTTTTACTCTTAAAAAAGAAGATTTGGCAGGCGGCGGAGTAGTCAAATTAAAAGAAGGAGACAGTGTTATATTAAAAGATTTGCTTTATGCAGCTCTTATTGCTTCAGATAATAATGCAGCCAATGCTCTGGTCCGGGCGAGTAGAATGGACAAGAGTCAGTTTGTACAGAAAATGAATGAGAAAGCCAAAAGTTTTGGAATGCTTAACAGCAGGTTTGTAGAGCCTACAGGTCTTAACTATGCCAATATATCTACAGCTTTGGATTTGGTGATACTGCTTGAAGAGGCTTTGGATAATCCTGTAATTGCTCCTATTTTGAAAACCAAATCGTATCAACTTAAAACTTTAAACGGGAATGTATATAATTTGAGAAATACTAACAAGCTTTTGTGGTCATACATTGACGTGGTTGGTGGTAAAACCGGGTTTATCAATGAGTCCAAATATAATCTGGCTGTGGCAGTTAAGACAGATGAAGGGCACACAGTCTATATTGTGGTTTTGGGATCAAAGAGTATAGATGACAGATTTACAGATGTAAAAGCTGTATATGATTGGGTTATAAGTAATTACAGATGGTAATATGGTATCTAACTTGCTTAAAATATTTTTCTTGTCTATGCTTCCTTTGACAGAGCTTAGAGGATCTATACCTCTGGCATATGGATTGTACGAGCTAAATCCTGTATGGGTATATGTGGCTGCTGTTTTAGGAAATATAGTACCTGTGTTTTTTATATGGATTTTTTTGGAAAAGCTTTCAGGATGGTTTATGAAAAGGAGCAGGCTGATAGAGAAGATTTTGATTTTTGTATTTGACAGGGCAAGAAAAAGGTTTTACGCCCAACATAAAAAATTTGGTGATATAGCTTTGATGCTTTTTGTGGCTGTACCTTTGCCGGTTACAGGTGCCTGGACCGGAGCTGTAGCTGCATGGCTTTTTGGAATACCTTATAAAAGGTCAGTTTACCTTATATTTGCAGGGCTTCTTATTTCAGGATTTATAGTAAGTTTGCTTAGTTACTGGGCGTTTTGAAGCAGAGATTTTTGGTAGAGCTTAAAAGTATTATAAAAAAGATAAGCAACAGTTAGAGGGCCTATGCCACCGGGAACAGGGGTTATATAACCTGCTTTTTCTTTTACAGATTCAAAATCAAGATCACCCACAACTTTTCCATCCGCTAGTCTGGAAATCCCAACGTCTATAAGTACAGCTCCTTGTTTAATATCCTCTGCTTTGATGAGATTGGGTCTGCCTATAGCTGTGATAAGTATATCAGCTCCTTTGCTTAATGGGCTAAAGTTTTTTTCTTTGATTAGTTTTTGGACCCTGCATCCCTTTCTTTCCAGCAGATGTTTGATAGGATCTGCAAATTTGTGAGAATTGGCCATAATCAGACATTGTTTTCCTGATATATCTTTATTTGTTGCTTCAATCATGCGCATGATGGCAGATATAGGAGGGGATATGATATACTCTTTGTTTTTGAATAATAATTTTATATTTTCAGGATGAAAGCCGTCTGCATCTTTAAGAGGATTTATTTGCAGGATAATGTTGTCAGTATTAAGATGAGAGGGCAGTGGAAGCTGGACAAGTATTCCGTGGATATGCGGGTTTTTGTTTAGACTTTTGATGATGTCTATAACTTCTCTTTCCGAAATGTCTTCAGAGAGATCAAATCTTTGAAAGTCAATACCTATGTACTCGGCAGCTTTTTGCTTGAGATTTACATATATTTTAGAAGCTTCATTATTGCCAATTAAAATAGCAGCAAAGCCAATTTTGGTATTGGTGTTTTTTATTTCTTCTTTAATCTTGTCTTTTATAGTTTTAGCTATTTCTTTACCATTTAGTATTTTAGACATATATGTCTGTAATTTTACTTTGAATTTATATCAGATTTAAGGCAAAAAATCAATGTTTTTTGATATAACTCTTCATCAATCTTTCTTCCTCTCAACCAACAAAGCACATTCATTCCTAAAGAAATCTCTTTTTCAAGAATTGGCTGGTTTAAATCAGTCAAATCACTATTAAGGCAATAGATCCAGTCCCCCACAAAGAAGCTGGATGACAAAGGAGAGTCAGGACAGGAGCTGGGCAATAACACCCTCTTCTGTCATCCCCCGACAACAATCGGGTAATCCAGTAAAATAGATTCCCCTGTCAAGCAGGGGAATGACAAAGGAGAGAAATAGGGCAATGACACCTCTCCACCTTGTCATCCCCCGCGAAAGCGGGAGATCCAGAAGGAATGGATTCCCAGTCACCCCATCATCCGACGGGGCAGGAGCAGGGGAATGACAAGGGAGAGGGAGTGTCATCCTCGGGCTTGACCCGGGGATCCATACTATAGATTATCCAGTCACCCTATCATCCGATAGAGCAAGAGCAGGGGAATGACAAGGAGAGAGGAGGTGTCATCCCCCGCGAAAGCGGAGAATCCATTATGCAGATTACCCTATTACCCAGATATTCATCAGGGTAAAAATCGGGCAATAGGAAGGGGGCGTGAGCAATACTTTTCTATAGATTATTTTTTATAACTTTTTGTATTTTAAAGCTATTGTTTAGAACTCTGTTAGTATTATATAATACCTTCATGTACACCTTCACAACATTAATTGTTAAATTTATATTCAAATATTTGACGATCGTCAAATATTTGACAGGGATTGGTGGAGGGTTTGATAATGGAGTGGTAAAGTGGAAAGATTTTTGTGTAAATCTAAAAACAAAGTATAATTTAAATAGAGCAGATCTGCATTCTGTATTTTGGGTAACTGAAAAATCAATAGCTGTATTGAAGCATATAAATTCAATCAGGTTTTACTATTGCTTTAAGTGAATTTAAATCAGGGAAATCTATGCTTAAGAGATCTTATATCTTTATTATATTTATTATATTTGTAGTTTTTTTAGTAGTTTTGTTTATTGTTTTACAGGGTGGATATAGTCAATATACAGGAAAATATGAAGTGTTTCAGGAAGCTGAGATTATTCTACCCGAAAGCAAAGAAGAGTACAGGGAGAAGATGACAGAATATGTGCAAGCTGGAGGAGAAAATCCTTTTGATAAGATGAGATATATAAAAAAGAAAATACAAATAAGAGAAAATGAGGTAAGAGAGATTGCAGAATATGTAGCAAATTATATATATGATTTAGGTACAGAGAAGATAAAAGTAGAATATTTAGAGATAAAAAACAAGACAGTTTATTTACTTTTTAATATAGACACAGAAGGATGGGCTGGTGTATCTGTTGCCCGCGGTATAGTGCATCCTCTTGTTGAAAAAAATCTTCTCAATCTGCCGCAAGTAGATAGAGTCATATTCGACTATTCCTCTGAGGATAATTCAGGATAGAGAGGGAAGTGGGATGTGAGGGATTTGATTTCTTGGTTTATTTTCATATGCAGACTTTCGTCTTCAGGATTTTCCAGAATATCTGCTATCCAGTTTGCTATTTGCTCCATCTCTGCTTCTTTCATACCTCTGGTGGTAAGGGCTGGAGTGCCAAGTCTGATGCCTGATGGGCGCATGGGAGACGCAGGGTCGTCTGGGATCACATTTTTGTTTACAGTGATGCCTGTTTTGTCTAGTATTTCTTGTGCTGTTTTTCCATCTATATTTTTGGACCTTAGGTCCAGAAGGAGCAGATGATTGTCTGTCTGGTGAAAGCAGATAGTAAATCCTCTTTCTCTGAATACTTTTTCCAGTGCTTTAGCATTTTTGAGAATTTGGCCGGCATACTCTTTGAATGATGGATCCATTGCTTCTTTAAAAGCTACAGCTTTTGCTGCAATAATGTTTTCATGTGGTCCTCCCTGCAGATGAGGGAATACTGCTTTGTCTATTTTGTCTGCATATTCTTCCCTGCACATTATCATCCCGCCTCTTGGACCTCTAAGAGTTTTGTGGGTTGTGGTTGTGACAACATCAAATATTTCCACAGGGTTGTTTAGATGGCCTGCGGCTATAAGCCCTGCAATGTGCGCTATGTCTGCCATAGTAATGGCTCCCACCTCATCTGCTATTTGTTTTATTTTTTGGTAATCTATTTCTCTGGAGTATGATGAGAATCCAACCAGTATTATCTTTGGTTTATGTTCTTTGGCAAGTTTTTCTATCTCATCATAGTTTATCAGGCCTGTTTCTGGATTTGTTTTGTATCTGATGAAATTATAGATTTTAGCAGGCAGAGTGACAGGATGTCCGTGAGTTAAGTGTCCGCCGTGAGAGAGATCCATACCAAGCACAGTATCTCCTATGTCAAGCAGAGCAGTGTAGACTGCAAGATTGGCCGGAGCACCAGATAAAGGCTGGACATTGACATGATCTGCATTAAAAAGTTTTTTAGCCCGTTCTATGGCTATGTTTTCTATTTCATCTATGTATTGATTGCCGCCATAGTATCTTTTGCCCGGATATCCTTCAGAGTATTTATTGGTGGTTATTGACCCAAGTGCTTCCAGAACGGCTATAGATACAAAATTTTCAGAAGGTATCATTTCCAGATTTTCCTGTTGCCTTTGAAGTTCTTTTTTTAGAAAATTATAAATGTCAGGATCACTATTTTGCAGATTTGTGTAATGCATATTTGTATATTTAATTATCGTGGCTTTCTTGTTGCTCCTTCGTTATGTATAAATACATCAGCTGCCATGACTGGATGGTCGTCAATATTGAATTTTGCATTCTCACTTTGTATAGCAACACTTATTACTTTAATATCATATAAGTGAAAACTTTCTAAAAAATTATTCAATTTATTCCTCCCTACTCTTATTAGTTCTTTTAATTGTTTTTGTGATTTCGCAGGTCCGACCATATTTAGGTCTTTGAATATTATAACTTTGGTTTCAGGATGTATACTTATTTCTGAGGGATAAGGGTTTTCCAGTACTTCATATTGTATTCCCATTTCCATCACTTTTCCCTGCAGAGTTCCTGCAAGATAAGTTTTTCCCACATCATTACCTGCGCCAAATATGGCTACTACTACCACTCCTTTTTTGCCACCTTCTTCTGATTCCTGATCTTTTTTCAAAGATGATGTTATTGATTCTACACATTTCCCCACCCCTGTATCAAAGTCCAGAAATTCTGGCATATATAGTTGTTCTCTATGTCTTGTTATTTCATTCATATCTACATTTTACCAAACAAATTAGAAAAACCCAAGATTTTGACTATTTATAATATTTTTGATATTTTATTATAGTAATTAGTGTTGATGAATTTCTATTTTCTGTTGTCCTGTTATACGATTCCTAATAAGATGATGAAACAGATTACAGAGGTTATATTGTTGAAAATTAAATATTTTAAACCTTCTGGTCAAGTCAGAAGATGACAAAAAGAGAGTTTCGTTTTGAAAATTGAAAAATTTATATTAGTATTTCGGATTTCGGATTTAGAATTTAGTATTTATTATATTATGGTGGGTTGGCCGAGTTGGTCCACCCCGTCATACGACAGGGTATCCAGTCTCGATATTTAATAATAATTAGTTGTTTAAAAAAAATCATGTTATGGTGGGTTGGCCGAGTTGGTCCAAGGCAGCGGATTGCTAATCCGTGCCCCGGAAACGGGGCCGTGGGTTCGAATCCCACACCCACCGCCATAACGTTGTTATATCTACTAACATAATCTTCAAACAAACCAGTTGGGTTCGCTCTGATATACATCAGGGTGCGCCGATGCATATCGGGGCGAATCCCACACCCACCGCAGCAAATTTTCCCTTGCCACGCCGTAGCTTTAGCGAAGGTGGGATTGCCTCGCTGTAG
>WFTA01000035.1 GCA_015485715.1 Patescibacteria group bacterium
ATAAATTAACCTAATTAACCTAATTCCTAATTAACCTAATCAAATCCCAATACCCAAACTTTAAAAATGAGGTTTATCTTTTTTAGGTCATTGGTTTATTGGGAAATTGATTAGAATAATTAGTGCAATTAGAAATTAGAAATTCATATATTATTGGATTATTGATTTTTGTTTAGGATTTAGGATTTCGTATTTATTCCTTTATCATATATCCTATTCCCCTTACAGTATGGATAAGCCTTCTACCAAAACCTTTTTCTATTTTTTGGCGAAGGTAGTTAATATATACATCAACAACTTTAGTATTATAGCCTACCTTATAGCCCCAAATATGTTCAATTAACATTGTACGGGTCAAAACACGATTTTTATTCCTCATCAAGTATTCCAACAGCCTAAATTCTTTTTTAGAGAGCTTAATCACTGCTCCATTCCTTTCTACAATATGTTGGGCAGGATCTAAAGTTAAATCAGCCACCTGAAGGATCGGTTGATCTACTCTGCTTCCTCTTCTACTAAGTGCTCTAACACGAGCTAAAAACTCAGGCAGGGAAAAAGGTTTTGGCAGATAATCGTCAGCACCCATATCAAGACCCCTGACCCTGTCCTCTATAGATTCTCTGGCAGTAACCATAATAACAGGAGTGGTAATACCCCTTTCTCTGATAATCTTACAAACTTCAAAACCGTCTTTGCTCCCGGCAAGCATTACGTCCAAAACTATAAGATCATAATCAAAACTCTCCAATTTTCTCAAAGCATCGTCACCAGATGCAACAGATTCTGATACAATACCTTCCAAGTGAAGTCCTTTTTTAAGCAGACTGACTATTTTTTCATCATCTTCTACTATTAAGACATTCATACAAAAACATTATATTATATTATACTCAAAAGTCAAAACGGGGAATCCTAAACACCAAGAGATAATTATTTTATTATATCACTGTATAGTTAAATTTTAGTAAGAAATATAATATAAAAGGATTGTAAAAACCAGTTAAAAATGTTTGTAATCTATACTTCATAATATCTGTGTATAAATTTTATTTTTTAGCTAAAAAAATTCTTAACTTTTTCTAAACAAAAAAAGCTATACTTAAAATAGAAAGAAAGTAAAAGTGAAGCTTAAGACGCGCCCCTTAAGCTTCACTTGAAAGGTGTGGGTATGCTGGAAAGGTCGCCACCTTAAAAGTAATCACAATACAGTAAAAGAGGGTGAGCAGAAATAGTAAATAATAACAATCGGCTCACCCTCTCTAAACAACCGCAATACCCCGACAAAAGGTCGGGGTTTTTATTGTATTTGCATACTCCAAATTCCATCTTTAAAATCTTCTATATACAATACCCCTTTCCGAATATATAAAATAGATCGTGCTCCTTTTGCTTCTCCCAGAATATATTGAATCCTGTCTGCCAGATCGTGGGCTTCTATAGCATATACCTTATCCTGACTTATATATATAACAGATCTGCCACTCTCACTCCATATGGCGTCATCTATCTTTTTTGAAAGTCTCACTATCATATACTTCCTTCCTGAATTTAGATCTGTAATCCATATCTCATAATCATTAAAATACATTACCTTATCATTGTCATTATTAAAATCTAGTCCTTTAGCCGGCTTAAATATGTAACTATCTTTTATGTTTCCAAAATTATCAATGCGAAAAATATAGATAATATCATTAAGTATATCTTTAACAGAAAAATAACGAGAAACTCCCTCAAAATTTAAAAACTTATATACTGAAACAGGCAAAGTGGAAATAGTTGAAGTGGTTGATGAGAGGATATTATCTTTCTCTATATATACTCTATTGTCTTTCTTAATAGTATAAAATTTATATATATCTCTGGAATATGAATCAGCCAATGTATATCTTCCACTTTCCTCTGTATGTTTTCTGTTATATACAGGCATTGAAGGGCTTTTAAAAACCTCAATATAATCTATAAAAGTAGATCTGGCAGGGTAAATTCTTATATCCTTTTCCCATATCTGATATCCTGATCTTCCTACCTTTATATTATATTTTTGCGGAAGTAAACTTGATATAATAGCAGGGGTTTTTTCTTCCTTAAGCTCGCCATTTATCCAAATTTTCATATCTTTAGGATAACTTTCAACTACCAGCACTCCTGTTTTCTGTACAACCCCTTTTTTAAAATTATACCTATATCCTGAAGTATAAAACAAAACAACTACTGATATAACAACAAAAGCCAGTATAAACAAAGAATATATTATTCTGCGTGTTTTTAGAGACATACAGTAAAATTTCAAAATTCAAAAATCAAAATTCAAAATTAAGGAAATAATATAATAAAAATTCAAAATTCAAAAGGCAAAATTCAATCCAGCCCCACTTTTCAAGATTATCAGCAGATATGTTGCTTTAAATCAAATTATATACCCTTTGGTTTTATAACAAGATATACCTCAAAAAGTGGGGCTGGATTAGGTATTAAAAATTGTTTATAAAATTTGAAATTACAAAATTAAAAATTCTTATGTTACATATAATATTTCTCTATTATCTTATCGATTATCAGGTTTATATTATACCTGTTTACAACTTTTTGTCTATTTTTAAGCCCAATATTGTAATAATAATTCCTATTTGACATAAAAATCTCTATCTTTTGACTTAAATCAATATAATCACCGGGGGTAAAGAGTAAATTCTCTTCTTCAACCAGAGATACCACACCCGGAAGACGGGAGCAAATCACAGGCAGTCCTCCTGCCATAGCCTCTAAAACTGCTATTCCAAACGCCTCAGCTTTGTTTACAGAAGGAAATACAAAAGCATCACATATTGTATAAAGCTCTTTCAAAAAATCGTCTGAGACAAAACCCAAAAACTCTATATTCTCTGCCAGCTCCATCTTTTGAGATAAATCTTTATAATACGCAAGCAGATCCCCCTTGCCAACTACATAGACCTTAAGTCTTTCCCTGAGCTCTGCTCTTTTTTTAAAAAGATTATCCAAAGCGTATATAAGAACATCTATACCTTTGAAATTATGAGCTTTGTCAAGTGCACCCACAAATAAAAATCTAATCTCTTCTTTTGATTTATCAATTTTTCTTTCTTTCTGATATGCATCAATATCTACAGCAAACGGAATCTCAATTATCTTTGTTTTATATTTTTCAATAAAATTGCCCAGCCACCTGCTCTCTCTGGCATAATCTATAGAACTTACCAGTATCCAGTCTGCTTTTTCAAACAGATATTTTACAAAAAAATAAGAAATTTTTTCTATTGCTTTGCGCAATCCTGAAAGCTCAGGATCATGATGAAACTGAACCACAATCCTGCATTTTAACCTCTTCTTTCCTCCTGCCAGCAAAAACAAAGCAAAAATCTCCTGAAATCCAAAAAAGGGAAGATGGAGATGCACAAGACACCCCTCTCCACAGAGCTCCTGTAGCCTCGATAAAATACGAGGTGTGAAAGCGCCATTGCCCCATTTTATATATGGCCTTAAATATTCTACCCTTACTGCCTGTATATTTTCTATTTTCTCTTTTCCATCATAAGAAGGTGTAAGAATGCTGACATCAAAACCTCTCTTAGCAAGATAAGAAGCATACATCCAGCAGGCACGGCTCATACCGGACATATATGGATAAAATACAGGAGTTATGTGAATTATTTTCTGAGGCATAGCAATTTCAATATAATTTTCCAGTATATTTTCATAAATGGATTTCCAATTTTCTCCAGCACGATATTATCTATCTCCTGATAAGATATAGAAGGGACAAATTTTCTGCATACCTGATAAAATTGGCTGTCAAAACACGATATCTGCTTTCTTAAATTCCTTCTTTCCTCTATAATCTTATCAAAATTGATTAAAATATAAAGATATGACTTTATCTTTTCTTTCCAAAACCCTCTCAAGAAAGAAAAGGATAAAACACCAATCTCGAGTGCAATATAGGCAGGGAGAATAAGCAGGAAATAAAGCGCAGGATAGTATTTAAACGCAAAATACTGCCTGTTCCTTTCCATAAGATAATATTTGTATTTTGATATCCCCTTTTTAACATCTGAATTACTTTTTAAAAAAACATACTTGTGGTATACTTTTGCTTCTTTTACCAATACATTCTTATACCCCCATATTCTAGCCCTCACACCTATTTCTGTATCTTCGTGGTAACTTTCCATCTTATCATCAAACAAGCCTATCTTCCTTAAAATATCTGATCTCAAAAGACAGGCAGCGCCAGAGCAATACACAATATCCTCATCTAAACTGCTAAATGTATCCTCAACAAAAGACAAATTATCTCTGGCATATGCAATCCCCAGAAAATGAAGCATGCCACCGGATGAATTTATCCTTTGTTTGTCGCTCCAATAAAGAAGAAGCGGCTGAAGAGAAAATATTTTATCATCACTTTCGCCCTTTTTAACCAGCAAAGATAAAAAATCAGGATCAACTACTGTATCCTGATTTAAAAGCAAAATCCATCTGCATCCTCTGGACAAAGCTTTTTTTATACCCACATTGTTTCCGCCTGCAAATCCTAAATTCCTACTAAGTTCAATCAACTCCATGTTATCCCTTCTGTTTTGCTTTAAAAACTCAACTGAATCATCAGCTGATTTGTTGTCAACAAAAAAATACTCCAGAGTATACCCTTCAGGCACTTTTACTCTGTAAAGAGAATTAAGCAAATCATCAAGATATTCTCTTCCATTATATACAACCACCACTACTCCTATTTTATATATTTTATTCATACCAAATTATCTTTCTTTCCTGTCTTCATCTTTTAAAGCAATATGAGATATGATTTTGGTAATATCTCTCTCTATCTTTTCAATCCTGACAAAAATTCTGAACAAAAGATAAAAAACCAAAACAAGAGACAAGTAAATTACAAGGTCAGCACCTCTGCCAACTCCCAAAAGCATTGCCAGATAAGAAGAAGTATCAGGCCAGATAACTATAAACCCTGCCCCAATCCAAAACAAAACCCAGAGTACAAACTCTTTTACTGTAAGCTCTTTTTTGAGATACTTGGACGCTATCCTGCTGATGATAAGGATAATAATTATAAGGAGAAATATTTTGATAAACATAATAAAAATTTAAATCAGTAAAATTAGCCCAACTGCTCTAATTCCTAATTATTCTAATCAAATCCCAAGCACCAAACAACAATATTTTAAAATCCGAAATTCTAAATTCTAAATCCTAAACATAAGAATTCCAAATACCAAAATCCAAATGTCAAATAAAATCCCAAGCCCCAAATCCAAAATAACAATAATGATAGTTTTGGCTTTGACACTGTATATTGGTCAACTTGCCAAGCTCCACCCAGCCCCACTTTTCAAGATTATCTGCAGATATGTTGCTTTAAATCAAATTACACACCCATTGGCTTTATAACACAGATTTACCTCAAAAAGTGGGGCTGGGTTGAATTTGACATTTGAGCTTTGGAATTTGACATTTATTAGATTGGGTTATTGGGAAATTAGTTAGAGTAATCAGGAATTTTTTAATTGGTTTAAAAATTAGAACATTTAAAATTGTTTATAAAATTAAAAATTACAAAATTAAAAATTCTTTTTGGTTTTTGTTTAGGATTTCGGATTTCGGATTTTTTTATTTAATACTCTTTTCACTCCTTTATCATATCAAACCATTGTTATATAGTAAAGAATTACTTCTTTCTTTCACTGCCAATAAACGAAGCAAATCCCTCATTGGATTTATATCTTAAAAATCCTAATCCCTGTAAAAATTTATCTATCAAATCAGATATTTTGTATCCTGCTTTGGATAAAATTCCTTCTACTATCTCAATATCATGTTTAGACGGAGATACACTATATTTCTCTAAATACCCTTCTATACTCCCTATTTCCATCTCTTTCATCCTGCCTTGATATTTTGTTTTTGTGATAATTGTATACAAAACATTATAAACCAAACACTCAGCTATCCATTCATGAAAAATTCTATCTTTAGACCATTCACGATCTCTGTTTTGATAATTAGACTTAAAGCCGCTATTTTTGGTAATATATCTATTAATTTTATCTAAAAGATTTTCTTTTTTATTTTTATCTATTACATCTAAATATAATATAACTATTGCATGTACCAGCTCATGCAGTATAGTGATTGCAAATCTTGCATACGGCATATCCTTTACTCTCTCTGCTACAACTTGCAAAATATTTTCCTGTGCACCATCTTCTTTTTGTCTTACAATAAAATATGCAACAAAATATTCCTCCCTGTCTTCATTTTTCGGGTTTCTTAGTTCTACCCGATCAAGATATCCTGCTATTCCTGCTTTTTCTAAAAAATTATTTAATTCATCTTTTGTTAATTCTAATCCTCCTATTTTTAATTGATTAAAGGTATATATTATATTCTCTTCTGTTTTTTCTTTTTTCTCTCCTGCCAGCAGATTAACATTAACAAAAGGAAATTTATCTAAAATTAAAGCCAAGAAAAGCGATTTTCCAAATCTCTTTAAAAATTCTCTTCTACTCACTGTTCCTTTCTCCATACATTTTTATTAAATTATTTGCTCCTGATTGATTTCAACACTTTTTGCGCACGTTTTTTCCAAGTATTTTGCTTGGCTATTTCATAGCCTTTTTCTATCATTTTCTTTATTTTATCCTGATTTTTGTCCAAATCAACAAATGCCTGTCTTACAACATCAGCCAAACTCTCAGGGCTGTCTGCATCAAACAAATAAGCAGTTGTCTCATTAAGTACCTCAAGCATAGCAGAAGTTTTAGGAGCTATCACAGGCACTCTGCTTGCCAGATACTGGAAAAGCTTTAAAGGTGATGTGTATTTTTCCGCTATTTCATATTTTTTATTAGCAGATAAAATCAAAAAATCAGCAGATTTTAAATAATAAGGTATCAAATTATATGGAACAAATCCAACTATTAAAACATTTTTTATACCTTCTGAAAAAATATGCATCTTAATCCGCCTGATATCTTCTTCCATTCCTCCTGCAAGTATCAGCTTGATATTGTTGTCTTGAAGATATTTCCACGCATCTATCATCACATCTATCCCTTTCCACTCATAAAGGTGTCCTGTATAGACAACCAGCTTTTCATCCAAGGGCAGATTTACTCTCTCCCGTGCCTCTTTTTTATCAGCTTTTATCCTGACCTCATCAAGATCTACTGCATCTGGCAAGACTTCAATTTTTTTCTCATCTATACCGCAGCTTGTAAGCCTGTCTTTCAGAGCGCGGGTAATAGTAATAATCTTCAGACAGGATTTACTGACAGCTCTATAGCCCCAGATATCCTTTTCTCTGAAATCATGTAGCTCAAATATAAGATTTTTCTTGTAATTGCGCAAGAACATCAAAACCCTCCATTCTCTGCTATAGATAATATCACTGTGTGTAAGAAGAGCATACAAAGATGCAAATCTGGCAAAAAACCAGTAATTCATCCTAAACGCCCAATGTCCAAGCAAACCTCTAAAAGGCATAAAATCAGGCAGGTATAAAGTGGTAATCTTTATCTTGTCTTTGTTTTTAATATTATAGTAGCTGTATATATCTTTTATATGCTTCATAGTTTTGTTGAACCTGAAAGGCACAACCAATTCAATAAAAACTCCACAGCCTGCCAGTGCATCTATCATCTTCATAGTCTGAAGTGTCTGGCCTTTTTCAGAAGGAAGCCTGATATTAGCTAAATAAACTATCTTCATAATCTAAAATTAATATCAGTATAATTATACACTATCATTCAATAAATCCGAAATCCTAATATAAAATTTTCAATTATCCAATTTTCAATCAATTTCCCAATGAACCAATGATCTAAAAAAGATAAACCTCATTTTTAAAGTTTGGGTATTGGGATTTGATTAGAATAATTGGGAATTAGAGTAATGTGATTAATTTATATATGGTATTTGGAATTCTATAGATTTAGAATTTCAGATTTCGTATTTAGAATTTTAAAATATTATTACTTGGAATTTGTGCGCCATAATAATGTGCTGTGGATTTGACATTTGGGTTTTGGAATTTGACATTTATTAGATTGGGTTTTGTTTGAAAATTGAAAATTGGAAAATTTGAAAATTAAATTTTGTTTCCTTGATATCTTCTCTGTTAAAGTTTACAATATAATAAAGAAAGGTTGAGTGGGAATATTGCCAATCTTGAAATTTTTTGTATAATAATTTTAGCACTCATATAGCAAGAGTGCTAAATGCAAATATAAATAATTAACAAAACTTCTATGACCAATAAATTTACAACCAATGCTCAAAATGCGCTTATCAGGGCACAAGAGCTTGCAAGAGAGTATGGCCAGCAGGCAGTAGACACTGCCCATCTTGCCTATGCTCTGGCAGACCAGCCTGAAAGCGTAGTCTCCTCTATTCTTGACAGACTGGAAGTAGATACATCTGAACTTAAAAGAAGACTTGAAGAAGAGATGGAAAAACTGCCCAAAGTTTCAGGGTACAACGACACTAATTTCTATGCATCAAGCGATGTACAAAAAATTCTCCAAACAGCTGAAAAAGAGATGAAAAAAATGCAGGATGAATATCTTTCTACTGAACATCTTTTTCTTGCTGTTCTGGATACAAAAACACCTGTAAAAGATATACTGCAAAGTCTGGGTATAGATAAGAAAAAATTTGAGGCAGAGCTTAAAAACATCAGGGGAGACGAAAAAATACAGGATCCTGATCCTGAATCAAAAATGGATGTTCTGAATAAATACACAGTCAACCTGACTGAAATGGCAAGACAGGAAAAGATAGATCCTATCATAGGAAGAGATGAGGAGATAAGGCGTGTGATGCATGTCTTATCGCGAAGAACCAAAAACAATCCTGTACTTATAGGTGAGGCAGGAACAGGAAAAACAGCCATTGTAGAAGGGCTCGCTCAGCGGATAGTAGCTGGAGATGTGCCTGAAAACTTAAAAAACAAAGAAGTTTTATCACTTGATCTGGGAGCGCTTCTTGCTGGAACCAAATACAGAGGAGAATTTGAAGACAGGCTAAAAGCTATTATCAAAGAGCTGAAGAAAAACCCTGACAAATATATACTTTTTATAGATGAGCTTCATACTTTAGTTGGAGCCGGGGCTGCAGAAGGGGCAGTAGATGCAGCCAATCTTTTAAAGCCGGCACTGGCACGGGGAGAACTTAGAGCTATAGGTGCTACCACTTTAAAAGAATATCAAAAATACATAGAAAAAGATCCTGCGCTTGAGAGAAGATTTCAGCCTGTCTATGTTGGCGAGCCGTCTGTTGAAGACACTATTGCGATTCTGCGCGGCATCAAAGAAAAATATGAAATCCATCATGGAGTTAAAATAAAAGATCAGGCTCTTGTTGCAGCAGCTCAGCTTTCCAATAAATACATAACAGACAGGTTTCTTCCTGATAAAGCTATAGACCTTATAGATGAGGCTGCATCAGCCCTGAGAATAGAGATAGATTCTATGCCGGAAGAGCTTGACAGGCTGGAGAGAAAGCTCAGGCAGTTGGAAATAGAGAAAAAAGCTCTGGAAAAAGAGTCCAGTAAAGAAAACAAAGAAAAGCTAGAACAAATAAACAAAGAAATAGCAGATCTTAAAGAAAAATATAACAAGCTAAAGACTGTCTGGCAAAGCGAGAAAGAGATCATCACCAAAATAAGAGAGAAGAAAAATCAGATAGATACACTTAAATCAGAAGCAGAAATAGCAGAAAGACAAGGAAATCTGGATAAAGTTGCAGAGATAAGATACGGCCAGATACCAAATCTGGAAAAAGAAATGGAAGATCTGGAGAAAAAACTGGCCCAAATGCAGAAAAAAGGCACTCTGCTTAAAGAAGAAGTCACAGAAGAAGATATAGCAGAAGTTGTTTCCCGCTGGACAGGTATTCCTGTCACCAAACTTCTGGAATCTGAACAGAAAAAACTTGCTTTACTTGAAGATCTGCTATCCAAAAGAGTGGTAGGACAGGACAATGCACTTAAAAGCGTTGCCAATGCTGTGAGAAGATCCAGAGCTGGTATAGCAGAAGAAGGAAAACCCATTGGATCTTTCCTCTTTCTTGGTCCGACAGGAGTGGGCAAGACCGAGACTGCCAAAGCTTTGGCTGAATTTATGTTTAATGATGAAAATGCTATGGTCCGTTTTGATATGTCAGAGTATATGGAACAGCACTCAGTAGCCAAGCTGATAGGATCCCCTCCGGGATATGTAGGATATGAAGAAGGAGGTCAGCTCACAGAAGCTGTCAGGCGCAGGCCATACTCTGTAATCCTTTTTGATGAAATAGAAAAAGCACACCCTGAAGTTTTCAACATACTTCTGCAGATACTGGATGACGGCAGACTAACAGACGCTAAAGGCAGGCACGTAAACTTCAAAAACACCATCATCATTATGACCTCAAATATAGGATCTGATTTAATACTGGAGACATCCAAACAGGGCAAAAGCGTAGATACCATCAGAGACAAAATCTTCTCAATGCTGCAGATGAGATTTAAACCTGAATTTTTAAACAGAATAGATGAAATTATCATCTTCAATGCTCTGTCAGAAAAAGATATAGAAAAAATAGTAGATATCCAGATTGCTAAAGTGGAAGAAAGGCTGAAAGACAAAAAGATAAAACTTGAAATCACAGATAAAGCTAAGAAACTACTGTCAAAAACAGGCTTTGACCCTGCCTTTGGCGCAAGGCCCTTGAAGAGAGTTATTCAGCAGAAAATCCTTGACCCTCTTGCACTGATGATTATAGACGGAAAAATCTCAGATGGAAATACAGCTCTCATAGATGTAGAGAAAAATGACATTACAGTCAAGAAAAAATAATATGTGCAGTTTTGTTAAATTTATCAGGAGAAAAAAGCCCTGCACAATGCAGGGCTTTATCTCTAAACCAGTATTACATCTTTATACTGATTAGTATTATTACCTTAAAACATTTAATCAATCTATCAAAAGACAAAAGCTAATTGGTGTTATCTCCATCCCCACTCATCACTTTCTGAAACAGTGCGTGTAAATCACTAAGATTTAATATTACCCCGTTGCCTTCTAAGGTTACAACTTGTTTATTACTAAATCCAACAGCTTTTAATTGCTCTACAAAAGTATGCAGACCTGATTGATTGTCTTCAGGTGGCACAGCTATCCATATATTTTTCTCTTTCATAAATTTCTGCATGACCTTGAACCAAAATATATGATCAGTTTTACCCCTTACACCTGCATCATTAAAACGACCACTTCTCTTAAATCCAAGAAGTTTAGATGTTTCATCAGTAGAAAGCAGGATATTTATAAGCAACACCAAAAACAACTTAATATCATAAGTTATGCCCTTTACCCTGTCAATAATGCGCTGTTTTTTATTCTGAAGACAGGTTTTGAAAAAATTAATATAAAAGTTTATCAATGTCCCGGCATCAGGTATATTTCTTTCTCCAAATTCACTATGGTATGCCAGTATAATATTATGAGGCACAGATTTTGATATATGTGTCCATACTTTATCATCTGTGATAAAATTTCTATTGTCACTGATAAATTTTATATAAAACAAAGACAATAAAATAAACTGTGCAGCCTCACAGTATCCAACAATATACTCTTGACCGCTACAATTATCTTTAAAAAATTTTAACATATTCAATATACGCAAAACCAATGCTTTACCATCATCATCATCATCATCGTCATCATCATCACGTACTTCCACTCCAAACTCATTCCTGAGATACATTAGAAACTCTTTTGCGCTTTTTTCAGCCTGCAGACCCAGCGCCTCGCCAAGAAGTTCTTCAAATCCTGAAACATAAGGATTATTAAGAAAATATTTCAAATCATATTTTACTCCTCCTAATAAAGGCCCAAGAAAATCTGTATTAGTATCCAAAATTAAATTTTCAGGTCCTGATATCGCAAATACTACTTGACGTTCTCTAATTTTACTTTCCATTCTTTCCATACTATTTCAAGACAATTTCTTATAGATTAAACCAAATCCAAACCTTGTCAAGGCCGTCCGTACCAGTAATATATTCTGACAGCTTCTTTGTTGTGAGCATAAATAGAATAATAGGGAGTTTTGTTTTTATCCAACATTTTGGACAAATTGTCTGCTGAAGACGATATAAATTCCTTTTCTTTTCTAAGCAGAGTGTGTTCTGCTTTGATAAAGTAAAACTTTTCCACACCCTGTCTGATAAAAAAATCATCTCCTTCAGACTGTAAAATATTAAAATAAGTATCTGCTGATATATACGGCCAGCCCTGATAAATAAACGGTCTGTAGATATACCAGACAATAGACTCTGAATTCATATTCTGATCATATATAAACAGTGCAGGCAGGGGTGTTTTGCCTTGTCTCTGCGCTTTTTGTATGGACTCTTTTTTAATGTTTTCCAAAAACCTATACTTGGTCGGAAAAGTAAATGCAGGATAATACCTGCTGTATATATTATCCTGCATATACCTGTCTATACCATTAAATCCCCAATACAAAGAATTAAGCTTAAGCACAGAATAATCAATCCCCTGCCTTCCTGACAAAGACTTTGTGTTTATATTTGTCTGAATATTAAAATATACTTCATAACCCAAAACAAATACCAAGAGAAAAGCAAAGAGCAGGCTGTAGTTTATACTCTTTGAATAGACCCAAAACAAAAATTTAATTCCATAATAAGCTAAAAGGACTGCCAGATACGGCACAATCATAGCCAGAAATCTTTCCTGAGGACCTATGACTATAAAAAGTAAAAGATGTAGAACAACTGTCAGAAATAAAAATACATCTATAGTAAAAAAGTTTTTCTGTCTTATATATTTTATAGATTGAAACATTAAGTAGAAAAAAGCTGTTGCCCATAAAATATTCAGCCCCATGCTTGATCCCTGCCACAAATTGGGAAAAAGATTTACTATCCTGTCAGACAGCCCTCCTGCCTGCTCTCTCCCCACTCTATATGCCCACTCAGGCACATCCTGTCCTATAAGATAAGAAATTTGAAAATCAAAGTGTCCCCTGTCCAGATACATAAAAACATTATAAAAAATCACTGGCGAAAACACAGCCAGTGCCATAAGCGCTCCTTTCAAAAAATATCCTGATTTTAAATCTTTATATCTTACCAGCAGAATATAAACTATAGATAATACAGCAACCACAACACTGGTATATTTGGCAAGCATGGCAAACCCCAGAAAAATTCCCCACCATATATAATATTTTTTGTCACCCAAAGCTTTTATAAGAAAAAACACAACCGCAAGGTTTAAAAAAATCACCACAGACTCCTGCAGACCTATTCTGGATATCCATGTATGATAGGCAGATACAGATAATACAAGAGAAGCAAACAAAGATGTGGTATATACCTTTTTCAAATTTTCATCAGGCTTAAATACTGCACACATATTTTTAACTGTCACCCAAACCAAATATATAGATAAAATTCCGAACAAGACCGACGGCAATCTGAGAGCAACAAGACTTGTGCCAAATATGCCAAAAAACAAGTGCTGAATAAAAAACACAAGAGGAGGATGATCATGAAATGACAATTTTACCCACCATGGTATATCCCCTGCGCCATACCAGTCATAAGGAGTTGTCTGAAACTGGGACATAAAAAAATCAATATACCCAATAGATCTTACGCCTAATACTGCTTCATCTGAAATAACATCAAAAGAAGTGAGATTTGCAATTCTTAAAAACAAAGCACCAAATATAATAAGGATAAAAATATAGATAAATTGTTTTTTTAATAATATTAACATACAGTAAAAATTCAAAGTTCAAAAGTCAAAAGTCAAAATTAGGACCTGCCATAAAAAATTTGGACACCCTAAATTGAAAGATTCAACCTTTAAGGTTAAAATAATATAAACATATTGATATAGTGTATAAATTAACAAAGGGTGTCTATGGTTATTAAAAGGAGATACAGCCATTACACGTCACAAACCAAATTCAAACTAATAATTCAGATAA
>WFTA01000036.1 GCA_015485715.1 Patescibacteria group bacterium
ACCAAACCCCTTACAAATATGTTTTAAACCATATTGGAGATATTCAATTTTAAAGGTCGAAATTGTCCAAATTTTTATGGCGTTTCATATATCGTAAATCTTCTTTTCTCATCTTAAGAATTTTAAAGCTATAATTCAAATCATCAATAATAGATATAAATAAATACAACTCTTTATAATATTCTTTCTTCAACACATCTAATAACTTGCCAATTCTTTTAATAATTGGTTCCAAATAATATACTCTGTTTAATCCTTTGGGAATTGTATGATAAATCTCTAAAGACTTTTTAAAATTTATAAATTCCTTCTTATAAGGCAAAGATTGATCATTTAAAATATTTAAAATTGCTTCTACTTTATTATCTATGCCTCTTAATAGATCCTCTATATTTATATGATCAAAGTTTTCAGGAAATTTATTTCCAAACTCCATAAAAAGATTAAAATTTTGAACTTATATTTATTGAAAATTTTAAAGTATCTAACTAATAATATCCAGAGTTTTTGCTACAACTTCGCTCCAGCTAAACTGTGCAAATCTCTTTTTGGCATTCTCTCTAAGCCGAGTATAAAGACCTTTATCTTTTGATATCTGATGTATCAACTCTTTTATTTTCCCCTTATCATTATAATCAAACAAAAAGCCTGATACTCCATCTTCTATAAGTTCTGGATTGCCTCCAATGCGAGATGCTAAAATACAAGCTCCTTTCTGCATAGCCTCCAAAATAATGTGGGAACAATTTTCATATCCTGAATTAAGAACAAACACAAAACACTTTGACAAAAAATATCCTACCTCACCCCTGTTCAGTCTGCCGAGCAAATACACTCTTTTCTCAAGACCTAAATCTTTAACCATTTTTTCAAGATTTTCTCTTTCAGGGCCGTCTCCTGCTATACACAATACATAATCTTTGTCTAAATCTTTCATTACATCAATTAAAGTGTCAAACCCTTTCCACTTAACCAGTCTGCCTGCAGAAAACACAACCTTATGCTCAAAATACTTTTCAAACCTGCCTGTATCTATACCTTTACCGCTTATCTCAGACACAGAATTATATATCACCTTTATCTTTTTATCATCTATACCCCATTTTTTTATAATATCTTTAAAATATTTGCTTACAGTGATGACAACATCTGCCTGACTTAAAACAAAATTCTGTACTTTTCTCATAAGCCACAGTCTGCCCTGCAAGGGCTGGTTTTGGAAATCATCAAGCAAAAGAGAAGTCTGGCCCCCTTGATGTGCCCTCTCCCACACCTGATCTCCTACTACTTTCACTGTTACTTTCATCCTCTTTATCTTTCCCACCAATACAGCCGGTAAACCTCCTGATAAAGGTCCTTGAGCGTATATAACATCAGAAGGAGTAGTAATCTGAAAAAGTTTAATAAAATATTTAAAATATCTCACCAGCACATTCCTGCCGCGTACAATTCTATAGACAGGATACTCTCTGCGTCTATCCTCTTCAGAAGAAGATGTGTCAGAATAAGTAATCACACATACTTTTCTGCCGCCTGATACCAGTCTTTCTGATAGAATATCAGCATATCTTGCCGGACCTCCTATGTCAGGAGGAAATATTTCACTGGCAATTATAATTTTCATAATAAAAAAATTTTTAATTTTTAATTTTATAATTTTTAAATAATATCTAACTTTTAATTTCTTAAACAATTAAACCAACCTAAGAAATAAATCCTAAATACTAAATACTAAATTCTAAACAAAAACCAATTTAATAAATGTCAAATGACAAAGCTCAAATGTCAAATTTCACCCAGCTCCACTTTTCAAGATTATCTGCAGATATGTTGCTTTAAATCAAATTATATACCCATTGGCTTTATAGCACAGATTTACCTCAAAAAATGGGGCTGGGTTGTTATTTAGAATTGTTTGGAAAATTGATTGAAAATTGTGGGATCATGGAATTAATTCGGTTGGTAAAAACACTCTTTACAATTAACTTAATAAATACTAACTTACATCACAACAAATTTATTTAATTTATTTATACAATATTTAGTGATTTTATATTTATTATATTTTTCAAATCTTACTATTTTGGCCATACAACATATACTTTTCTCTTGTATTAACTTCATACAAGAGAAAAGTAACACAAAACATTGAATTTTTATTTAAAATGAGCTAAAATTTTAAAAATCCACCAACCGAATTAGTTCTAACATCCCCAAATTTGAAAATTGAAAATTGGATAATTATATCTGCTTTTATTTCTTTTTTGTTTTCTCCAAAAATTTATGAGCGTGGATATAAGTTACAGCCACAGCCAGAGCATCTGCCGCATCATCAGGCTTGGGTATTTTATCAAGCCCTAAAATCAGCTTGACCATTTTTTGCACCTGCATCTTATCAGCTCTGCCGTATCCAACAAGCGCTTGTTTAACCTGAAGAGGTGTAAACTCATATATATCAAGATTATTTTGAATACAGGTCAAAAGTATCACACCTCTGGCCTGACCCACCTTCAATGCTGTTTTTACATTTTTATAAAAAAATATATCTTCAACAACGCCGATTTTAGGTTTGTATTTTTTAATAATCCTTGACAGCTCTGTATGCAGCAAAAGAAGCCTGTCTGTATGCCCTATATCTTTTTCTGTATATATGCATCCATAATCTATAACCTCTATCTTGGA
>WFTA01000037.1 GCA_015485715.1 Patescibacteria group bacterium
AGTAGATGCAAACACAGAGGTAATGGTTAGCATTATACCAAAAAGGATAGACGCAACACAGCCACCTGAGGAAATCCAGAAGCTCTTCAAAACACAAAATGCATCTTTTAAAGATATTGAGGTTGGAGATACTGTGCTCGTATTTTCAAGTATAAATATAGCAGGCAAGAGTGAATTTGCTGCAAATAGAATAAATATCAGAAGAGTGCAGTAATTAGAATTTTATGATATTTTCGTTATCTTCTGATTCTTTTTCCAGAAATTCCAGCATGGCTCGTGCGTCCGGTTGATCTTTTTCTACAAGTTTTACAAGGTTTTTGGTAAGAAATATAGGGGCATTGGCCCGGATAGCAAGAGCTAGCGCATCTGACGGTCTGCTGTCTACTTCAAGTGTTTGATTATCTTTAGTGATAAGATAAAGATTTGAGAAAAATGCACCATCTTTGACATCGTAAATTATAACTTTATCTATCTTTGCTTGAAAATGATCAACTATTATTCTAAATAGAAGATCTGCTGTCAAAGGTCTTGGAAAAAGTATTTTTTGCCAGGCAGCAAGGATGGCTTGGGCTTCTAGAAAACCTATAATCATAGGTATTACTGTTTCATCTTTTTCATCTACCACAAATACCACAGGTACTTTTTGTACAGGATGAAGGTATATTGATTTTATTTTGGCCGGCACAAGGTCTTCAGAAATAATATTTTCTTCATTATTTTTAATATTTTTTTCTTCTTTTTTCTTTGGCATAAAGCAATGCTTAATTCAAATAAAAAATAGCATAAAATAAATAAAAAAACAAATTAGGTATAGATTTGACAAGTTTTACATCTATGTTAATATTTAGGGAAGTTATAAAAAAGTTATGACCAAGCAAAATTATCTGAAAAATATGAAAGGATATATCAGAAGATGGTTTATCAAGGGAGGCGGTTTTGCTTGGGTGTGCGTATTATAGAATAGTTTTAAAATCATAACTAAGCAAAACCGCCAAATAGGGCGGATTTTTTATTTATAAGATTTTATGGAAAATTTTACCATCAGACAATTTAATATTAAGTGTAAAAAGATAAGAAGATACGAATGGTGGAGACATACTTTGTTGTGGCGGATTTTTGTATTTAAATTTTGATTTATTATTTCATCATACATATTCATTCAAAAATTCTCCCTCTTAGGTAGTATTTATTATAAAACTTTAAAATTAATCTTAATCTGTATGGATTTATCTCAGAAAACGCAAACCTTAGATATACAAGCTTCGGCTGAATTAGCTAAAAATCCAGAATTTCAACCTGAAAAACAATCTGAAACTCCTGAAATTCACATAAAACAAATAGGTCCAGAGCAATATACTGTACTGCCAGATTCTCAAGAAGAGCTTGATTGGAAAACAATACGAGAATTGTTAGGAAAAAAGGAAGTAGGACCACTTACTATACTTGGTGTATCAGAAAATACTTTGGATTTGCAAAAAATACATACAATCAACTGGGGTTCTAAGCCTCTTGTCTCTCTTCCCACTATAGATGATATTGTAGCCTATAGTGCTTTATCAAAACAAGAGCAAATAAATGCTATTCCGGAAAATCTGCCCATCTGCAGCATTCACAAGACAGAGCAGGGGAAAATGGAGTTTAATATAAACTCTCAGGATATTAATCAAATTGAAGTACCAGAAAGACAAGATTTTTTAGACTTTAAGACAATAAAGGATACAGCTGCAGAAATCATAGAAAACCCATCTCAGCTCATAGAACAATTCCCTGTAGATACAGTTAACTCAGAATTCCCTTCATATATCCTCAACAGACTTATTATGATATTTGGAGAAAATGGTGAGGGAGACAGGATTGAGACAAGATGGCTTGAGGGATTTGTATCTAAAATAAGCTTTGAAAAAGCTTATCGAATAAAGGATAAAATATATTATCTTTTTAGTGTTAATATTGATAAAATGACCAAGAGAGAAGAAGTATATTTGAAAATAATCAATTATCTTATTCTTAAAAAAATAGGATTTAAAAATACAAATCTTGCTTTTAAAACAAGTACAGGAACTCTTGTAGAATTTGATTCCCAAGCTTTCAGAGGCACTATAGATATGAATACAATCTCAAAGCCTGTAATATCTGCTTATTTATTTGCCCAAAAAGCAGAAAAAAATCAAGTCTTTACTTCTTTGTCAGGAGATGTCATAGAGACAGACAAAGATAGTGATGCAGTTTTTGTTTCTCTGTCTTCAGAAGAATATGAAAGAAAAGACTTTACAACAGAAACTATTTTAGAGAGATACTTTTTCTATCTGCCAGAAGGAAAAAAGACAGAAGAAGAACTTATAGATAACCTCCCTGAGCCTTTAAAGTCTGTGGTAAAGGGGATAAGAGGTATATATGGGGATGAGGCTATAATCACAGTATATCACCCGAACTTTACTCCAAGAATGTATCACACACAGGGGCTCTTAACTATAGCCAATATTTTGCGAGCTACAGGAAGAAAAATAGGAGATCATATCCCTTCTCTTAATACAGAGGGTGATAAGTATATGACAACACCGTTTTTGAATATACCACCCAAGAGGGTGCTTGATGGAGTCTTAGAAGAGATAAGTGGAATTGATAGTGATGATTTAAAAGAAGAAGGATGGGAAAAAAGGATGACATTGAAATTAATACATGGTTGCTTAGACGAGTTTAACCACGATAGTGTTAGATTCATAAGCATGATATTTCCATCAGCAGAAGTCAAAGATAATGGACATCCTTCAAATCCTATACCGTCCAATAATGAGCCAGTAGCAATGGGAATGAGTTTTGAAAAATGGTTTACAGAAAGTGATTTGGCTAGTATTTTTAATAAAGTAAAAGATATCTTAGAAAGCACACATGAATCTATTCATGATAAAGTAATATTGGATCTAAAAGCTTTCTTGATTAAGCGTTTTATAAGAGGTATAGATGGAATGCAAGTTAGAAGAAAAAAAGAACATGACGAAGATGGCATGTCTCTTGAAGATTTAATTGCCAGTCATAAACAAATTAGAAAGGTTATAATTCAAATGCTTTTCTATTTATTAAAAGTTGATATTGAGCCCAATTTGATTTCTGAGGATCATTTTAATTTTTTTAAAAATAAATATTCAAAGAAAGGAGATCCGCGTGGTGTGTATGATATGATATTTCGTCGTCTTATGGTAAATAGTTTTAACCATTTTTACCGTGCACTAAAGAGGTATAAAGAATTTGCACTTTCAAACCATGAACTTTTTTCACACTTAACAGATTCACAAAAGAAAAATCTATTATCCAGTATATTTAATCATGAAGGTATTCAGTGGTTTGTACAAAGGTATATTCCTCAAAGACAAATGGAAATTATGAAAGAAAATGGTATTATAAAAGATGACACGGTAATACCATTCAAGTTAACAAGTATGGATCATAGATACAAAGAAAGAACATTAAATTCATTAAAATTAATAGTTGATAAATTAGGATGGGAGTTTGTACAGAAATATTTTTTATTTAGACTAAAGAATAACAATAAGAGATATGAAGAAGTAGGATTGTATATTAGAGAAGGAGAGGAGAAGAGGTTATATATAGCTATAAATAATCAGAATAACAAGGAGATTTTATTTATCACGGAAGATAACAATGTATTATCATTTGATGATTTAAAGGAAGGAAAAATAAATATAGTAAATTTCAGTACTAATCTCTTCTTTTTGATTTGTGGGATAGGTGGCATGCTCCATATAGGTTCAGAAAGAAAGAATAGAAGATATGTTTTGGATTATATGAGTAAATCTGGTATGTTCTCAGAACAAGATCTAGAAACAATGCACATTTTATCTCAGGGCTTAAGGTCAGATGATTTTGTACCACCACCCAAAAAAGGAGAAGTAGAATATGGATATCCTGTATGTGCACAACAGGGATTTGCAGTGTCTGAACTTGCAGCTTTGCCTCACGACCTTAGAGAATATATAATAAATACTGTAAGAGAGGCACCTCACAAAAATCTACCCAATCCAAATGTAAAACCGCCTAATCTTGCAGAAACATTTCTCAGAGGATTAGAATCAATAGCCAGCTCGACTGATAAACAAAATTAACTAAAAAGATATGCCTGTATCTAAAATAGACCTCCACTGTGATATAAGTTTCTGCGCATTAAACGGAAAGGTTGATTTATTTAAACCCATAGAAAATGTATTTACAGAAAGATTTTGGGATGATGAAGAGATTATTCACCAAATAAGTATACCAGACGCACTTGATACAAATACTGTGGCTTTGTTTGGAGTTATATTTCCTTATACCCAAAATATGGATATAAGCAGAAAAGACGATTTGATAAAGAGTTATAAAGAGCAAAGCTCATATTATGATAATCTTATCGAAGATTTAAAAAATAAGAATATAAATATAAAAATTATTAAACATATAGAGAGTCTTTATTTTCTGGATGAAAATAATTATTTATCCTTCCTGCAGGAATTCAAACGAAACAATATCAAAAGCATAGGTATTATGTGGAATAAAGACAGCAATCTCGGCTGTGGTAATGCTACAGAGACAGATACAGGCTTAACTGATCTTGGGAGAAAGGTAATTAAAAAAATGGTTGAAATGGGATTTATCATAGACCTTGCCCATACCAGCTACAAAACTTTTTTTGATATTTTAGAGATTGTACCTGACAATCATCCTTTGATGTGCTCCCATGCCAATGTTTATTCCATAAACCCTCATCACCGAAATCTAAAAGATGACCAGATTCAGGCTTTGATAGACAGAGATGCTGTATTTGGCCTTTCTTTTGTAAAAGGTTTTGTGGGAGGTCAAACTATAGATGATTGGTACAGACATTTTGATTATGTTGTATCCAAATTTGACGGAGGCGAGAATATTGTTGCTCTGGGAAGTGATTTTGATGGGATGTTTAAATCGAGTTTGATGCATGGTCTTGAAAAAATATCAGATCTGGTGAGATTGGAAAGTTATCTACTTGACAGGACGGAGAGGGATATGGTGGATAAATTTTTCTGGCATAATGCGGATAAAATTTTAAAATTTTGAGTTGTGTTTAAGTAGGTTTAATTTTGCCTGTAGCGGCTAAATATGCTATTCTTTATATGTAGCAGTAAAATGTAAGATATGAATTTGGAAAATATAGGGGAGTATGTAAGAGGTATAAATTTTGCAGATCCTACATGGGATTTGTTTGTGTGGCTATTTTTTATAATAGGTTCTTTTGTATATGGTTTTGTTATGGGTAAAGACAGGATAGTTGTGATGCTGGTGTCTATATATATGTCCTTTGCTGTTGTGAGGAGCGTACCTCTGGTAGATCAAATAGCAAACAAAACTCTTGGAAGTATAAGTATGTTTCAGATTGTTCTGTTTTTTGTCTTATTTCTGCTTTTATTTTCACTTTTTGATCAGCTGCGGGTGTTTGATATAGGTAGTGGAGTAGGAGATAAGTCTATTTTTAAATCAATAGTATTTTCCATATTGCATACAGGGCTTATAATAGCCATCATTCTTTCGTTTTTACCAAAGGATTTAACTGACAAATTTTCTTTTTATATTCAAAAAGTTTTTATTTCACCTATTGGATACTTCCTATGGACAGTAATGCCAATATTAGCACTTGTGATATTATCTGGTAAGAGTGAGAAGTAGTTAAGATATGTCTTTTTTGATTACTATGGTCCCGCTTGGTGTGTCTTCAACACTGTATCCCATTTTTTCTATTTCTTCTCTTAATCTATCTGCTGTCTCAAAATCCCTTTCTGTTCTGGCTTTTTTTCTTAAATAAATTAATTTTTGTATGTCCTGAGGAATATCTATAAAGGAATTTTTTTCTATTTCCAAACCAAACACTTTATCCATATCTAAAACATATACAAGTGTATCTTTCGAGGGTACTTTGAGTGTTTCCCAAAATACAGACATAGCTTTGGGTGTATCCAAATCATTGTTTATAGCCTGAATAAACTCCTTTTTAAGTTTGTCCAGTTTTTCTTTTTGAGTTGAGGTTGCAGGATCTGATTGTCTTATTTCTTGAACTTTTTGATATATATTTGAGAGTGAATTTTGAGCTGATCTAAGAGAATTGAGGGTAAAATTAAGTTTTGACCTATAATGTGCTGAGAGACATAAGTATCTGTAAGACAGGGGTGTAAAGCCCTGTCTGATGATATCTTCCAGAGTATAGAAGTTGCCTAGAGATTTAGCCATCTTGGCATTGTCTATTATCAAAAATTCATTATGCATCCAGTAATTTGCAAGAGGCTTCCCATAGGCTGCCTCGCTTTGGGCTATCTCATTGGTATGGTGGACAGGAATATGATCTATACCTCCTGTGTGGATATCAAAGGGCTGACCCAGATATTTAGTAGACATTACAGAGCATTCTATATGCCATCCCGGAAATCCCATTCCCCATGGAGATGACCATTCCATCTGTCTGCGGGGAATGTCAGGATATTTTGCAGGATCATCGCCGTTTGGGGCTGAGAACTTCCATAGGGCAAAATCTGTTATATTTTTCTTTTCCGGATTGTGTTCTACTCTGGCACCTGCTTCTAACCCTTTTATGTCCAGCTTGGCCAGCTTGCCATAGTCATCCAATTTGCTGGTATCAAAGTATATACCATCTGATGTTTTATAAGTGTATCCTTTCTCTTCCAGAATTTGTATCAGTTTGATCTGATCTTCTATAGTTTCTGTTGCTCTCGGCATAATATCAGGTTTTATGATATTTAAATCTTCCAGTTGTCTGAGAAATATATCGGTGTAATACTTGGATATTTCCCATGCTGTTTTTCCTTCTTTTTTAGCCTTTTTTTCTATTTTATCTTCGCCTGCATCTGCATCGTCTGTTAAGTGTCCCACATCAGTTATATTCATAACATGCTTTACTTTGTATCCATTAAATAAAAACATCCTCTTTAGTGTATCAGCAAACAAAAAAGCCCTCATATTTCCAATGTGAGGAAAGTCATATACAGTAGGACCACAGGTATACATCTTCACTTCTTTATCTTTCAGCGGTTTGAAAATTTCTTTTTTTCTACTAAGTGTGTTGTAAATATAAATATCAGATTGAGACATAACTATGATAGTAAATCCTAAATTCGAAATACTAATATAAAATTTTCAATTATCCAATTTTCAATTTTCAAACAATTTTTTTAATTTTCAATTTCAAATATTTGACGATCGTGATATTTATGTTCAGAAATAAAAGCAATTTTCCAATTTTTAATCCAGCTCCACTTTTCAACATTATCTGCAGATATGTTGCTTTAAATCAAATTACACACCCATTGGCTTTATACCTAAATCTGCCTCAAAAAGTGGGGCTGGATGGAGCTGGGTTGTCATTTGGAATTCTTATGGTTTGAAAATTGATAATTGAAAATTGTTAATTTTACACTATATCCATTTTTTGTATTTGAAATATCCCCACATCACAGCACTGCCTGCAAGCATTATGCCTATTATAACCCAAAATCCATACTCACTGTCAACCAAAGGCATGTTAACAGTATTCATGCCAAATATGGCTGCAAGCAGAGTGAGGGGGAAGACTATAACAGAGAATAGGGTAAGGACTTTCATTATTTGATTAATTTTAAAAGTTACCATAGATTCATAGGTATCGTGCAGGGCATTTATGGTATAGGTATAGTTTTCAAGGGTAGACCATATCTCAACAGTATATTCTATAAGCTCATTAAAGTATGGTCTGAGTTTGTTGGGGTTGAAAAGGTTGGATCCTGCGATTATGAGTTTTTTTATAACATTTTTGTGTGACTGAATGGTTTTTCTAAAATTGATAATATTTGTTTTTATGGTAAGTATATCTGTTATATATTCTTTTTTAACTATAGTTTGGCTTTTTATTTTGTCTTCTATTTGGTCTAGGTCTTGAGCAATATGATTCAGCATGGGGCCTAAATAGATAAGAAGACTGTGTAGTATTTCATATAAAAGATTGCCCATATTGTCTTTTAGATTATGTTTATTTTTGTAATCAGGATCCTCGATATCATCAAATAAATTAAGAAGGGGCGGAAGTTTGCCGTCTGTGACAGTAATAAGAAAATCCTTGCCAATAAAAAAATCTACTTCTGATGTTTTTATTTCTTTGGTAGTTCTGTTGTAGTACGGAAAATGTAAAATCATCACTATGTATTTTTCTTTTTTTAAAATACGAGGGCGCTGAAATGGTGGCAGAACCAAAGATAGGTCGTTTTTATCTATACCAAATCTTTCATTTAGATATTCTAAATTTGATTTGGTAGGTGTTTTAACCAGCACCCATTTTACTTTTTTTGATCTGTTTTCTAAAATCATATTATAAATTATACAATATTTTTATTTATATACCAAAATTGTCAAAAACAAGGGAAAGCTTGTATTGTTATATGGTTTTAGCGATAAATCTTGACAAAATATATAAAATATGATAATAGAAAGATTGTAGCTTTAAATATTAAAATTTTGCTAATTTTATTATTTTAATATATAATTATATAAAAAAGTATAGTATATGACAAAGGCACAAAAAAATGGAGTTGATTTTCAGGATCTAGACAATAAGCAGACCCCTGAAAATATGCAGGAGAAATTTCAGGGAAGGGTTGTTGTGTCCCCAGAATCTGAGCCACAGGTTGAAAGAGTAGAAAGATCAACAATAACAGGAGAAAAGGAGAAAACTTCAACATTTGATCAAAATACACAAACATCTCACAGAAGGCCGTCTAAGGCATTGCCAAGACAGGCATTAATAAAAAGAGAGAAAATAAAACAGATAGAAAGTATACTTGCAGAAGGGCTTGAGGATATTTATTTAAGTATGGATTCTCGTAGTCAGAGAATTTTCAAAGAGACTGGTGAGAAAGTTGCTGAGCAGATTTATAGTCTTCTGCATCAGGCTAAAGTCAAAGTACAGAAAATATTTGAGCTTATCAAGAACTGGCTCAGGCTAATACCGGGCGTGAATAAGTGGTTTGTTGTCCAAGAAGCAAAGCTTAGGACTGATAAGATATTGAGGCTTGCAAGATAGGGTAGGGATTTAAAATTTAAAGCAAGAAAATGGACGGGGTTTTTGTTGTCATTATATTTTTGCTTGTTTTAGTGAGTCTTCTTTTTATTTTTGTCAGTAGATTTACTAAAACAACCAAAGCACTGCTCAGGGCTGATTATAAGTTATTTTTAGTACTTCTTCCGAGAGAACTTCCTAAAAAAGCAGATCAACAGCCTGTAGAAGGAGGTGCGGCTGAGACAGAGCAATTTAAGAGTATGCTCAACCAAGCAGAGCATTTTATAGCAGCAATAGGAGGATTGCCGGTTAAAAATTCTTTTCTTGATAAGCTGTTGGGTAAATACAGGCATGAGAAAATATCTTTTGAAATTGTAGTAAAGGATGGAATAATATCTTTTTATGTTGCTATACCAAATAATCTTGTAAATTATCTTTTGCAGCAGATAAGGGCAAGCTATAAAAACGTTGAGCTTGAGGAGGTTGATGATTACAACATATTCAAGCCTAGATGTCATATCAAGGGTACTTATATTAAGCAGACACAGCCCTTTTATCTTCCTATAAAGACATACCAGAGTTTTGAATCAGATCCTATGGAGGGTCTGAATAATATTTTGAGCAGATTATCAAAAGAGGAGAGCGCTGTTGTGCAGTTTACAGTAAGATCTGCACCCAAAAAGTGGCATTTTGCAGCAAAAAATGCTGTAGCAAGGATAAAACGGGGGGAAGAATTATATAAAAAAGATGAAAATACGGTTTGGAAAATCCTTAAGGCTATTGGGTCTGAGTTTAAAGATGCCTTCAAAAGTAAATCAAAAGATGACCCATTTTCAGGAGCAAAAAAGGATGACGATAAACCTTTAAGACTCACACCTAAAGAGGAAGAAATGGCAAAGCTCATAGAGGAGAAGAATGCCAAGGCAGGATTGGAGGTCAACATCAAAGTACTTTTGGTAGGGCCAAATGAGAACAACATCTCCCTTCATTTTGAAAATATTGTAAATAGTTTTACTAAGTATAATATTTATGAGTATGGCAATACTCTAGCTCCAAGCTCTGAAAAACTCGATAAAATTATTCAGAGTGTGATCTTCAGAGAGTTTAATGAAAAGAAGAAGAGTATTTTTAATACAGAAGAACTTGCATCGCTCTTTCATTTTCCTCTTCCTACAACCACAACTCCAAATATAAAATGGCTTACTTCTCGTAAGGCTCCGGCTCCTGTGAATTTGCCTCAGGAAGGAATCAGGATTGGCAGGAACGTCTATAGAAATATAGAAAGAGTTGTCAGGATAGCTCCAGTAGATAGAGCAAGGCATGTGTATATTATAGGGACTACGGGTGTGGGCAAATCAAATCTAATGCAGAATATGGCTTTACAGGATATTTATAATGGTGAAGGTGTTGGGGTTGTGGATCCGCACGGTGATTTTGTAGAGTATCTGCTTGAGAGAATACCCAAGGAAAGATTTGAAGATGTGGTACTTTTTGATCCGTCTCTTACCCAAAGGCCTATAGGTCTTAATATGCTTGAAGCCAAAACTCCTGAGCAGAAAGATTTTATAACTCAGGAAATGATACAAATTTTCTATAAATTGGTTACAGATCCTGCCATGATTGGTCCTATGTTTGAACATTATATGAGAAATGCAATGTTTACACTTATGGCAGATGAAAATGAGCCGGGAACACTGGTTGAGATACCCAGAATGTTCACAGATACTGATTTCCAAAAGTACAAGCTTAAATCTGTAAAAGATCCTATTGTCAGGGCGTTTTGGGAGAAGGAAATGGCTCAGACTACAGGGCAGACACGATCTGATATGTTGGGTTACCTTATATCAAAAGTAGGGAGGTTTATTGAAAATGAGATGATGAGAAATATTATAGGACAACCCAAATCGGGCATAGATTTTATGGATATATTTCAGAGGAGGAAGATATTGCTTGTCAATCTTTCCAAAGGGAAGATTGGTGAGGTCAACAGCAATCTCTTAGGTCTTATTTTGGTTTCAAAGTTACAGATGGCCGCTTTTTATCAGGCAAATCTGCCTTTTGAGGAAAGAAAAAATTTCTATCTTTATATTGATGAGTTTCAAAACTATACCACAGATTCTATAGCTACTATTTTATCTGAGGCTAGGAAGTACAAACTTAATCTGACTATGGCTCATCAGTATTTGGGACAGCTTGTTAAAGGACAGGATACATCTATTAGAGATGCGGTTCTTGGAAATGTAGGGACAGTTATTAGCTTTAGGATAGGTGTAGAAGATGCACCTACCATTGCTCAGATTATGGCTCCTGTATTTGGGGAATATGATTTGGTAAACCTTGAAAAATTTAATGCTTATGTGAAGATGCTTGTTTACAACACAGTACAGAGGGCGTTTTCTATAGTAACTGATCCGCCTATACCCGGAAACCCCAAACAGGCCCAATATCTCAAAGAACTATCTATGTATAAATACGGAAGACCTCGAGAAGAAGTAGAAGCTGAGATTTTAGAAAGATCCAAGCTTGGAGTAGAAGAAAAAGGCAAGGATGATAAAGATCCTTTTAAGGGAAAGAGCATAGAGGATTTCTTCAATTTTGATGATGATGACTTCTAAACTATTTTTATTAAAGAAGATAAAGAAAAGACAAAATAATGAAATAAATAAAGGGAAAGTAGGTATACAGAGACAAAGAATTATAAAATATACAAAATCATAATCTAAAATAAAAGCTTACATAAAAATTTTAAAAATTTAAAATCAGAGCTTATAAAGGAAGTAAAATAAGAGAAGTAAAATAAAAAATATTAAGATATCTATGTAGAAACAATTTTCAAATATTTGACGATCGTCAAATATTTGACAGGAGTAAAAGAGGGAAAGTAAAAGAGGGGAGAAGGGATGGTATTTTTTATATTGTTGATTATTGGATTTGTATCAGGTCAAGAAGACAGTATATATGGTTATGGTGAAAGTTGATATTTATATTTTGTATCTTGTTTGATATATATAACTATATATAAAAACTTTTTTGTCTTGTTTTAGCCAAAAATATCACATTTTTAATAATATTCTGTCATATATACTTGACAAAATCAAAATTTTCCTATAAAATACCCCAGATAACAAACTTTAAAATTAATATGTGTGAAAATATGACTACAAATAATAGACATGAATTAACGGGTTTGTTTAGAAAAATTCGGACAAGAAGAAAGGAAATGTTAAGCAGTGGGATACTTCCGAGTGAGATACGAAAACTTCTAAAATCAAGAGATTATAGGCCATCTGTATCATTTACAAAGGTTTATTTTCAAGTAAGAGAAAGAGAAGGTGGTCAATATGAGTATAGTACTATGATTGGTTTATTAGGTCCGTGTATAGATGCTTATTGGTTGGGAAAAATATTTAGAGAAAAAAACAGAAAAATATATAATTTATCAGAAAAAGACATTTTGAGTGAAAAACAAATAAAAAAAATTCAACCATTTAAAGACAGTTTTCACGATTATGAAGAATTTATAGAAACAAGTAAATTAATTGATGACCTTGACCTTATCCCAAAAACAGAGGAAGGAGATAGAGAAAAATATTTTATCTCTTTATTTATAGATATGTTGGGTTTTGATCCTTCTACACATAAGAAATTAGTAGACATTTGTAATACAAATTCGTATGCAGATATATATAATAAAGTTAAAAGTATCTATAGTGTAAGTGACGATTCAAGAGCACAAAGAAAGTTGTTAAGTGGTATTTTTTCAAGGACAGAAAAAAAAGAAGCAAGGAAAAAGGAATTGGTAGTTGGATTTTTTGAAGAGATGTTTAAGGATAAATTAGCTAAATTTCAGAATTCGAGGGATATACATAGTATAATAAAATACTATGATTTCCTAGGTTCAGAAATAAGTAAAATAA
>WFTA01000038.1 GCA_015485715.1 Patescibacteria group bacterium
ATTTACGGCAGTATAATAAGACTTTCCCTCAAAAACTATTTCAAAATTTACTTTATATTTTTTGGATATTTTCTTCAAAAAATACAAAACCTCTTTTCTCTTGCCGGGCAAATATCTAATATCTACAGCTATCTCAGATTGTCCCGGTACTTTATTAAAGCTATTATTATCCGTTATAAAATAAGATATATTTGCTGTTGTCCTCCATACTTCTTTTCTGGGTATAGGATATCTTTTAACAAGCTCATTTATAAATTCACTTCCTTTTTTAACAGCATTGTCACCTTCCCACAGATAAGCACTATGTCCTTCTTTGCCTTCTACATTTACCTTCACCCATATAATACCTTTAGCTTGATTGCCTATATTTAAATCGGTAGGCTCTCCAGCTAATACAAACTCACACCTGACACCTTTTTTTAATTGATGTAATGTACCATCGAATCCTCCTATTTCCTCATCAGTAACCAACTGCAACGCTAACGGATAGTTTACTTTACCACTTACTTCCAAAAACGAAAGTATCTCACAGACTGCTCCTCCTTTCATGTCATAAACCCCTCGTCCGTATAACTTATTACCTTTTTGTTTTAATTTAAAAAGTTCTTTTTTGGCAGGAACAACATCAAGATGTGCATTAAGAATAATTTTAAATTTCTTTGGTCTTCTACTGCCTTTATAAATAAGGATACTGGGGATCTTGTTACTTTCAAACCTCTCAATAGTATAACCATTAAGATATCTTGTACATACATCTAATGCTCGATTCAGTTCATTATAATTACCCTTTACCGATTCCACAGAAACTAGTTGTTCTAAAAAATTTATAATTTTTGTAGATAATTTAGTATTCATATACTTTATTTAAAATCAATTGATAAAACTTAAGTTCCTCTCTTAGAGAAGTGACTATATTATCTTTTTTTGTAAACCCGTGAGATTCATCTCTAAAAAAAACTAATTTTGATTTAACACCCTTCTTCCTCAAAACTTTATGCATTTTCTCCGCTTGATTTAACGGTACTATCCTGTCACATCCACCCTGCAAAAACAGGATAGGAGTATCTATAAATTTTACATTATAAAAAGGAGAAAAAATTTTATATTTTTCTTTCTGTTCAGGGTATGTACCTACTAACCAATCAAAATAACTCTTTATTAAATCTATGGTTTGCTTTCTTAACTGTAAAATATTACTCACCCCAAAATACGATACTCCTCCTCTAAATAACCTAGATCTAACCAAAGACTGCAAGACAATATATCCCCCTGCACTTCTCCCTCTAATGAATACCTTATTTATATCTATCAATCCTTTCTTATATAAATAAAGAACACCAAATATACAATCATCTACATCTATCAATCCCCATTTTCCCTTTAGCTTATCTCTGTATTCTTTGCCATACCCATAACTTCCTCTGTAATCTACAGAAAATACTGTAAATCCCCGTGTTGTAAAATATTGTATCGCTGGATCAAAGACTGGTTCATGGTAAGAAGTAGGACCACCATGAACATTAATAATCAATGGTGTTGGATTTTTAACTTTATAGTGCTTATTTTTCGGTCTATACAAATACCCCCAAGCTTTATCTCCTCCGGAAGTAGTATAACATATTTTCTCAGGAATAGAAATATATTCCTTTTTAACTTTTACTATAGAACCTGTAATCCTACTCAACTGTCTTCCTGAAAAATCATACTCATACAAAGCACTAAATGATGTGTAATCAGCAGCTACAAACAATATCCTGTCTCTTTTAGTGGACACATAAGAATAATAAGTAAAAGGTAATTTTACTTCTTTAATCTTCTTGGTATTAACATCAATAAAACAACATTGTTGACCCTTTTCTGACATACCGACTGCAAAAATGTGTCTATCATCTAATAGTCCATATTTACGATTTCCTAGGCCGAATAGTTTATCAGAAAAATCCGCCTTTATATCAATTATTAACTCTGGGTTATTTCTTAAATTTTTAACTCTATATATTTGATACCATCCATTTTTATCATAAGTAAAATAAAGACTATTATCTACAGACCACATAGGATCATTTATAGAAGTATGTTTATTCTTTATTACCGGATATATATGTTTAACATCTCCATTTCGATTTAATTCTATAACATACAAATAGGAACAATTCCAAGGCATATGAGGATTGTCCCAACACCTAAAAGCAATCATATTATTATCTGGATTTAAAGTAATATACGAATAGTATTCATGTTTATCAAATAACACTTCGATTTTTCTGGAACATAAATCTATTTTTACTATCTCCTGTCTATATGAGATGCTATTGGTACGTCTTTTACGAACACAATATAAATTTCTATTTTCCTTATCTACCACTAAGTAGCCATAATTATAACCATCTCCTTCTACTATTTTTTCTATACTACCCCTATACACGTCTTGACAATATATACTTTGATCGTACTGATTTACAAAATAAAGCAAATTTTCCTTTAAAACAAAGGGTAAACCATCATACTCATCAAGATTTGTTTTTAGGCTATACGAGGATGGAGTAATAATTTTTATCTTTTTATGTAAATGATCATATTTTAAAAATACTCTTCTATTATTCTCATTGGGTATAACTTTGATAAAATATATATCATTACCTTGATATGTAGGATGGATTATCCTCTCAAGGCCCCTTGGGATCAATAGTTTTGACAGAGTACTTTCAGTAAGAGGGGACCTCCAAAATCCATATTTTTCTTTATTTTTCTGCATATTTAATATACATAACTTGGTAAAACCTCCCTTAAAACCCTCTCTATATTCTGATGTGTGATTTTATCTATATGTTCTTGAGTGTAACCTTTATTTTTAAGAAAATCAATAAGCTTATCTATGCAGGTAACATCATAGAAATCCTGAATAAGTTTAGTATCAAGCATTGCGCCAAAATCGCTTCCAATAGAGATATAATCTATACCAATTAAATTTACAACGTAATCAATATGCCTATATATATCTTCTAAAGTTAAATCTTTGTTCTTTATATCTCCAATCATTCTGGGTATACCAAATATACCCACAACTCCTCTGGTTTGAGCTATGGCTTTGAGCTGATCATCAGTTACATTACGAGGATGATTGTAAACAGATTTGCTGGCAGTATGGGAGATGATAGCCGGTTTTTCATTTACTTCCAATGCCTGATAAAAACTTTTTTCATTAATATGAGCAAGATCAAGAATAATACCGAGTTTATTCATTTCTTTAATAATCTTTTTTCCTATTTCAGTTAAGCCATCATCAGGATAATTGCACCCCCCGGCTAAATTATTGGTATAACTCCAAGTAAGAGATATACTCCTGAGTCCCAGATTATAGTAGGTATACAACTCTATAAAACTATCAGTTAAAGAATCTGCGCCCTCCATAGCAAGAAGAAAACTTATTTCGTATTCTGGTATTTTATCTAAATCCTCAGGAGAGAGGATAAAATTTATTTCTCCTTTTGACTGTCTTTTTAAGTTATGATATAAATTAATGTGTTTAAGAGACTCTCTGAAGTGATCTTTTGCTGGCACTACACAGGAAGCAGGATCTTGAGAATCTTTTTTAGACAAATCGATACCAATAGCGCAGGTTACAGCAAAAACTGCTTTAATATTTGATTTTTTAAGCCTTATATAGTCTATTTGATTATTTACAGGCAAATTTAAATCGTTACTTCCTTGATGTAGGGTGTTTTCCTGCCAAAAATCAGCCCTAGTAGAATACAAAAGAGCATCGGAAATATCTTGATGAAGATCAAACGTATACGAGAGCATACAA
>WFTA01000039.1 GCA_015485715.1 Patescibacteria group bacterium
CATTATTGCAGATATGTTGCTTTAAATCAAATTATATACCCATTGGCTTTATAGCAAGATTTACCTCAAAAAGTGAAGCTGGGCAAGTTGACCAATATACAGTGTCAAAGCCAAAACTATCATTATTGTTATTTTGGATTTGGGACTTGGGATTTTATTTGACATTTGGATTTTGGCATTTGGAATTCTTAGGTTTAGGATTTAGGATTTTTATGTGAAATTCAGAATTCTTGTGAAATTTGATTGGAACACATAAATCAATTATATATTTTAACATAATTCACTACTCATTTTCAAAACAATCAAGTAAAGAGTATCTTTCTATCATCAGATGGGCGAACATGGTATTTGCCCAAGCAAACCATTTACGGGTAAAATTTTCAGGCCTGTTCGGATCAAATGCTTCATGCATATAATAAGTCCCTGCAGTAGTGTTAGCCAACATATCTATCATCTCTTCTATTTCCTGTTCAGAAGAAGATGTCAAAGCCTGCATTATGAGAGACAGATGCCAGACGCCTTTCCTGTGAGGGCTGCCTATACCTCTGGCTATCTTCCCTGCATAAAAGTATGGATTTCTGTGACTTAAAATAAAGGAACGGGTAGTTTTGTATATCTTATCATCTTTCCTGCAGTAGCCTATCCACGGCAAAGACAGAAGTGAAGGATAATTTGCATCATCCATCAGGTTATAGTTGCCCATACCATCCACCTCATAAGCATACAAGCTGCCTCGCTTTTTATCATCATATATGCCGTACATTTTTATACCCGCTTCTATGTCGCTCCTTAACTTCACTATCTTATCCATCAACATACTCTCATAGAATCTTTCAACAATTTCTTCCAAGTATTCAAGAGTGACCTTGGCCAATGCAAGAGATGGTATAAGGTAGTTATACTGGCAGGGATCGTCACTTGGTCTAAACCCTGACCAGACAAGACCTGTATAGACTACTGGATTTTCTTTGGATATAAGGTGACGTTTTTTATCATTGTCTGAAAGATTATCCAAAGCGCTATAAGTAGATTTTTTGCTGTGATCCTGCTCTATCTCCAAAGTAGAGACAATGCTTTCTATGCCCTTGGCAAAGTCCTCATCAAAAACTCCTTCATATCCTGTATATCTCCAATACTTATAAGCTATCCATATAGGCCAGCATAGGCTGTCCAGCTCATATTTTCTCAATGGATGGCCGTCTTTCCTTCTGCGGGGAGAATAATCCTCAAAAAAAGCATAAAGATACGGATCTCTGCACAATGCTCTCATCTGTCTCTTTATAGTACCTCTTACAACTCTGTCAAGTACACTGTCATACTTGGCAAGAAAAATGTAGTTATATATCTGAAGCGCAGAATCGCGTATCCACATAGCTCTTAAATCTCCTGTAAAGACAAAATAAGTGTCATCTTCCATTTTCAATGTTGTGGTCTCAAATGTATTTACTATTGTTTTTCTAAATATCTCATACAAGACCCTGTTCGGAATACGAGATTTTGCATATAATACTATTTCTTCCAAAGCTGTTGACTTTTCAGGATTTATCTTCCTGCCCACTTCTATATCCGGGAAATCAACTTCTTCTGCTGCCTGTCTTCTAAGTCTGCTCATAAAACAAACTTTTTAATTGCTTCAACCCATCCTATGGGTCCTTTTCCATCAATCTTTTGGAGATGATCAACTTCTACTTCTCTATTCCAGATGCCTGCCCTATTTTTAACAAGTACAGGTATATCCACAACCGCAAGCATGGACTCATCGTTGAAGCTGTCACCTATGCCTATAGTCTCCACTTCTCCATACTTTTTTCTAAACATCTCTGTAAGTATTTTCACAGCTTTTCCCTTGCCTGCTTCTTTTCCTATGATATTGTAATACCTTCCTCCTCTGGCAAGTTTAAGCCCGTACTTTGAAACTTCTTTCTTAAGCTCTTCATCTTTCTCCGGCCCTTCTTCAAATTTGAAACTTTCGTTATACATCTTATCCTTTGCCAATTTTGCCATATCAATAGAAAGATTAGCATCACGGGCCACTTCATCTGGCGTCATATCTGAAAATCCTGTTATCCTCCAGCCTTTTTCCTTCCTTATTTTCCTAAGTACATCTGTTAAATAATCATATTTGACACCCAAGACTATCACATCGTAGTCTCCATCCTTTTCAACAGTGTAACCTTCGGCAAACTCAGCTATAGGAAAATCAAAATATTTATCAGGTATATATATTGCTCCTCCGTTTTCTATAATAAAAGGATCATATACACCCAGTTTTTTCTGGTAGTACTCGTTTTCTGACTTGGTCTTGGAAGTGCAAAAAACTATAGGCACACCTAAAGATTTGACTTTTTCCACATACGGTAAGGATACTTCATACGAATAAGTATCTCCATCAAGCAATGTTCCATCTAAATCTGTAAAAACCACTTTCTGCATAAAGTTGAAAATTGGTTAATTGAAAATTGAAAATTAGCTTCCTTTCTTCTTATCCAACCTTTCTATAATCTTTACTTTTTCCAGTCTGGAAATCCTGCTTTTGGATATATATTTCTTAAATGTTTGAATGGTGTAATCATAGGTTTTTCTATCTACAAAATAAGGAGATCCGTCTTTACCGCCATGTGCAAATGAATACCTTGCCGGATCCTCATAGGAAGGCTTTGCGCCATAGATAACTTCTGCAACCAGAGACAGTGCCCGCACAGTCTTGGGACCCACTCCTTGTGTGGATAAAACCTGCTTGAAGCTGTTCGGCTTCTGCAGAGTAAGATTGTATATTACTTTCTGCAAATACTTATTTGCAGAAAAATCCTCATACAAAGTATCATACTCCTTAAACTCACATCCCTTCAGATCAAGAAGTGTCAATTGAGCTGATGTATGTCTGTCTTTCATTCTGATCATCTGAGAAAGTTTTCCTTTATGACGGGAGACAACAGCAAGATCTTTCATCAACTCTTTAAAACTCAAAGATGACAATAACTTGTAGGATACATCTCTGTTTTTTATGCTTTTGGAAGATGTCAGATCCAAAACTTTGTCTAAAACTTTTTGCGTGCTTATGCCAGAATGCGGTTCAGACAACATATCTGAAATATAACCTGAATGCCAGTGATAGCGTCTTGCAGTCTGCAAGCTGGTATTCATGCCCTGCTGAACCACAGTCCAGCTTCCTGATTTGGAAAATATAAAAGTATGATGATATATCTGATAGCCATCTTGCAGAAGACAGGAATCAACTTTGGCAGACATTCTTGAATTATAAACAAGGTTTTGTGAGTCTTTATCTGAAAGCCCGGCAGCAGATGCACGTTCTTCTATCTCCTCAGGCGTTTTTCTGGATGTTTTTCCTTTCCCTCCGCAGATATATACACCAAGCTCCTCTTCCCTGCCTTTGATTGCTTCTTTCAAAGCAGCTGTTAAAGTTGTAGTCAGGCCTGACGCATTCCAATCAAAAGCAAGCACAGTGCCCAATGACTGAAACCACACAGGATCGCCCATTCTTCTTACAAATTCTTCAGGCCCCTCTTCCTCTACTATAATCCTGACAATCTCCCTGCCCAAAGATACCATTCTCCTGAAAAGCCATGGCGGACACTTGCCCCAGTCAAGTGTAAATGTTGCCACTCCCTTGGAAATCATAGATTAATCTTGAATACTTTTTTGTGCATTGACAGAACATTCATGTATAGTTTTATAAATTTTTATCGCACACTCTGGAGAAAAACCAGATTGCTCTGCATATGAACTCCATTTATTTTCTACTTCTTGAGCTCTTTCTGGATCATAAACATTTAAATCATGACGGCGTTTCAACTCGCCAATTTTGGAAACTAATTCAAACCTCTCTGCAAGGGATTGCAAAATTTTCTCATCAACTTTATCTATACGCTCTCTAAGTTGCTCTAATTCTTGTAATGGATCAGACTCTGCTCTATTTTTTTCTTGTTTATTTAACATATAAAATATTTTATTATAATCCTAAATCATCTGCAATTTCCTGCATAGCAGAAAGTTCTATATCTATAAGTTCTTCCAGAGAAAGTCCCAGATATTCTTCTGCTTTCAGGATAATATCCCTGTTTACACCTGCAGCAAATGACGGCTGTTTGAATTTTTTTAAAACTGACTCTCTCTTCACACTTGCAAGTTTTTTATCAGGCTGAACCAAAGCGCAGGCAACTATCAGTCCTGTGAGCTCTTCAGCACTGTAAAGCGCTTTTTCCAAAAGGGTTTTGGGCTCTATACCATGCACATGGTTATGCACATATATAGCCTGCACAATTTCCGGGTCAAGGCCTGCCTCTGTCAGGTATTCTTTTGACTTTACAGTATGCAGCTCTGGCGTATCCTGTGTCTCCTCCCAGTCTATATCGTGCAAAAGACCGGCCAGGGCCCACTTTTCCTCATCTTCACCAAACTTTCTTGCCAATGCCCTCATAATAGCTTCAGCTGCAAGCATATGCTTGATAAGATTTTGATTTTTTACATGCTGATGGAGCAGATCAAGCGCTTCTTCTCTGGTCATAAAAATGTATTAATTATTAATCTTCTTTGGGCTTCAGTGTAGGGAAAAGAATAACCTCTTTGAGATTGTGAGAATTGGTCAAAATAGATGCCAGCCTGTCTATACCCATACCAAATCCTGCTGTAGGAGGCATAGCATGTTTGAGTGCTTCTACATAATCCATATCTATCCTATGTGCTTCGTCGTCTCCTGCCTGCCTTGCTTCCTCCTGCTCTTTAAATCTCTCAAGCTGGTCTATGGGATCATTCAACTCTGAAAATGCATTGCATACCTCTCTGCCTGCAATAATAAGCTGAAATCTCTCCACATATCTGGGATTGTCTTCCTTTTTCTTGGCAAGTGGAGAAAGCTCTACAGGATGGTCTATGAGAAAAACAGGTCCTGTCAAGTGAGGCCTTGCGAGCTCTTTGTATAGTTCGTCCAGAATTTTGCCCCTGCTCCAGCCTTTCTCCACTTCCACTCCTCTGCTGACCACTTCTTTTATAAGCTCTTCTTCATCAAGCAGATTGTCAATATCCAAATCTGCATACTCTATTAAAAGATCCCTAAATGTAACTTTCCTGTAAGGAGGTGTAAAATCTATTTCTTTTCCCTCAAACTCTATTTTAATATCTCCTGTGATTTTAGGAACCAAATATGCAAAAAGCTCTTCTGTGAGTTTCATCAAATCATTATAATCTGCCCAAGCCTGATAAAACTCTATCTGAGTAAACTCAGGATTGTGTTCTCTGTCAATGCCCTCGTTTCTAAAACACCTTGCAATTTCATACACTTTTTCAAACCCGCCTACAATAAGCCTTTTTAAATACAGTTCAGGAGCAACCCTTAAATAAAGATCTATATCAAGTGCATTGTGATGAGTGATAAAAGGGCGGGCTGTTGCTCCACCCGGTATAGGCTGAAGAATGGGTGTTTCCACTTCTATAAAACCTCTGTCGTCAAAAAACCTTCTTATTTCTCTTACCATATATGATCTTTTTTCAAAGATATTTTTTACATTTTTATTGGCAAGCAGATCCAGATATCTTTTTCTGTATCTTATCTCAGTATCAGTCAGGCCATGCCATTTTTCAGGAAGCGGCAGCAGGGCTTTAGCCAAAAGCCTGTATTCTCTAACTTTAATGCTCTTTTCACCTTTCTTGGTGGTAAAAACATATCCTTTTGCCTCTAAAATATCAGCTGAATCTATCAAATCAGTAAAGAATTTATAATTTTCATCTCCTATTTCATCTTTTTTAAAATAAAGCTGTATTTTACCTGATTCATCTTCCAAATCTGCAAATGAAGATCCTCCATGGATGCGCATAGATCTTATCCTGCCGCATACAACCACTTCCTCTCCGCTTTTTGCAAGCTCGTCAAACTTATCCAAAACATAAGATATGGGCAAACTGCAGTTGCATCTGGCAGGATAAGGATTGATGCCTTTCTCCTCAATAAGTTTCAATTTCTCTTCTCTTACTTCTTCTTCACTTCTGTTGCCAAACAATCCTGAAGTCTGGCTGTTTGGATTTACATCAGAATCACTCATACGACAAAAATTAATTATACATAAAAGTTATTTTAAGAATAACATAAATATAGAAAAAATCAAAATTATACAGCCCCACTTTTCAAGATTATCTGCAGATATGTTGCTTTAGATTAAGTTATACACCCCTTGACTTTATAGCAAGATTTGCCTCAAAAAATGGGGCTGGGTTGCCCTTGCAAATACCAATCCATAAATACGAACTGAAGGAACGGCTTTTCTAATAGTAAAAGACAGAGATTTTAAAGTAGCTCCTGTAGTTATTACATCATCTACTATGATGATATCTTTTCCTTCTAAAAGTTCGGGCACTATAACTTCAAATGCATCTTTGATATTTTCTATTCTTTTTTCTTTAGTCAACTTTGTCTGGCTCTTGGTATACACTTTCCTTACAACAGCAATTTTCTCTACATGTCCTCCAACATAATCTGCAATTTTATCAGCCAGTAGATAACTTTGATTATAACCTCTTTCCCATTCTCTTTTCTTATGCAAAGGAACAGGCAAAAAAATAAAATTATCCCTCATCAGTACAGAAAGCAAAAGAGGGGAATTTTCTATTTTCTTCACCATAAAATCAGTAGAAACAGACGCAAGCTCAGTAAGATTATCATACTTAAGTCCATATACTATTTCCTTTACAACTCCCTTTTCCCAACAGCAAACAAAAAGCCCGTCTATATCAGACGGGCATCCTTTATGCGGGCTTCCCACTGGTGTTTTTTGCAGACAAGAAGGACAGAAAAATTCATCTATTACTTCTACCCTACCAATGCAATCTCTACACAGCCAATCTCCCTCTCTTCTGCATCCCAAGCACTCAACAGGAAAAATCAAATCCATCAGATAATCAAACAGTCTTTTCATACACCACTTTTCCCTTTTTAAGCACTGCTCTTGCTTTATCTCCTTTTTTAATCCTGCCTTCTATAATCTCATCTGCCAAAGTAGATACTATCATATCCTGAATATTCTTTTTTACCAGTCTTGCTCCCTCCTCTGGTGAGAAACTGAGATTGGCAATTTTATCTATAACCTTTTTATCCACTGTCAACTCTATTTTATTATCACCCCTGACCTGATCTATGACTTTATCTATCTCAATCTCTGCAATTTTCCTAACTTCTCTCTTATCCAGAGGCCTAAATACAATAACTCTATCGAGCCTATTCAAAAACTCAAGCCTAAACTCCTTTTTAAGTTCAGATATTACTTCCTCTTTGATGACTGAAAATTGTTTGTCAAAATCTATTTTCTCCTCCTTGCCAAATCCAATATTTTCAGATTTAAGCTTGGAAAGGCCTACATTGGATGTCAGGATTATAATAGTATTTCTAAAGTCGGCTTCCTTGCCTTTGGAATCTGTAAGTCTTCCTTCGTCAAGTATCTGCAAAAGTATGTTGAATACTTCGGGGTGAGCTTTCTCTATTTCATCAAACAAAACTACAGAGTACGGCTGTCTCCTTATCCTGTCTGTGAGTTGCCCCCCTTCCTGATACCCCACATACCCTGCCGGTGCTCCTATCAGTCTGGATACATTGAAACTTTCTGAAAACTCTGACATATCAAAACGTACCAATGCCTTGGGATTCTGGAATACTTCCTCTGCTAAAACCTTTGCTGTCTCTGTTTTTCCCACCCCTGAAGGACCTAAAAACATAAAAGATCCCAAAGGCCTGTCGTGCTGGCTTAAACCAGTACGTGATTTTTTGATAACTTTCACAAGCTCATCTATAGCCTCATCTTGGCCTACAATACGCAACTTCAGACGTCTGCTTAGATCTTTTAATCTGGCTGCTTCAGATGCAATCAGGTTGGTAACCGGAATACCAGTGATATCTGAAACCAAATTTGCAATATCTTTACTGGTAATTCTGCCAATGTATCCTTCTCTATTGGCTGTAGTCTGAGACAGATATCTATCTATCTCTTCTCTTAGTCTCTTTTCTTCCTCTTTTAACATTAGAGCTCTTGGAAAATTCTCCTGCTGAACTGCCTTTCTTTTCTCCTCTATAATCTCATCAAGCTTCATCTCCAATTCTTTGGCTTTTTTCTTGTGCTCAAGAGATTTTTTAGACAATTTACTTATAGATATTTTAGCTCCTGCTTCGTCTATCAAATCCACTGCCTTATCAGGTAAAAACTTATTTGATATATATCTGTCTGATAATCTTACTGCTGCCTCTATTGCATCATTTGTTATTTTTATTTTATGATGCTCTTCATAAGCAGATTTAATTCCTTTTAAAATCTGAATAGTCTCTACAACTGACGGCTCTTTGACTTCTACCACCTGCAGCCTTCTCTCAAGTGCTGAATCCGGCTCTATATGTTTTTTATACTCATCATAAGTTGTTGCTCCTATTAATCTTATCTCGCCTCTTGCCAGAGCTGGCTTTAAAATATTGGCAGCATCCAGCGATCCCATAGCAGATCCTGCACCCACAATGTTATGTATTTCATCTATAAAAAGTATAATATCCTCATTTTCCATTACTTCCTCTATAACCTGTTTAAGACGAGATTCAAATTCTCCTCTATACATAGCACCTGCAACGAGCAAAGACAAATCAAGATTGTATATTTTCTTGCCAATTAGCACTTCAGGAACATCACCTTCTACTATTTTTTTGGCAAGACCCTCTACTATGGCGGTTTTCCCTACACCCGGCTCACCTAAAAGTATAGGATTGTTTTTATCTCTTCTGGATAAGATCTGTATCATTCTCTCAATCTCTTTTTCTCTGCCGATGACCGGTGTTAGCTTCTTTTGATAATAAGGATCCGTAAGTTCAACTCCGACATAATCCAAGATAAGCTCCTGCTTACCTTTCTTGTTCTTCTTTGTCTTTGATTTTGTCTTGGGCGCAGTTGATGCAAGATCTGCCTCCTCTTCAGGAGAGTCGAATTCACCTGCAACTTCTTCAAATTTATCCACACTTTTAATAGCGGCTTCCACCTGTGCAGTCAAATTATCAAGTGCCATTTTCTTCCTTGACAGGAAATCTCTTACTACATCCTCGTTAAAAGATATTAATCCCAGAAGAAGATGCTCTGTTCCTATAAACTTATGCTTATGCTTGGCAGCAATCAAAACTGATTTTTGGATTACATCTTTTGCCTCTTCTGATAATGTTATATCTTCTATTTCGTCAATTTTTTCCAAACTCCTTTTCAAGATATCATATTGCTCTCCATATTTCTTCTCTTTCTTGTTATTTGTGTCAGATGATACAACCTGACCTTCTCCTTCATTTCGCCAATCATCTACGTCAGTCAGCTTCAACTTATATAAGAGTTCAAAAGCAACAGAACCCTTTACCTGCGTCAATGCCTGCATGAGGTGCTTGGGCAATACCTCTTTTTCATTTTCCTTAAAAGCAATCTCAACTGCTTTTTTAAGGACATGCTTGTATTTGTTGGTAAATTTAATTTCATTCATATACAAAACAAATTAATTTATTGGGTCATACTTCTTAAAGCTGCTATCCTTTCTTCTACAGGGGGATGGGTGGAGAGCAGTTTGTAAAACCAATTTTTAGCTTTCCTGCCAAAAGGACTTGATATATAAAGGTGGGCAATAGCTGCATTGGAATTTTTTATCTCTGAATTTCCCGCTATCTTTTCCAATGCCCTTGCTAGGCCCTCAGGATACCGTGTAAGCATTGCTGCTGACGCGTCTGCTAAAAACTCTCTTTTTCTGGATACAGCAAGCTTAATCAGCTCAGCAAACACAGGAGCAAATACTATCATAACAATTCCTACAATAAGTGCAAGAGAATTAGAATTCTCTGAATTCCGTCTCCCTCCAAAGAAAATCCCCCACCTAAATACATAATCAGCAATGATTACTACTATACCAGCTAAAACTGCTACAATACTCATAACCCTTATATCATAGTTTTTTATATGCGACAATTCATGAGCTATAACTCCTTCCAATTCTTCATTTTCGAGATTTTCTATTATACCAGATGTTAAAGCAATTGAAGAGTGAGCTGGATCACGTCCGGTTGCGAATGCATTCATGGCAGATGTGGGAATAATATAAATTTTAGGCATTGGAAGACCTGCTGTAATACACAGATTCTCAACCATTCTGTAAACATAAGGATTATCTTCCTTTTTTATGGGTCCTCTAGCGCCTGACAAAGATAAAGCAATCTTATCTGAATAATAATAACTCCCTAAACTTGATAATATAGAAAATATAAAGGCAGTAATGACTATGGTGGTAACATTGCCACCCGAAACTACTGCTGCTGCATAGGCAACACCTATTACTACAATTATAAATATAAAGATTAAAATATTTGTCTTTAATTTGTTTCTGTATATTTGACTATACATATGTAAATTATACTACATTTTATCCTCCTCTGTCAAGACAAAATCGCATTCTTTACTTGAACACTTTATTGCTTTTTTACCTTCAACAAGGATGGAAGAACATTTAGGACATTTTTTATCTATGGGTTTGTCCCAAACAGCAAACCTGCAATCAGGATATCTGCTACAGGCATAAAACACTTTCTTTCTTCTGGTTGTCTTTGCTACAATTTCACCGTCACCGCACTCAGGACACTTAATATCAAGAGACTTACTATTGTTCTGAATGTATTTGCATTCAGGATAACCTGAACAAGCTACAAATACACCATATCTGCTTCTTTTCCTAATAAGATCTTTGCCACACTCAGGACAAGATCCCAAATCTTCTTGATTTTCTTCATCCTCACCATTATTAATCTGTTTAGTATTTTTACATTCAGGAAAATTTGAACAGGCCATAAACTTACCATACCTTCCAAATTTTATCACCATTCTGCTTCCGCACTTCTCACAAACCTCATCTGTCTCTTCTTGTAAATCTTTTTTAGATACTGATTCCTCTTTTTCCTTAAGATGCTTGGAGAAAGGAGTATAAAATTCCTCTATAACCCCCTTCCACTCCTTATCTCCAACTGCTATCATGTCAAGCTCATCCTCCATTTTAGCTGTAAATTTATAATCAACAATCTCTGGAAAATGCTCAACCAGTATTTTACTGACAACCTCTCCCATTTCAGTGGGCTTTAAGTTTCTACCTTCTTTGATAACATATCCCCTCTCCTGAATTGTAGATATGATAGATGCATAGGTAGACGGTCTTCCTATACCAAGCTCTTCCAGCTTTTTGACCAATGATGCCTCTGTATATCTGGCCGGTGGTTTTGTGAAATGCTGAATAGCCAAAATTGTATCTGCATATACTTTTTCCCCTTCTTTTAAATCTGGTAAAATTTTCTCCTTTGACTGAACTGGATATACTTTCATAAAACCGTCAAATTTTATAGTCTGACCAGTAGCCCTAAATGTATACTCCCCTGCCTGAATATCTACACCTACTGAATTAAGCTGAGCTTTTTCCATCTGGCTGGCAATTGCCCTTTGCCAGATAAGCTTGTAAAGCTTGTACTGCTTATCATTTAAATACTGTTTAATTTCGTCAGGATGTAAGGAGACACTGGTGGGCCTGATGGCCTCATGAGCTTCCTGAGCATTCTTAACTTTTGTCTTATACTTAACCGCTTTTTCAGGAAGATATTTCTCTCCAAAATTATTTTTGATATATTCCCTCGCATCTGAAATAAACTTATCCGACAAATTCACAGAATCTGTTCTCATATATGTTATAAGCCCTGTCTGTCCCATATCTCCCAGTTCCACTCCTTCATAAAGCTGTTGAGCTATGTACATAGTCTGCTTAGCTGAAAAACCCAAAAGCTGGTTGGCGGCCTGTTGAAGTGTTGATGTAATAAAAGGTGCAGGAGCGGACTTTTGCGTTATTTTTCTATCTACTTTAACTATCTTAAAATCATTATCTTTAATTTCTGATACAACCTTTTCAACCTCTTCCCTTGTTTTAAGTCCAAGCTTATCAAGAGTTTTGTCTTTTATCTTGGAAAGTTTAGCAGTAAACTGGCCTTCTTTTTCCTTTATTTTATCCTTTTCCTCATCTTCTTTTAAAATAGATATCTTTATCTCAGAACTCTCTTTATCTTTGGAAAGGAGCACATCAACACTCCAGTATTCCTCTGGTTTAAATTTTTTAATCTCCTCCTCTTTTTCAACTATAAGCCTGAGAGCTGCTGACTGGACTCTGCCCGCAGAGAGTCCTTTGGCAACTTTTTTCCACAAAAAGGGAGAAAGATTATATCCTACCAGCCTGTCCAGTATACGACGTGCCTGCTGAGCATCTACAAGCTTCATATCTATATCTCTTGATGATTTAAGTGCCTCTAAAATAGCTTCTTTAGTAATCTCATGAAAGGTAATTCTTTTAATCTCTTTCTTATTTTTATTAAGATTGAGTACCTCATATAAATGCCATGCAATTGCTTCTCCTTCCCTGTCTGCATCTGTCGCAAATATAACTTCATCTGCACCAGCTACCAGCTTTTTTAAATTATTTACCACCTTTCTCTTGTCAGGCGGAATAACATACTGGGGTTTAAAAGAATCGTCTAAATCAACTCCCAGCTTTGTCTTGGGTAAATCCCTGATATGTCCATATGAAGATTCAACTACAAAATCCTTATCTACATACTTTGATATAGTCTTGGCTTTTGTAGGTGACTCAACAATCAATATCTTTTTTCCTGCCATAAAAAGTAAATTAATAACATTGCTTTTTATTATAATTACAAAAAGTTTATTGTCAAATTGCTACCTGTTAAGTGCATAATACATACCTGAAGTATTGACAATTTTTCCTTTCAACTGCATAGAAATAAGTAAAGAATTTATTTCGTTTACAGGTAAATTTGTCTTTCTGGCTATATCATCTACATGGAGTGAATTTTCATTTCTCAAAACATCAATCACTACTGCTTCCTGCTCATTATCAGGGATTACTTCTCTAGCCTGCCTGTGAAGCGATACTCTTTTTATATTTAAATATTCAATAATGTCCTCATATGAAGTTAAAGGTATTGCTCCCTGCCTGATAAGCAAATTTGTGCCGCGGGACTGGGAAGAAAATATAGATCCGGGAAGAGCAAAAACATCACGGCCATACTCCAAAGCTGCCTTAGCTGTGATAAGAGATCCTGATGAAGTATCTGCCTCTATTACAGCTACTGCTTTTGAAAAACCTGCTATAACCCTGTTTCTATACGGAAAATTTGATTTATAGCCGGGAATACCGGGTGCAAACTCTGACATTATAAGACCGCCTTCTTCTATAATTTTTTCTGCAAGTCTTGTGTGTGACGAAGGGTATATCTTATCAAGACCTGAACCAAGCACTGCTATGGTTCTTTTGTGTTTTTCAACACATACCCTGTGCGCATATCCGTCCACACCCAAAGCCAGTCCTGACACAATAGTAATGTTGTACTGCAAAAGCCCTTCCACTATAGATCTGGTTGCCTGTCTGCCATAAGGAGTTATCTTGCGTGTCCCTACTATAGATATTGACCAATTGTCATAATCACTGGATAAAATACCTTTATAATAAAAAACTACGGGAGAATCAGACAATTCTTTCAAATTAGACGGATAATCTTCATCATCAAGACATACAGCTTTTAAATTGTATTTCTCCAGAAGTTCAATTTCATGATCAGGATCTATATTTTTCTTTTCTCTCCAAAATTTATTTACAATACTTTCAGGCAGTCCACATCTGATGTACCCAGACTTTTCACTTTCCCAAGCTTGTTTTATATCTCCAAAATAATTTAATATCTGCCTGATCCTAAGAGCACCCAGATACTGAGATCTATTGAAAGCAAGATAATATTTAAGCATAGAAACTAATAATCTTTAAGCTTGTTCATACCTGTATGCTCCTGTATCTTCTCTAATACTTTGGCTTCTATTTGCCTGATTCTTTCTCTGGTAACACCAAACTCCTGTCCCACCTCCTCCAGTGTGTGATTAATGCCATCTGAAAGCCCAAATCTCATATCTATAATCTTTTGTTCACGAGGTGATAAATCTTTGATAATCTCCTGAACATGATCTTTCAAAAGCTGAAGAGCAGCAAACTTAGAAGGAGACAACGAATCATCATCTTTGATAAAATCAACCAGTTTTGCAGAATCATCACTCTTGGTATCACCTATAGCTGCCTCTAAAGATACAGTCTCTTGTGATATATTTATAATATGTAGTATTTTTTCAAGAGGTTCACCCATCTCAGCTGCTATTTCTTCAGGAAGTGCTTCTCTTCCTAAATCCTGCAGGAGTTTTCTCTGAACCTGTTTAAACTTGTTTATAGTCTCTACCATGTGGACAGGTATTCTGATTGTTCTTGACTGATCAGCAAGCGCTCTATTTACTGCCTGTTTTATCCACCAAGTAGCATAGGTAGAGAATTTATAACCTCTTCTGTAATCAAACTTTTCAACAGCCTTAAAAAGCCCAATATTCCCCTCTTGAATCAAGTCAAGAAGCGTCATACCGCCTCTTCCAACAAATTTCTTGGCAATAGATACAACTAACCTCAAATTTGCCTCTATCAACTTATTAAATGCAAGAACATCTCCTTTCTCTTTTGCCTTTGCAAGCTGCATCTCTTCTTCTGCTGTCAAAAGAGGGATCTTACCTATATCTCTGAGATACATCTGGATAGAGTCATCTGAAATATCAGACAAATCATACTTGGTCATTATATCAGGTATTTTGTCAATAATGCTTTGAATGGAAGGAGATGAAGACGGAAGTGAAACAGATGCACCCTTCTTCCTATTGCGTGTATAATCAAGAATACTAATTTCTCCCTCTATTAACTGAACATTATTTACTTCCAAAAGATCGAGTAGCTCTGAATATAAATCAAGATACTCCTCTACCTCTGGCAATGTATAAAGTACTTCATCTTCTGTAACAAATCCTCTCTGTCTTCCTTTTTGAACAAGATTTTTGATAGCCTGTCTTAACTCCTCTTCCTTTTCTTTTGTTAAAACAAATTTAACAGACTTATCTGCTTTTTTCACAGGCTTTGTCTTTTTGGAGGTTGTTTTTTTGGTGGTTGTTTTGGTAGAAGAAATTTGTCTCTTAGTCTTCACTGATTTCTTCATGGCTTTTTTTGTTGTTTTTACTTTCTTTACTGTTTTTTTAATCTGCTTTTTTGCTGTTTTTTTAACACTCTTACTCCTGGAAGCAGTTTTTTTAGTAGCAGACTTTTTTGCAGTTGTTTTCTTCCTTCCTGATGTGGATTGTTTTTTATCCGACTTTTTGGGCATAAAAAATAATTTAATTATAAAAATATCTAAGAGTACATTATCTGTATACACTATACTATATTAAACAGCAAAACAATAAAAAGGTTTCATAAATACTATGAAAGACTTTTTTTATCCACCTCCCTTATTTTTAAAGTTATCTCTGAGATTTGATTAAGCAAATTATCTATCATCTCTTTTTGTCTGTATTCTTCTGCTTTTTCCAGTTTTTTTGTCAAATTCTTAAGACGGGAAGACAAAACATTCTTTATCCTGCCTTTGATAAGGTTTGATATTTCAATTTTTGCCTCTTTTTCTGTCATCTCATGATATTCTTTTTCAATAATCATCTCATATTCAGGATAGTCTTCTGGTTTGTCCTGATTTATTAGTTTTGTATAAATATCTTTATCCTGCTCTCTAATATACTTTGAAAATCCAAACACCTCCTCTACTTCGCCGGCCAAAGATGGAAATCTAATCAACAGTGCTATAATGTAATCATCTGCAGATACTGCTTTTTGTCTACTAATATTTGTAGTATTTATCTGGTCTTCCTCTATAAACACCTTTTGTGACTTTAACCTTTGAATACTCTCCTGAATGAATGCAGGATCTATATCCATTTTATCACTCAAAATATTTATATACTTTTGTTTGTCCAGAGGATTGGGTAAAGATTTAATAAGAGGAAATACTTCATCTTGTATCTTTTTCTGTCCTTCAGAAGATTTTAAATCAAATCCGTCTTTCCCTTCTATCAAATATATAAAATAGTCTATCACAGGTATAATATTTTCTGCAGACTTCCGCCAAGCACTCTCATCTTCCCGCACAACATCTGCCGGATCCTTGCCAATTGATACGTCAAGTACGCCAACTTCAAATCCATACTGCCATGCTCCCATCACGGACCTTTTAAGAGCAGATCTTCCAGCTTCATCCTGATCAAAACAAAAAACAATCTGATGTGCAAATCTCTTTAAAAGTTTCAGCTGGTGTGATGTAAAAGCTGTACCAGATGATGCTACTACATTGCAAACTCCTGCCTGATGCGACATTACCACATCCATATTACCTTCAACTACTATCACATATCCTTTATCCCTAATTGATTCTTTTGCAAAATTAAGCCCAAAAAATATATTTGATTTATGGTATATAGGCGTCTCAGGGGTATTAATATATTTGCCGCCGTATTTTTCTACTCCTTCTTTATCAGGCATGAGTCTGCCTGTAAATCCAACCACAAGGTTATGCTCGTTATAAATCGGAAACATAATCCTCTCTCTGAATCTGTCATAAAACTCCTGCTCTCCTTTTGCTACCACCAAACCTGACTGAATGATAAATCTGGAATTATGCCTTTGAGAAAGATATTTGGAAAGATTATTCCAGCCGGCAGGAGCAAAGCCTATGTGAAATTTTTTAATAATCTCATCTTTGACTCCTCTGTCTCTTAAATAAGCAAGGGCTTTTTCCCCTTCTGTAGACCAAAGTTTAGACTCAAAAAAATTAAGGGCATCAGATAGAATATCCTGTAATTTTACCTTTACATCCTTCTTGACTCCTGAATATCCTGACAATTCAATACCTGCCTTCTGAGCCAGTATCTTCAAAGCCTCTGCAAACTCAACATTCTCAATCTTTTCAATAAATCTGATTACATCCCCGCCCTCACCACAACCAAAACATTTAAAAATCTGTTTTGCCGGATGAACCATAAACGACGGTGTTTTCTCCTGATGAAACGGACACAGAGCCTTCAAACTGCTCCCTGCGGGCTTTAACTGTAAATACTCTCCTATTACATCCACTATGTCCAAGCGTGACTTTATTTTATCAATGTCATTCATACCTTATCTATATAACACAAAAAATAAATAAAATCAAAATGGTTGATTTTTGTAAAAAAATATTGTATCATATTGAGCAATTAAAAATATGAACAAACGACACATAGATATTAATATATGAATATAGAAGATTTAAAACAAATTATAAAAAAGAGAGGGGTAAAGATAGATGAGACCCTGCTTGAATATGCCTATGAATTTGCATCTGAAGCACACAAGGGCCAGAAAAGGCTGACAGGAGAAGATTATATACAGCATCCATTAAGAGTGAGTTATAAACTCGCAGAAATAGGTGTTGATCAGGATACCATAATAGCAGGATTACTGCATGATGTCCCTGAAGATACAGACAAAACTATAGAAGATATCGAAAAAGAATTTGGAAAGGACATATCATTTATGGTCGAAGGTATTACCAAACTGGGGAAGGTTAAATACAGGGGCATAGACAGGTTTGTAGAAAATCTAAGGAAAATGTTTGTTGCTATGGCAGAAGATATCAGGGTTGTGTTTATAAAATTTGCTGACAGGCTCGATAACCTAAATACTCTTCATATACTTCCTCCAAACAAGCAGAAAAGAATTGCAAGAGAGACAATCGAGATATATGCTCCTATTGCAGCACGCCTTGGTATAGGTGTTCTTAAGGGAGAGCTTGAAGACAAAGCATTTCCATATGCATATCCTGAAGAATACAAATGGTTAATGCAAACAATAGGAGACGAAAAAGAGAAACAACAAAAAATAGTCAATGAATATATTAAAAGAACAAATGAACTGCTTCGCGCAAATAATATAAATGACTATTACATAGACGGTAGAGTAAAACACAATTACTCTCTTTATAAAAAATTAATGAGACCAAAATACAATAAAGATATAAACAAAATATATGATCTTGTTGCATTAAGGATTATCGTCAATACTGTAGAAGAATGTTATCTAGTATTAGGGCTTATACATAACCAATGGAAACCAATGCCAGAAAGGTTCAAAGACTATATAGCCCAACCCAAACCAAATGGTTACCAGTCACTGCATACAGTTATTTTCACCTATAGTAAACACCCCATGGAATTTCAAATAAGAACTAAAGAAATGCACGAAATTGCAGAATACGGAATTGCTGCTCACTTTCACTACAAAGAAAGTGGAGAAAAATATGCACCAAAAATAAGGGAAGAACAACTGGAATGGCTCAAACAGCTAAAAAGAATACAGAAAGAAATAAAAGAAAATGACAAACTTCTGGAGACTATAAAGCTTGACATCTTTCAAAACAGGATTTTTGTCTTCACACCTGAAGGAGATGTAGTTGATCTTCCGGAAGAAGCAACTCCTATAGATTTTGCCTATCATATACATACTTATTTAGGCGACCATTTTGGAGGGGCAATAGTAAACGGCAAAAAAACGTCAGAAGATACACACCTTAAAAGCGGGGATGTGGTAGAGATAATAGTAAACAAAAACAGGAAAAGTCCAGAAGAAGAATGGCTTGATATTGTCAAAACCCATACAGCAAGAAGCAAAATAAAAAGCGCATTAAGCAAACAAAAAAGAAATGTTATCAAAAGGCTTATCTCAAAAGATAACATCTAATCAAGCCTATCCAGTTTTAATATCTTTTCCACTATAGCAGTAAGTTCCTCTCGGGAATATGCCTCTATACTGATAGTCCATGAAGTAGAACCTTTTTTATTTATTTTTACATTTGTTTTAAACAAACTGGTAAGTCTCTCAGTATAGCTTTTTATTTGTGGATCAACCTTTACAGCTGCTTTTCCTGTCCTTGCTTTTCCTTTAGGTATGTATTTCCTAACCAGCATATCTAAATCTGCACGGGACATCTTTTTCTCAGCCGCTTCCTGAGCCACCTCTACCTGTTTCTCCTTATCAGGGATAGTCATAATAAACACAGCATAAGCTTCAGGCAGCTTGCCTTCTACAATCAGTCTCTGCACTGTTTCAGGCAAACCCAAAACTCTGATAGTATTGGTAATGACAGGCCTTGATTTTCCCACTTTTCTGGCTATTTCTTCATGAGACATAGAAAACTCATCAGCAAGTTTTTTATAAGCTAAGGCCCTGTCTACAATATTTAAATCCTCTCTTTGAAGATTTTCTATTAGAGATAACTCCAGCTTTTGAAGTAGACTTGCTGATCTGACAATCACAGGAACTTTCTTAAGTTTCAATATTTTAGCTGCCCTCAGTCTTCTCTCTCCTGCAATAAGCTCATACCTGCCTTTACTGATTTCTGTTACAATCAAGGGCTGAAGAATACCATGCTGACGAATAGACGAAACCAGATCTTGAAGGGATTCCGGAGAAAAATTCCTTCGCGGCTGCTGGGGATTGGGGATAATATCTTCAGGAGATACCTGCAATACCTTTTGTTCATCATCGCCTAAAATACCTGCCAAACCTTCTGCAGTCAGTGATTCAGATTCCATTATTTCATCCAAGTCTGAATCATCAGAACTTCCCAAAAGTGATGCAAGTCCTCTTCCCAATGATTTATTTGGCATAAATTATGTCTTAATTACACTTGCTTATTATATCACATAATACCTGCTATCCAAAAATAAACCACTTTGGCTTTTTTTCTTCCTCTTCCAAAGACAATATTTCTTTGGCAAGCCTTTTATAGGCTTTAGCCCCCTTTGATCCGGGATCATACTCCAAAATGGTCTTGCCAAATGAGGGAGCTTCAGCAAGAGACACTGATCTTGGAATAACAGATTTAAAAATTCTTTCAGGAAAATAGCGATACAGCTCATGAAAAACCTCCTGCGACAACTTGTATCTGTCATCATACATTGTCATCACAGCTCCTAAAATATTCAAGTCAGGATGCAGTCTGTTTTTTACCAGATTAATAGTATGAAGAAGCTGGGACAATCCTTCCAGAGCATAATACTCAGTCTGCACAGGAATTAAAATACTGTCTGCGGCAGTCAGGGCATTTATAGTAAGCATTCCCAGAGAGGGAGGACAGTCTATGATAATATAGTCATAGCTGTGCCTAAGCCCGTCTATCACCTGCCTCAGCCTGTACTCTCTCTTGGCAACTCTGACCAGCTCTATATTAGCCCCTGCCAGATCAAGAGTAGCAGGCGCTATCCTGTGGCCGTCTATTCTGGTGCCAATTATAACATCCTTTAGGTGATATCTGCCGACAAGCGCTTCGTATACTCCCTTGTCTATATGGCGGGGATTAAAACCTACTCCTGATGTAGCATTGCCCTGAGGATCAATATCTACAAGCAACACAAACTTGCCAAAATGGGCAAGATAAGCAGACAAGTTGACTGCAGTTGTGGTTTTAGCCACTCCTCCCTTCTGGTTTACAATTGCAATTGTTTTGGACATTATAATAATTTTTAATTTTATAATTTCAAATTTTTACCCAGAACCAAGTAGGTTCTGGGTAACCCTAAACCCCACGTGGTTTAGGGTTAAACAATATCCAATCTATAAAAAATCTAATACTAAATCCAAAATCCCAAACAGTACTAAAGTATTTTTAGGTTGTTTGAAAATTAAAAATTTCATTGAAAATTGAAAATTTCACCCCGCCTGCCCTATCGGATGATTAGGGTTGAATAACTGGGGTTGAAAATTTGAAAATTATTTATAGTTTCTTATACTATTTTACCACAATTGACCAATTAAAGAAAATATTTTATTATAAATATGCCAAATTTCGGGCAAGTGGCGGAACTGGCAGACGCGTAGGTCTCAAAAACCTATGGGCTTTTGCCCGTGAGGGTTCGATCCCCTCCTTGCCCACAGTCTTAAAGATCAAAACAAAACCCCGACTCAGTCGGGGTTTTGATTAACTATCAAGGAGATATTAGTTTTTATTTTGATTTCCATTTAAATTTAGTAAAAGACTCATTCTAATTAATCTATCAACACTTTCCCTATTTAGTACAGATAACCCAAATTGTCCTCTCTTTCCTTCCCATTGAAGCCCTATTCCTGTGGCCTGACTGCCCTCATAATATTCTCTGTTAAAATATAAACGGGTACTACCTCCTACATTTAACCCTGCTTCAATCACCTGCTTGTGGGGAAGATTAGCGCCTCTAACATCAAATGGTCCTACGCCGGCTTCAATAATATACTGTAATGCAGGTTTTTTATTTATTTGCAATCCGTCTTTATTTATCTCCACCTTTCCTCCTGTATTCAATATAAGTTGAGGTTCAATATATACTTTTCCACTTGATATCTTTGTCTTCAAAGATATAGCGGCTGATGGGAAGAAAAATGTATCTCTATCAGTTCTAACCATCACAGGAATCTGTACGACACTTACCCTTTCTCCTTCATTATTCGCAAGCGCTGCCTGTATAAAAGCACTACCTACATCAATCCAGTTCAAACCACCTAAAAACCTTATCTCACCTTTTATTCCATCAGTAAATTCAGCTTTTACACTTAAACTTCCTGACAGCTGAAGTAGATGTTCTATTGGAAGTCTGATGTTTAAAGGAGAATTTTGGGAGTTTAAAACATCCGAACCAGACGGGCTAAGAGCTGCCATAATATCTCCAGTAGTATAGGAGATTTTCAAACTTTTCTCCATATATTCACTGCTACTGAATACTTTCATTTTAAATCCCCTTCTTTCCTCCATACCACCTCTTGAACTGAATTCCAAATCTCTATAAGTCAGTTCTCCTCTTAAACCACTTTCTCCATACTGAGGATCTTCATATAAATCAGTTGCTTTCAATATAATATAGGTTAATAAATCAATCTGTTCTTGAGCTATTTCCTGTACTGAAGTATTTGCAACATTCTTAAGCATAAAATCAACAAGCTGATAAGGCTTAGTATCTTTTCCAAGACCTGATACTATATCTGCTAATTCTTTTATTTGCTTAGGATTAAGCTCTAAATACTCTTCTATCTCATTTCTTTCAAACATAATCTTTAAGGAGTTTAAAATGCCTGCCAGCACCTTAACATTGTAAGGCACTTTGTTGCTTTCCATATCTACATCCATAATGCCTGCAAGATAAGGAAGTCCTATCTTAAGCTTAACATCTCTGTCTCCAAAATATTCCTTAATTTTTTCTGCAAAATCCTGCATATTCTTAGCCCCAAGAGCAATCTTTTTAAATACATCTAAATCAAAAGGTGTTCCATCAGGAATTTCAAAAGATATAATATCTTTCTTGTACTTTCCAAGGTTGGGGTCATATTCTGATATATATATTTTTGCTTCTTTTTCACCTATATAATACCCGGCATTAGCCATTAGTGCCGCCCAACTCCACTCTATCTTTGAGGCAACATCAAAGCGTCCCAATAGCCTGTCAAATTCAGCTACTGTTTCCCAGCTGATATCACCGTTTTCAACCAAAACATTTAGTGCGGCTCTGCTTAATACATTATTTTCAAACTCTGCCCAAGATTTGGTAACCTCTGCTTTCCATCTTCCAAATATTGCCTGCACCAGATCAGCAGATATTTTTGCCTTATCTCCTCTTTTTTCAGCCATCACAGCTTCCACAGCAAACCTTAACTTGCCTTTTAGAAAATCTATATATCCGCTCTTTAAACTTGCAAAAGTTCTCTCTTTATCTTTTAAGTACTCAACTTCGTTAAATTTAATCTCAAGTATATCAGCCAAATAAGCGTAAATTTCACTTGCAGACAAATCCATACCGTTCTTCTCCAATTTAGATATAAATTCTTTTATTCCCAACTCAAAACTACCTGCATTCAGGACAAAACTCTCAAAAGCATACTCTTTTACATCGTTTATCTTGTCTATCTTTTGCTTAAATCCTTGAAGTTTTGTATTTACTATTCTTCCAATTCTGGCATACAGACTGTCTATATTCCTGTCAATATTCCCTTCTGCACCTATCTCCTCCTTTACACCCTCAACAACTGCTTCTATAAACCCTTTAAAGGCTAAAATCTTTAGTTCCTCAAATCCCTGCACCATCTTTTCTCCTGTTTTTGAAAAGAAATACTCCTTCAAAGAAAAATTCAAAAGACTGTTTAAATCTGCTTCTATTTTTCTGTAAATATTTTCTCTTCCTTCAGGTGAGTCTATATCAACATAGCCAGATATGGCAATTCTTATTATTTCCCCTACAGTAAATCCAAGCCTGTCAAATACTTCCTCCCTGCTTCCGTCTTCTCCTATTTTCTTATTATATCCTTCAACAAATATGCTTAGGAGTTCTTCAACATCAGGACTTGAGAGCCATTCTGATATCTTGCCTTTATATTTGCCATCTTTTGATCTGCCAAGATCTGCAAGCAGTTCATCAAGATTAATATTACCTTCATCATCCATATAAAATCCCTTTTCCCTGACAGCTAAAAGAAAATTCTGAATCATTGCATAAAGCTCAGCATTTTGTAAAAACGCTTCCTCTATGCTCTCTGACTTTTTAATACCCATTTTCTCAAGTTTTAACAAAAATCTATCTATAAGCTCTGCACTGAACTTATCAAAACTGATTTGTGTTCTTTCCTTAGATATTTCAACCACTAAACTATCCAACACAGATATAAATCTGCTTTTCTCAAGCTCAACCCCTGCTCCCTCTACAGCCAGTCTTATATTTCCCTTTCTGTCAACATTAAGATCAAATCCCTGCACTTTAAACCAATCTTCATTTTTCATCAGAACTTCAAGATCTTCAACACTCAATGAAAACTGACCTTCCTTTGTATTCAATCTTGCTGAAATCCCCTTCGTCTTTCCTATAAATACATTACCCCAGTTAATCATATTCCACTCTGCAAGCTGGAATATGAATTCATTATCTCCATATTTAGCCTGCAGACCCTGCAGTGCCACTGCTCTGGCATTTCTATCTATATCAGACAACATACCATCATCTATATATCTTAAATCTTTACTATCAAACTCTATTATTCCATTTAACAATGCTTCAGCATACAAATCCTTTGCATCTCTCATTGCCTCAACCAATGTAAACATATCAATACCAAGCTCAAACTTTTCACTTGACAAATCTGCACTAAATCTAAATTTTGAAATACTAGCAACAAGCTTTTTTACATCGCCAGAATAATCAAGATGCCCCTCTCCTGCTGCAACTTCTATTTCACTTCCTTTTTTCTTTGCTTCAAATTCCTTAAGCCATGCATCTGCTATCTCTTTATATCTCTCAAGTCTCATAAAAGCAAGATAGGCTGTAAAATCACCTGTTCTGCCATACTCTAACTTTAAACCTTGCAAATCAGCCTCTATACCTTTGTTAATTTTTCTTACTCTGTCAGCAACTTCTTCAGGAGTCATTTTAGGGGCATTTAAATCCAAATTTGCGAATTCTTTTGCATAAATTTGTTCAACACCCAAAACAAACTTCATATCTCCCAAACCTGCCTCAAGACCCTTTATAATGCCATATATATATTTTCCATACCCTTCAGAAAAAAATGCCTCAGCACTCACCCTCAAAGCATATTGTATATCCTCTTTACTAATATCTCCTCCTTTCTGAAGCAGGATTTCCCCTATATTTGCATAAACAAGCTCTTTAAAATTCTTTACAAATACATTTCTAAGATATGCAGTATATGCATCGTTTTCCATCTCAACACCCACCATTCCAGTAAACTCAAAATATTCACCTATAACCCTTTTTGCAGCATCTTGATATCTTTTCTCAGGATCAGATTCTCTGCTGTTTTTAAGATAATACTCAAACCTTTCAGCCGCACTGTCGCTTGACAAATAATCTCTCAAATCCCTAAATGCAAAACTCATCTGCAGTCTGAGATAGTCTCTTCTTAATTGCTCAAATTCAAAATCTTTCAGAAAAGCTTCCCAGTTTTCTGTCACAGCCATTGCTTTTTCTAAATCTATATAGGTCTCACCATTTTTATATGTTACCGTCAATCCTTCTAAACTTGCAAACACCTGATCTTTAAAATCTTTCACTTTAGCTCGAGCTAATGCAATCTCTATACTATTTTCACCAAATACACTCTCAACTTGTGATACAAATATATTGCCCCAATTATCTATCTCAACCCTAAATTCCTCTACTGATAATTTCTTCCTGTCTTCAGCAATTTTACCACTTATTCTTTTGACATAAGTTTCAAAATCATCAGCTATAATATTTGCTAACTCTGCAGAAAATTTTTCTCTGCTGATATATACACCTTTAAAATAGAATTCTGTTCCTCCTCCTCTTTCTGCATGAGGCAGGAAAGTACCCATTGAGTCAAAGCTGAATACCTTATCAGACTGGTTATAATAAATATTGGTAAACTCTGTGGTAAATCCTGAAGGAAGCTGAACAAATATGCCATTAATATTTACACTCTCAACACCAGCAAAATTCTCTTTTATAAACCACTCCAGCCAATTTTTATCTACCTTTTTACCTTTATAGAAAATCTCATCAGATGTTCTGGGTAGTGTAAAATTATTCCAGTTAAAACCCTCTTTATCTTTTCCTTTTATATCTACTCCTTTTAGTGATACACTTAATGTATCCTTGCCTTCTGGGCCAGCATTAAACCAACTTAGATTAAAAGACTCTATAAAAAACCTATCATTGTTTACCTTTGGTAAAGTAAATTCAATCTTACCTTTGACTGGATTAGAATCATGAGGTTCAACATTCTTATAAGTCTCTATTCCTCCGTAAGAAATACTAAACTTATTACCATCAAAAAATACGTCATATACATCTGCCGAATATCCTTGACCAAACCATTTCAAATTCTTTGGAACATAAGTAACTAACACTCCTTGTATCATTTCGTACCATGGAGGCAGTTTTTTACCTTCAGCTATAGCTTGCCTATATCTGGTTGCAAATGTATACAGAGAGAGATCATTACTTTCCGCATCCAAATACTTTTCAAACATACCATCTACTCCTCTGACTCTAAACTTAGAAGGATATTTTAAAACCTCCATCTGTATCCCCCCAACATCGACAGCTCTTTCAAAATCAGTTTTTATTTTTTCATAAAATCCTTTCAGCCATGAAATAGCATTCTCTCTATATCCCTTTATAAATAGAGGTATATATTCGCCCGCCTCTGTTATTTTCTCTTTAGGAATAGATGTTTTCTCATCTAAAATATTTAAATATTTATTCCATTTACTTGATATATCATTAGCATATTTATCTAATGACAAGGATAAATCGTAAATATTTTTATTAACCCACTTATAATATGAATATACTAGTTGGGAATATTTTTTTCTTTTTTCAGTAATTATTTCACTGCCAGCTTGCATAATCTTTTCTTCCAGTTTTCCTATCATATCCGTCCATACATTAGATATTTCTTTTGGATCAAATTTTCCAGATTTTATACTCTCTTCAATTACTTTTCTGGTGTCTGCAATAGATTTATATATATCACTCCTTACATCATCTGGAAGTACAAAAAGTAATTCTGAAAATTTTTTTTCGAAATCATTTATCTCTTGTAAAAACTTATTGGCAGCTTCAGCTCCTTTCTGATTAATCTCAGATGATATGTTGTCTAACACTTTATTCAATTCTCTTCTTACTGAATCAGGCAAACTCTCTACTATTTTTTTAATCTCATCAAAAGGAGACTTTAACTTCCTTATCTCATCAGGCCATTTGAGAGTAGCCAATATATCCCTAGCCTCTTCTCCTCTAAGATCAGGGTTTGCAAAAGGACCTATACCAGATCCTGTTTTAAATCCTGCAGAAAATACAGGACCTTCTCCGCCTTCTATCTTAAGCTTTGGGACAGGAAGAGTATCAAGCTTGGTTGTGGTTGTCTCTGGAACAGGAAAAGCAGGTGTAGTATTTATTAAAATACCTACCAGATATCTTACAAATATTTCAGCAGATACTCTATATGGATTTACCCTGCTTTCTCCTTCTCTTTTTTGTAGTTCTTTTTCAAATTCTCTCCATACATCAAATTCTGATATCGACCTTACAGCTCTTTCAAAAACATCTCTGTCTATATTGAAATATCTGTCATAATACTCTTTATATAAAGCAGTTATCTTATCCTTAAACCAGTCAACTGCTTCAGAAACAAATAAAAGCCTCTGGGACCTTGCCTCAGGACTGACACCACCACTTAAATCCCAGTAATAATCACCTCTCATTACATTTTGCAAAAGCAGTATATCTCTTATAAACTTGTACAGATTTGGGTGCTTTTTTTCCAAATCACCGAAAGTTTTTATTCCTTGTTCAGGTATACTGAATCTAACCTGAGGCAATACTTCATCCATTCTCTCTCCTCTCATCCAAGTGATAATCTGCGCTGTTTTAAGATAGGCGTCATTACTGTTTGATGATAAAACTTTATCTATATCTTCATCTGGTATATCTTTTAGTTTGGCATATTTTCTTACATCATCCACACTTATACCAGTAAATCTGTCAAATATTCTCAAATATTGTTCTACCTTTATTTTCTTACCTTTTACACCTTTATATATTATCCTTCCATCTTTTTCTGCAAACAATTCTGAAGTTATCTCATCATTTTTCAACTCTTTAAAAAACTTTTGCTTTTTTTCCTCTGTCCATCCCTGAGTATATTTCTCTAAATACTCATTTGTATAATATGCTACATATCTCATTCCCTTGTGAAGCATCCAGTATGTCCTTTCAAATATATTGTGAGGTGCAGGAGTTTCTGTAAGAGAACCCTCCAAAATATCCTTAATCTCTTCCCATTCACTATCAGGTGCAAGAGCAAAAAGCTGAGACTCAAGATGTTTTCTCAAATCTTCAGCAGGGATATCTATACCAAGTCTTTGAAGATCATTCTGAGATATCTGTGAAAACAAAACATTCAGACGAGGTCCTGCATATTTGGACCAGTGATAAAAATCCTGCTGTCCTTTCTGTGGATGTGCCTCAGCTTGACTACTGCCATAAAAAGATGCAAGCACATACAAAAGAAGAGCAGGAACAAGGGCTTTTGCATCTTTTGCTCTATTGTCCGCATGTTTGACAGCACTCTCTATAGCACCTTTTAGAGATACCCCACCTCCACTGCTCAGCATATCTGCTAAAGCATCTATTAAATACTCTTTTTCTGCCTGAGGTACACTGCCTTCTGCAAGAGCCTTAATACCATCAATTGTCCCCTGTATACTCCCTATGCTTTGGTCCAAAACCTCTGCATAGATGTTAACCCTTGACACCATTTCATCTCTTATTGTTCTATGTAATTCACCAAGAACCAATAGTACACTGCTAAATAATTTTGTATCTTCAGCTGAAAATCTTTCAACTGCTGTAGAATACATATCATTTACTTGTTGATAGACACCATCAATCTGGTTTTTATACTCAATCAAAAATAAAACAGGATTTGTATCTCCACTGCTGATATTTTCTATCACCTGTCTGGCAATATTTCTGCTGTTTTTTATTTTTGGCATTATTTCCCTTACCTCATCTATAATTCCTTTTATCCCCCCTACTACGCCTCTCATCTGTTCTGAAATGTTTTTTTCTTCAATTTTTGACAGAAATTCACCTGCTTTTGCTATTCTCTCCATATGCCTTCTCTCTTCAGCAGAAGATATACTGTCAGCTGCTTTTCTGGACAATTCCTGAACCTCTTCAAAAAGAGAGGAATCGCCTGTTTCCATACTTACAATGCCAGCACCCAAAGTTAACAGCCTTGAATAAACATCTGCACTCATCTCTAACTCTTGTGTGGCATTTTCTAAAACTTTAGATATACTTTCTGCTCTACTTAATCCAGAATATATATCTAATGCACTAAAGGTACCCTTTTCTACCAAATATTTAATATGCAGCAAAACCTCTCTATACTCTGAAAATCTGTTAAATATACTCTGATCTACAATATCTTCCAATAAACCTGTGGCTATATTTCCTTTAATCGCCTGTTGTGATAATTGGCGCTGCAAATCCCCTACTTTTCTGTCAGGACTCACTAAACACACCTTCTGATAAGTAGAATCTATCACTTTCAAGACTTTTTTCTTTGTACCCTCATCTAATCTTGCTATCTGACCATACCCCTCAAAATTTATATTTTGAGATACTATATCTCTTATCTGAAGCAAATTTTTGTTTACCTCAAGCTCTATTCTCTTTATTTGATCAGCAAATATCTGCTCTTTTGGATATTTAAGTTGAGTGTAATAATATTCAATCATCAAGTTGTCTAACTCTGGTATATGGTTTTTAGGATCTTTTGCACAATCTATAGCTTTATCAACAATGCTGCGTAAAGATGCAATCTCTCTCTTAGAGGCAAATTTAGATATCTGATTTTTATATTTTTGCCAAAGCCCTTCTACTCCGTCCAACTCTAATCTAAACCTATCAAGTTTTTTTAATATTGTTTTTTCATCTCCAAGTTCTATATCAAAAAGCAGATTTCTGACTGTATCAATAATATCTCTCTTTAAGCCAAGAAAACCGACTTTATATCTGTGATATTCTATTTTATCTAATATCCCCTTCTCTCTTGCATAATGTATATTTTCTACCAGACGCCTTGCCTCACTTAGGCTTAAATCAGAAGACTTAACCACTGTCCTGACTGCTTCAGACGGCTTCATTTTTCCATCAATAATCCCATTTAAAACAACACTCCATACCTCTGGAATAATATTTAAACTTTCTCTGTATTTTGCTCTAAATATTTCACCCAACTCACCCACTAAGCCATATCTGACACTTTCACTCAACTTTGAGACAACTTCACTATTATCAGGCAAAACCCTATTTCCCTCCATCAAAGCCTGCAAAGGAATAGAAAATCTTATATTTCTCCTGCCTTCGATTCCAAAACCATGTTCACTTGTTAATTCATCAATTGCTTCAACAACTTTTTCTACTGCCGCGCGGACAACATCAGGTACTGTTGAAGATTTAAATCCACTATCTACTATATACATATGAACCCACTCAGCCAAACTAAAATGCCTGTTATCCTGTGTATTGTACTGCTCTTGTAACCTTGTTCTATCTGAGTCTGACAGTAAATTACGTGCTTTCTGAGTGGCTGATGTTAATTTTTCTGAAAGCGTAGACTTGGAAATTATCTTATAGTAATTCCTGTATACCCCCTGCCAATTGTTCGCATTTCTTTTGGATAACCTAACTAACACATTTTGAGGTATTTCTGATAAAGTATTCAAAACCTCATCTATAGCATCAGGAATTTGATTATATATACCCGAAAGATCAGAAAATTCACTTTTAATATTTGCACGCAATTCTTCAAATGCACTTCTTACATCGTTTGGATCCACATATTCAAGCTTTCCACATACACCAGCCGGGAGCTCTTCCAAAAACCTTTCAGTATCAAAAATACCAGTAGCAACTTCTGGAGATCCGCCACCCGCTGTCTTAATCATATGCTGAAAATCTTCTTTTGATTGTATTCTGCTGTACCTCATACTTTATTGTCTTTTAATTCCTGTATCAATGCTTCTAAATTATAAAAATCTAAATCTCCATAATACGCTTTTTGTATCCAGTTTTGAAATATTTCTGGATATTGATAGATATACATCTCCAGTAAAATCTTATAAATTCGCGGAATTTGAGTGAAATATCTGTATACTTTCATTTTAAATGATTTGGGTACATTTGGTGTTGAATATATTATGGAAAAAAGAGTATTCATATTAGTAAATTATATCATAAAAATATCAAAAATTCAACCCAAAAATCTTGGAAAACACTAATATAACAAAAATCCAAAATATGTCAAGATTTAGCTAAGTCTATGCCTAAAAATACTCTCCAAAAAACCCAATCCTGCATATTCAAATATCAATGCACTACCACCATAACTTAAAAAAGGAAGAGGAAGTCCCACAATAGGCGAAAGACCTATATTCATAGCAATATTTATAAAAGTTTGTACAAAAAATAAAGTGAAAATACTAAGAGATAAAAAAAACGAGAAAGAATCACTGCTTAAACGTATAATCCCTATACATCTCCAAAAAAACAACCCCCATAAAGACATAATAAACAAAAATCCTACAAAACCAAGCTGTTCAAGAAAAGATGCAAATATAAAGTCAGTCGATGCCTCAGGAAGGAATCTAAGCTGAGATTGTACTCCCTGACCCAGACCCTTTCCCACTAAGCCTCCAGAACCAACAGCTATGATGGATTGCTTTACTTGGAAACCTTGTCCTGCAGGATCCCTGTCAGGATTTAAAAACACTGTTATCCTCCCCTTTTGTTCAGGAGATAACACAAAAAACCACCCAGCAATAAATACAAACAGAGCCAACATCACCAAAACTACAAATCCTTTCTTTGTCAATCCAAAAGCCGCATTAAGGACAAACCATATTAAAAGTAATATAAATATAGGCCCAAAATCTGGCTGCATACCAAGAAGGATCAAAGAAGGTAAAAGCAGAAAAAAAGACTTTATCCATACAGACCAGTCCCTTCTATCCTGTTTTGAGATAAAATATGACAATGCCAAAACAGAAGCTATTTTTACATATTCAACTGGCTGAAATGAAAACGGTCCCAGAATAAACCAACCCTTTGTCCCCCTGATCTCAATACCAAATACTAAAACCAAAACCAACAACAAAACACCTCCTAAATATAAAACATAAGACCATCCGCCTATTTTCCTGAAGTCAAAAAAAGAAATTAAACCAAAAACAACAAGACCTATAAACAGAGCAATAAGCTGTTTATGAAACCGGGTCAGACCCTCTGCGTCAAGAGATAAACTGTAGATCACAAACAACCCAATTAAAGTCAAAGTTAAAGATACCAATAATAAAATCCAGTCTGTTTTTCCAACTGATTTAACATTAATTTTCATACTACTCTTTTCCTAAAATATCTTGTATATAATCCTGATATGAAAGATCTATGTAATTCGCTTGATTATATACATCTAAATCCACACTTACCTCTGCCCTATAAGGTGTTGTATAAAACACTGGCCAGAAAGCTGTAAATCTCCTCTTTTCTCCATATCCTACCTGATTTAGAACTATATAGTTAGTGCCTATAATATTATCATCAAAATCATAGAGTAAAATCACCATTCCAACATTCCAAAAACCATATGGAGTGTTGTTATAAAGCACCCCCTCTACCAGAAGATTGTCATTTGATTTTTTAATATTTATATCTTGTATTTCTATATTATTCAAAATTTTCATCGGATTTATATCTTTTACTCTCTGCCAATCTACATCCAAAATATCCAGTCTAATAGAGGGAGAAAACGACGAAACTTGAACATTGAATCTCATAAGATATTTGGTCGAATTTGGCAGGATGGATACACTTTCCTCATCCATGGGGTTACCGTCAACAACAAATCTGTATCTAAGATTATCAATCTTCCATTTTATATTGGGGTTGGATACTTTTGCTATTATATCAATTTTATCTGTAGAAGGTATAAAAACAGCAGTAACGCTTTTTACTTGAATATCTATAGGAGAGAATTTACGCCTTAGAACCTGAAGAGGTACATATGTCCGGGTAAGCTCATACTCTGTAAAATAAGTCTTGATGTCATTCACTCCATATAATACCCATTGTATTCCCAAATTATACAAAATAAGGATATCAATAAAAAAAAGAGAGAAAATTCCGAGTCTTTTCAAAAAAAGTCTGTTTCTTGCAAAAAACCCTGCATATTTTAATTCCTTTTCTGTAAAATGTTTATAGTCAGGAGACATAGGTTTTACACAAATTAAAATTTATTCTATATTATAGTAAGAATGCATTAAAATTAACTTCAAATATATGTTTGAAACAAGCAGAGATATATTAAATTTATCCATCACTATAGCCATCATCCTAATCACTCTCATTGTGGTTGTAATAGGTGTCTACATCACTTTGATTATACGCGATTTCAGACAATTAAGCAAATCTGTGAGAGAGAAAATTAAGCTAATAGATGGACTTGTGAATAAAACTTCAAACACACTTGATCTTGTAAATCAAAAAATAAAAAGCTCTTCTACCTATCTGACAGTTTTTGTCAAAATTGCGGATAAATTCATAGATTACCTCAAAGAAAAATCAAAATCCAAAAAACAATCCAAGCAGAGTGAAAGAAAAAAAGTAAAAGATGAAGAATAATGAGTATGAAATTTGTCCATCTTCATGTCCATTCTCACTACTCTCTGCTTGATGGACTACCTAAGATAAAGGATCTTGTTGCCAAAGCTAAAGAGATGGATATGCCAGCATTGGCTCTTACAGATCATGGGTCGATGTACGGTGTGATTGAATTTTACAAAGAATGCTTAAAAGAAAACATAAAGCCGATTATAGGCATGGAAGCATATCTTGCACCCAGAAGGCTTATTTACAAAAAACCTCAAATAGACGATAAATATTTTCACTTAACGCTTCTCGCGAAAAATGAAACAGGTTATAAAAATCTAATGCAACTCTCCAGTATAGGATTTCTGGATGGATTTTACTACAAGCCGCGTATAGATATGGAAGCGCTCAAAAAATATCATGAAGGCATTATCTGCCTGTCAGGATGCGGGAGAGGTCCTGTACGTTCTTCTCTTCAAGATAAAAACATAGACAAAGCCAAGCAATATATTAAAGACCTATATGATATTTTCCAAGATGATTTTTATATTGAAATGCAAATCATACCGTGGAAAATAAAAGAAAAACACACCCAACAAATGGAAGAAAATAAAATACTGTATCAGCTTTCTCAGGAATTCAATATCAAACCAGTTGCCACCTGTGATGTGCATTATATAGAAAAAGAAGATGCCCAAATTCAGGATATTCTTGTCTGCATTCAAACAGGAAAAACGGTTGATGATAAAAAGAGACTTGATATGAGGGATGCTGACTTATCCTTTGCCTCACCCCAAGATGTCTATGAAAGATTTAAGAATTTCCCAGAAGCAGTTGAAAACACTCTTGAAGTTGCAGAAAAATGCAGTCTAAAACTTGATCTTAAAACATGGCACTATCCTAAATTTCAACTACCAAAAGGAGAAAAAAGTCCTGAGGATTATCTGCGTAAAAAGGTAGAAAAAGGGGCCAGAAAAATATATGGAGAAATTACCACAGAAATACAAGAAAGAATAGATTATGAACTGCATATTATCAACCATAAAAAATATGCTGATTACTTTCTCATTATTTCTGACTTTATGCAATGGGCCAGAAGGCGCGGGATTTTGACTACAGCTAGAGGATCCGGATCTGGTTCTCTGGTTGCCTACTGTCTGGAAATTACATCAGTGGATCCTCTCAAGTATAAGCTTCCCTTTGAAAGATTTTTAACCCTTGAAAGACCGTCACCACCTGATATAGATGTAGACATTATGGATGAAAGAAGAGATGAGGTTATTCAATATGTAAGGGAAAAATACGGATATGAAAATGTGGCCCATGTATGCACATTTGGTACCATGATGGCAAGAGGGTCTTTCAGGGATGTAGCCAGAGTTTTAGGCAAAGAATACGACTGGGCAGACAGAATAGCCAAAATGATACCTTTTGGATCCCAAGGCTTTCCTATGACACTGGAAAAAGCTCTAGAAGTAAACCCTGAGCTCAAAAAAATATATGATACAGACCCTGAAGTAAAAAAAGTATACGATATGGCAAAAAAAGTCGAAGGGTGTGTTAGGCATGTATCCATCCATGCTGCTGCTGTTGTCATAACTCCTGAAAAGCTGACTAACTATGTACCTCTTCAGTTTGATCCCCAAGGAAGAAAAAATTCAATCATCACCCAATATGATATGTATAAGATAGATCCGGGCATGTCAGCAGAATCTGTAGGTATATTGAAAATGGACTTTTTGGGACTCAGAAATCTAACCATCCTTGCGCGATGCATTGAGCTTGTGGAAAAAACCAAAGGAAAAAAAATAGATATCTACAACATACCCCTTAATGATAAAAAAACTTTTGATATGCTCTCTCAAGGTCATACTTACGGAGTATTTCAAATGTCAGGCGCAGGGATGACCAAATATATAAAAGAGTTGAAACCTACAGAAGTCTTTCACCTAATAGCCATGGTCGCTCTGTACAGGCCCGGGCCCATGGAAATTATTCCGGAATATATCAGACGCAAGAATAATCCTGAAACAGTCACCTATCCTGATCCACGTCTAAAAGATATACTGGAGATGTCCTATGGCCTTTTTGTATATCAGGATGACATTATTATGACTGCCATCAAACTTGCAGGATATACAGCAGGAGAAGCAGATGCATTTAGAAAAGCTATGGGTAAAAAAATACCCGAAGTAATGCAGGCCCAAAAAGAAAAATTCTTTGAAGGGTGCATAAAAAACGGCTTAAATAAAGAGCAGGTACAAAACATCTGGGATATGATAGAGCCGTTTGCAGCCTATGCTTTTAACAAAGCCCATGCGGCATCATATGGCATGCTCGCCTATAGAACAGCATATATGAAAGCTAACTTTCCGGCAGAATACATGACAGCTCTCATGACATCTGAAGCAAACAATCCTGACAAAATAGCTGAAACTATCAGAGAATGTAGAAAAATGGGTATTGATGTCCTTCCACCTGATATCAATGAATCCTACGGCAATTTTACCTATATATCCGACAAAGAAATAAGATTTGGACTCAATGCCATAAAAAATTTAGGTGAAGACGTAGTGCTTACCATACTTTACGAAAGAAAGAAAAATGGAAAATTTAAATCTCTTGAAGATTTTCTCAAAAGAGTAAAAAGTAAAAATCTCAACAAAAAATCTCTGGAAGCACTTATTAAATCAGGAACTCTTGACTCCTTGGGTGACAGATCCACCATGGCTGCTAATATAGATAAGATGCTGCAGTATATAAAAGAAATCCAAAAACCAATATCAAATCAAATCTCGCTCTTTGGAAACACTGAAGAAGAAAAAGAGATAAAAGTAAACATGACACCTGTTGAAGAAATTCCGCTTCAAGAAAAAATGGCATGGGAGAAGGAATATCTTGGACTGTATATTTCAGAACACCCTTTTGAAAAATACTACAATGATCTTGAAGATTATCTTATAAAAATATCAAATATTCATACTATCGAGGAAGGGGAATTCCTGTGCGGCGGCATAGTCTCATCTGTGAAAACGATTACTACCAAAAATGGAGATCAAATGGCCTTTATTCAGATAGAAGATATATCTGAAAATATTGAAGTGATTGTTTTCCCTAAGACCTATGAAAAATATAAAAATATACTATTTGAATCAAAAATTGTCCTTATAAAGGGGAGTAAATCAGACAAAACAGATGAAAGTAAAATAATAGCAAACCAAATATATGATCTTGAAGAAATAAAGGATAAAAAAAGCAAATTGGAAGAAATATTTAACTCTAACAGATCTACAAATACTGCAAAATCTATAAAACCAAATTCCAGTCAACCTCATAAAATAGAAAAAGTATATATAAATGTATCAAATGGCAACGGGAAAACCAAAGAAAATCTATTAAAGTTAAAAGAGCTTCTTCAGTATTATCCCGGAAACTTACAGGTAGTCATAGTTATAAAAAACCACTCCAAAAGCAAAGTCATCCTTACTCCCCACTATGTCAATTATACACCAGATTTAGTGAACCAGATAGAAAATATATTTGGAAAAAATTCTGTAAAAAAGGTATAATATAATAAAATTCAAAAGGCAAAAGGCAAAATTCAACCCAGCCCCACTTTTTGAGGTAAATCTGTGCTATAAAGCCATAGGGTGTATAATTTGATTTAAAGCAACATATCTGAAGGTAATGTTGAAAAGTGGGGCTGGGTTGCCCAGAACTCTACGTAATTTTGGGCAAAATTAAGGAAATAAATTTAATTATTAGTTATTAATAGTCAATATTAATAAATTTCTCAATTATCAATTTTCAAAAAATTTTCAATTTATAAAACAGTAGGTAGTAATTAGATATCAAGTACTGAGTATAAATAATAATCTATAAATTTTAGGGTAATAATTATTATATGCTATTATATACCATCTATGTTCCAATATTTTAATATTAATCCCAGAATTTTCTGGGTTCTGGGAAATCGATACTATGCCAAAAAATAAAAAAACACCATCCAAAGCAACCATCACACCCCCCAAAGAAGAAAAAAATAATCTTCTCAAAAAAATATCCCTTTTTTTTATAGTAACAGCTTTGGCTGTTATTTTAATAATTGTACTTACATATACCTCTAGAGCAGAGATATATATAACTCCAGCTATAAAAAGCAATACCATATCATTTCGGGTTATAGTTTCAGAAAATACCATAAAAAACAATGAGTTACCCGTCATAAAAGGGAAAATTTGGGAATCTAATCTTGAAGGGAATAAACAATTTCAGGTTCAAAATACCAATATAGAAAAAGTAGGAAAATCAAAGGGAGAGATAATTATAATTAACAACAATACCAGAAACCAGACGCTGGTTAGAACAACAAGATTTCTAACACCTGACAATTTTCTATTTAGACTTGACAGGACAGTGGTAATACCAGCTCAAAGCAAAATTAGAGCAACGGTAACAGCTGATAAAGCAGGAATCGAAGGAGATATCAAGCCTCCACTTAGGCTCACTATTCCGGGGCTTAGTAAAAGTCTGCAAGATAAAATATACGGAGAAGTAGCTGCTCCATTCTATGGCGGACTTATAAAAATAGGTCAGGTAACAGATCAGGAAGTATCATCAGCATTATCCAAATTTATAGAAGAACTCAGCGAACAAGACCAAGTCAATTTCTTGGCCGATTATTTATCACAAGAAGGATCACTCCCATCTGAAAGCATTGATATTATAAACAACACAGAGATAATATCACAACAGATTACACCTGAGATAGGAAGTGAATCAGATATATTCACAATAGATCTCTCTGTTAAATCAAGAGGGGTTATATTTGACAAATCATCACTTATCAAAATATCACAAAATAAATTCATAAATTCTCTACCTGAAAGCGAAAGATTCATCTCCATAGACAGAAGTTCTCTGAATGTATCCCTAGACGATATAGATATTGAAAACAAACAAGCATATCTGACTGTTAAAATAACAGGATACTCTATAGTAAACGAAACATTTATTGACAAAAATCAATTAAAAGGAAAAAGCATTCAGCAGATAAAGGATATGTTCTCAGATAACCCGCAAATTAAAAAAGTTGAGGTCTACTTAAATCCATTTTGGGTCAAAAAAGTTCCTCAAATGGAGAAAAATATCTTTATCTTTATCAATTCTCCTGCCATAGAATAAGATTGTATGAAAACTGTTGTCATAATCCCCACCTATAATGAAGCAGAGAATATAAAAAACATAATCATGGAAACTTTTCAGGTAAACAATTCTCTGCATATTCTAATTGTTGACGACAACTCTCCTGACAAAACGTCAGAAAAAGTAAAACAACTTCAGTCAAGCTATACAAACAACCTCCACCTCATAACCAGAGATGGTAAATACGGATTAGGGTCAGCATACATTACAGGCTTTAAATGGGCTCTAAAAAACAAATTTACACTAATATGTGAAATGGATGCGGATGGATCCCATAACCCTCAACACATAAACGAATTTATAAAATATATAAATCAAGGATATGATGTGGTTATAGGATCAAGAAGGATTAAAGATGGACACATAATTGGATGGAATATATTTAGACACATAGCGAGCTTTTCTGCCATGAAATTTGCCAAAATATTCCTAAATCTTAAAACAGAGGATATTACCAGTGGATTTAGGTGTTACCACAAAAAAATATTTGATAAAATAAATCTGGATAATATCAAAAGCAACGGCTATGCCTTTCAGGAGGAAATGCTTTACTTATGTGAAAAAAATAACTTTAAAATAAAAGAGATAGCCATCACCTTTGTAGACAGAAAAAAAGGCAAATCAAAATTGACCCTCAAGGATATATTAGAATTTTTTATAGTAATGATTAAACTTAAAATAAATGAATATCGTAAAATATAAAAATACAATATACCTGACACTTATTGCTGCAGTATCAGCATTATTTAAAATCGGGCTGGCCTTAAAATGGAAAGGGATGCTCTTTGATGATATGGTATCAGTATATATAGCCAGGCAATCATTAAGTAATATATGGACATATCTTCAATGGGAAATGCATCCTCCCCTCCATTATCTGTATCTTCACTTCTGGATAAATGTATTTGGCGACAGTGATGTAATTATGAGAATTTCAACAATATTTATAAGTATCATCAGTATATTCATAATATACCTTTTAACCAAAAAAATATCCCAAAACAGCCAAGCTGCTGTACTGGCAGCATTTTTTACTGCCTTTTCTTCATACCAAATCTATTTCTCAACATGGATAAGAATGTATGCTCTCTTATTTTTTCTTGCGTCATTGTCATTTCTTATATTTTTATATGCTGTTGAAAAAAATAAAAAATCCCTGTGGATACTTTTAACTATTGTCCAAACTTTAGCTGTCTATACCCATCTTACTGCAATTTTCATATTTATCATAGAGGCCATATACATTTTGTTTTTAAAATATAAGAAAACAATAAAGATCAACACAATATACAAATGGTTTTTATCAGGATTTGTTTCTTTCCTGCTCTTTCTTCCTTGGTTATACAACTTTATAAGTGTCAGGTTAAAAATCTTTCCCTCAAATTCATGGTATTTTTGGGCAGAAGGATATGATTCTTATTTTTTAACTATTCCTGTCAAGTTTCAATTTGCCGGCGTGGAAAACAACATACTTGATCTTTTGGGAACTATAATCGTCATAATAGGGATTATATTTTTTATTTTTGATTTCAAAATAACCGATAAAAAAATAACATCTACAGTCTATGATTTAAAAAACATCATCCTTCCTTTGAGTATACTGTTTATACCATTATTAATATTTTTTATATTTAAAATAAACACCCTTAGATTTATGTTTATATCATCCATTGGTCTGTATATAATCATTGGAATCGGACTGTTTAGAATTATACAAAAAACCAAAATTCCATCATTTTATATCTACTCATTTTTTGTATCTATCATAATTTTGGTCTTTGTATCCCTATACTCAACTGACTATACCATAGGGTGGAAAAAAATAATCAATTTTATAAATCAAAACTCTACAAGGAACGAACTCATCCTGGCCAGTCATCCGTTTCAACTGCTGCCCTTTTATACTCTATATACCGGAAAGTTGCCCTACATATCATATATACAGGAAGATATCAAAACCAATAATTTGGTAGTAGATATTCTCAAAACAAATTTTTATCCTGTATTTACAGAAGATAATGTAAATAAAATAGATGACCTTACAAAAGATTATGACAGGATATTCCTAATCAGAACAGATAAATTCTTTACATATTCAAACAGACTTGTATTTGAATATTTAATCTTAAAAGGATGGAAACCTAAAAAAAATCTGAAAATTAAGACATTCACAGAACCGGAGGTATGGATACTTGAAAAATAATTATCTGGAAGCAATAAGAGTATTCTGACGGATATTATAGGTGCTTTTGTCTTTTGCTTCCTCTATGGATTTGTTTATGATATTGAATACCATTACCACTATAGCATAGGATAAAACAATGATAATAAGTCCAATAGACGCATTGGTAATAAGCTTGGTACCCTTTTGTGATCTATCACTATTACCCCCTGATGTCATCCACATAAACCCTCCATATAATACTATAGCAAAAAATAGTATTCCCAAAAATGTCAAAGCTGATTTTATCAATGTAAGAATAACCACTCTTAAATCAGATCTATATATTTTCAAATCTAATGGTGTAACACTGTCCACATTCTCTATAATAGTGTCTTTGGGTTGAGCATAGGCAGGATCATTCACTGTATATACTAAAAAGACCGCAAAGATGAGGATAAATAAAATTAAAATTGCAACTTTTTTCATATATCCAAAATTACTTTATAAGCTCAGTAAACACAAACTTAGTGATTGCATAAGCAGACATTATAATAATAACACCTATAACTCCGCTTTTGATAAACCCTGTACCTTTTTTGGCCTTATCAGAGTCACCGCCTGATGTCATCCACAGAAAACCTCCATATATAGTCAAGATTAAAAAAATAACTCCTATAAATGCAATAACAGTGCTTAAAATATCTCCTATTAAAACTTTAATATCAGATCTTTTATTCAACCCTGCAGCTCCTGCTGCCTCATCAAGTCCGTATTGAGCAAAAGTGATATAAGGATAATACAATAAAAACAATATAATAAAATAATTTGTTATTTTTCTAAACATACTAATCATATTATCAATCTGATAATATTATATCATATTAGTATATACAAGTACAATTCACGCATTGACTCTTGAAACCACCACCACAATCGCTATCTTGTTCACATTCTTCTCCACCTTCTATTACACCATCTCCACATATAGCTCTTCTTTCACAACACTCCAATCCTGATCCAGAGCATGTACCAAAAGCTACCTCTGCACACTCACCAACAGGAACACATCCTGCGGTTCCAGTACAAGTCTTCTCACAGCATACATTTCCTCCAAAACATGACATATCTGATCTTAAGCTGTATTCAGGAGGGCACTTGGACATACAGTCAAATATACATGTTTTTGGAGATGGAGAAGGTAAAGATTTTGTAGGGACTGGCTTACTACAGCATACAAATGCAGGATCACCGCAAGCACCAACTTTTGAAACCACTTCACACCCTTCTTTAGGCACGCACCCATAATTAGTTAAACATCTATCAGCAGCTGCACAACATACATATGATGAAGACGGACAAGAGCCGCCTTCCACAGGAACACTGCAGCCAAACCTTGGTACACAGCCTAATACTGCCTCTGAAGGACAGGCACCTATAACACTTGATTCCTCTTCATCTCCTAATAATATATTTGAAAATACAAAATTAACCATGGCATATGAAGAAAATACAATGACAATTCCAATCACTCCGTTTTTTATGAAGCCTGCTCCTTTTTTTGCCTTTTCAGGATCCCCGGCTGACGTCATCCATAAAAACCCTCCAAATATGGTCAGGACTAAAAAAAGAACCCCTATCCAGACTATAATCTCACCTATTATTTCACCGGTTGTGACTGTCAATGGTTTATTCTTTTTAATTGCTGCTTCAGTGGCTGCTATGTCTAAATTTTGTGTATAATTAACAGCCTGAGCATTAGCCTTAGGTATATTGAAAACAAAAAAATAACTCATCAAAACAAGAAGTAAAAAAACACTGCAAATTTTATAAGATATCCCTCTCATCTGATATGTTTAATTCTAAAAATATTATATCAAAATATAAAATAAAAACAATAAAAGCCCCGGCTTGCGCCGGAGCTTTTGTAATAACATCCAAAAACTTATTAAGTAGCTGCCTGTTCCAAAATATTGAATACAAAAGTTACAATAGCAAATGCTAAGAATATGATAATAAGACCTATTACACCGTTGATTATAAACTTTCTACCTTTTCCAGCCTGCTCATCATTGCCCCCCGCTGTCATCCAGAGGAAACCTCCGAAAAGAACCAAAATCAAGAATATAATACCAAGAACACCCAGCAAGACATTAATCAAATTAATCAACACCTCTCTTAAATCACCTCTTGGTAAATCAGAGGCACCCAAATAAGAGGTTCCAAAATCAGGAGTTCCTCCTCCCTGTGCCAACACTGCTGCTGGCAATACAAAAACAAATAAACTCAAAACAAATGCTGTTATATGTTTTACGAATCTATTTTTCATATATTTATGTATAAATTACACAAAAATTTTTGTCCCCGACCTTTGAAGTATTAATTGTTTACTGTGGATAACTAACTAATTCTATTATAACAAAAAAAAGAAAAAAATAAAATAAACTATAGTATCTACAAATCATTCTTCTGTTTTTGATCCTGTAAAAATCTGTTATAATCTTGAACATTTTTTTGCAACAACACATTACCTATAACCCTAATGATTGTAAATGCACTTAAAATCAATATAATACCAATAACTGTATTTACAAGTATATTCTTTCCCTTTTCAACTCTTTGAGATGAGCCTGCTGAAGTTAAAAATACAAACCCGCCGTAAATAAAATAAGCAAATGCAGCCACACTCATAACAGCTAATATCCACTGTAAAATATTTATTGCAGTCTGAATAAAACTGTTTACAGTACAGTCAGCAGGATTTATGCCTGCACAATCTATTGATACAAGTCCTTCAAATTCTTTAGGCTTCTCTGATGCAGGAGGTGTATTGCCCTGCGAATATACAACATCTATATTGCTGTTATATGCAAAAATCAAGAGAAAAACAGGAATAATAAATATTAAGACAACTTTTCTGTACATATCAAAATGTTTGATTTACCAATCTTTCAGCCTCTATAATGGCCTTCTGGGGTGTTAATTCACCATTAGTAACCTTTAGTATCATATCCTTAAATATTTTCTCAACAGCAGATATATTCCTGCCGCGATACCAACTCATTGCCGTAAGAGCCTGATTTGCAAATACAGACATCTCCGGATCAAGGATTTGCTTAGCTATTATACTCCTTAAAGCAGCCGGTTTACCGGATCTTTCTAGATATTTTTTTACGACCTCCTGACGAGTTGTTGCAAAATTTACAAAATCCCATGCATAGTCTGAATTTGCACTGGTTTTGGCAACAGCCAGTCCCCAAAAACTCCCCCAATTCACACTTGTCCCTGTAGCATCAGTTCCATTGGCATTTATATGCGGAACAGGTGCTATACCTAAATCTATCTTAGGTGCAAGAGACCTGATAATAGGTTTTTGATATGAATACCCTATCATCATAGCCAATCTCCCGCTTGCAAACATCTCAACTGCCTGTGGAAAATTCTCAGACCATGTGTATATTGCTTTTGCTGGATTGGCAAAATCTGTATAAAATCGCAGTGCTTCCTGACCGGGTCTGAAATCTCTATTTGCAGAATATGCGCTTCTTCTTGCAAAAGTAGCAGTATAACCGTCCGGAGTTGTAAACTGAGTTCCGTTTTGAGCCATCAAAAGAGACAAAATATCAAAACTTCTGTTTATATTATATGCTCCACCCAATGCAATAGCAGACTGAAGAATGTTCCCGTCTTCGTCATACTTGGTTAATTTCCTAGATATATTTGCAACCTCAACCCAGCTTTTCGGAGGTACGACAATGCCCGCTTGATCAAGAAGCAGTCTGTTATAATACAAAACAAGAGTGTCTACAGATACGGGAAGGGCCCATACCTTGTTATCACTTACTGCATTTTCATAAACAATCTGAACAAATCTGTCTTTTACTTCTAATGGTCTTAAGAATTTAACATTCTCAAATCCATATTTAACTTTCTTCTTCAATCCGCCTGTCACTTCTCCTACAGGAATTTCCTTAACACCTTCAGGTGCAGGCGCAAGCTTCGTCTTATAACCACCCACCCAAGTATTATGAACCATAATTATGTCGGGACCCCTGCCTTCTGCCCACGCATCCAGAAGTTCTCTTTCGTAATTCTCAAATTTAATTTTCCTGTAATTTATATCTACATTTAATCTACTCTTTCTGTATGATTGTATAACAGGCTCCCAATCATAATTAGTATCAAAAACACCCCAAAACTCCAAAGTAACTTTGTTTTTCATCATCCTCTTTGCCCTTACAGAATCAGATACGCACCCCGCTCCCAATAAAAAAACCAGCAAAAAACTGGCTATAGTGAATAATATCCTGTTTTTTCTACCTTTCGTCATACATCTAAATAATACCACAAAACAAAGAATAAAACAATAAACAATTTTCAATCCCGGTCATAACGACGGGATAAATAATCAATTTTCAATTTACCAATTTTTCAATCAATTATTTAATTATCCAATGAATTAAATCCTAAACTCTGCATCAAAATCAGTGTATATTTATAGTTTAAACCATTAAGTCATTAAATAATTGAAAATTTGAAAATCATTGTTGGTTATTGTTCAGGATTTCGGACTTTTAAATCTAAGATGATAAAAATACAGGCAAATCAGACTGCTCACCTCCCTCATCATTGTACACTCTTTAAAAGATTATTCAAAATATTATTCTGCCTTCTATACGCCCATCTTACAAACAAATCAACAAAAAAGTTATACTCACCTTTTTTAATACTCCATATTCCATGATCGAGAAGATATATGTTTTCTGTCTTATCTTCCAGAATTATATTTGCAAATTCCCTCACTCTAGTAAATCCAGATAAATTCCAAATGCCAAGTATATCAAGACTCATGCCCTCATTTTTCACCATTTCTCTATTTCTATTTAAAAGATAAAAAAACTTCTCCCTTATTCTGTCAGAATACAGATCGTCGTATCTTAGATGCCTGCCTTTTACATATCTCTCTACAATTACATATGATGGCATAATACCTCTTCTCTTAAAGAAAACAATATCTTTCTCTATTAAAAACTCTGAAAAATAATTATTTATAATCCTGTCATATCGTTTTAAATTTTCGCAATGTCTTCCGGGACTAATAAGATATCTGGGACCTATAGGAAATTTTATTACCTTATCAGTATCATAATAAAACACCATGTGTTCTCCGCCTACAGACAGAATTTTTCCTATCAACTCCTTGTTATATGGCTTATCTGCCATACTACTTGGTATTTCTAAGTTTCTGTAATTCTTCTTTAATAAGTGCAGAATCTGGCTTGGCTTCCAAAGCTTTTTCAAAATACAACACAGCATTCTTAGTATCACCATCTTCTTTGTATATATCTGCCAAAAAAACAGCCAGATCATAATACCTGTCAGGATTTGCATCTATTCCTTCCTTTAAAATATTTTTGGCTTTTTCCCTGTCTTGAAGAAAATACAAAGCAAATTCAGCGTAATTTCTGTAATAATTGATATTAAAGGGCTCACCTTTAGAATTTTCTATTGCCTTTAGATAATTATACTCTGCCTTTTCAGGGTTATACAGATTATAAGTATAAAGAGCGGCAAGATTCCCAAAAGATAGAGAGTTTTTGGGTCTAATTTCTGAAAGATACTCCCATGCATCGCGGGCTCCTTCATAATCACCAACCTGCATCTTGGCTTCTCCCAGCATCAGCCATCCGTTGAAATTATTATTATCTTCCTCAAGAATAGATTTAGCAGTTAAAAATCTTTGATAGAAAACATCTACTGTACTGGGATCAAGGCTTTCATCTTTCACCTTCCACTCGAAATATGTTTCTATACCCTGTACCGGCATCTGCTGCTCTTCAGATTTATCTTTAATCATTCCATAAATAACAATAAAAATTGCTACAACAGCAACTACAATCGCTCCTACCCACTTCCAGCCTAAATTTTTTTCATCATTACCATCTGTTCTTTTATTACCCAAACCCTGCACCTCAGATGACTGTTGTATGTTTTGTTGATCCATAAATAATAATAAATTCTAAATCCGAAATCCTAATTTAATAAATTTACCTTAATTTTGCCCAGAACTACGTAGAGTTCTGGGCAATCCAGTCCCACCCAGCTCCACTTTTTGAGGTAAATCTTGCTCTAAAGCCAATAGGTATATAATTTGCTTTAAAACAACATATCTGCAGATAATCTTGAAAAGTGGGGCTGGGTTGACTTTTGAATTTTGCCTTTTGAATTTTATTATATTATTTCCTTAATTTTGAATTTTGATTTTTGAATTTTGAATTTTTATTACACATACTTATATTGTAAATAATCCAGCACCACAATGCAAGCTGCAATATACCAGAA
>WFTA01000040.1 GCA_015485715.1 Patescibacteria group bacterium
ACAAACTACACATATTCGGGGGTCGTCTAACGGCAGGACAGCGGCCTTTGGAGCCGTTAATCTAGGTTCGAATCCTAGCCCCCGAGCACATAAGGATTATTTAAGATCTCGAACGATAATATTTTAAAAACCTAAATACGAAACTCTAAATACTAAACAAATCCCAAAATAATTATCCAATTTACAACCCCAGCCATACGACGGGGTAAATTTTCAATTATTTAATGATTTAATGGTTTAAACTATAATATACTGATCTTAATGCAGAGCTTAAGATTTAATTCATTGGAAAATTGAGAAATTGATTGAAAACGGGGTATTTAAAATTAGAGCATTATTGTTGGTTGTTTCTGGAATTTTGGATTTAGTTCTTTTTAGTGTAGCTCCTTGTATTATTTGACATATTTTTTATATTTTTTATAATGTAAATACATAAAATTTGATAAATTGTGTATAAGTCTGTTATAGTATATTTTTATTTTACGAGGCTGACTATAACAGGCTTATTTGTTGCAAATGTATAATTTTTTTCTAAAATATGCCAACAATCAATCAGCTAATCAGAAAACCACGCAAAAAAGTGCAAAAAAAGTCCAAATCACCTGCATTGCAGACAAAATATAATACTAAAAAAAGAAAGTTTGTACATGTTCCATCTCCTTTTAAGAGAGGGGTGTGTTTAAGGGTGACTACACATACTCCTAAAAAACCAAACTCAGCCTTAAGAAAAGTGGCAAGAGTCAGGCTTTCAAATACTGAAGAAGTTTGGGCATACATACCCGGAGAAGGTCATAATTTACAGGAACACTCAGTGGTTTTGATAAGAGGTGGAAGAGTGAAGGACTTGCCGGGTGTCAGGTACCATATTGTCAGAGGAGTATATGATACAGGAGGAGTTGAAAACAGGAAAAATTCCAGAAGCTTGTATGGTACCAAGAAGCCTAAAGGAGAGAGTTAGTAATTAATTAATCTATTATGAGAGGTAAAAGAGCACCAAAAAGAAAAATACTTCCAGATCCAAAGTATGGAAGAGTGGATATACATAAATTCATAAACCATGTAATGAGGAAAGGTAAAAAAACATTGGCACAAAAGATTGTCTATGGAGCTTTTGATATTATAGAAGAGAAAACAAAACAGGATCCTGTGCAGGTATGGGAAGAAGCAGTTAAAAATGTTGCGCCTCAGATGGAGGTGAGAACCAGAAGAATAGGCGGAGCACACTACCAGATACCTTTTCCAGTGAAAGGAGACAGGCAAAAAACATTAGCCTATAGATGGATTATAGAAGCTGCCAGAAGCAGAAAGGGAGCTTCTATGGTGGAAAAACTTGCAGATGAGATTATGCAGGCAGCTAAAGGTGAAGGTGCTGCTGTTAAGAAGAAAGAAGAAATACACAAAATGGCAGAAGGGAACAAAGCTTTTGCCCATTTTGCAAAATTTGGCTAATTGGTATTGAAATTAAACAATTAATTATTAATTGTATTTTTTTATGTCTAGAGAATATTCATTGGCACAAACAAGAAATATAGGGATTATAGCTCATATTGATGCCGGAAAAACCACTACAACTGAGGCTATTTTATACCTTACTGGTAAAACTCACAAAATAGGTGCAGTACATGAGGGAGACACCCAGATGGACTGGATGGAACAGGAGCGAGAAAGAGGGATTACTATTACTGCAGCTGCCACTACTTGCTTTTGGACACCTAAACATTATGATGCAAAGGGTAATCAATACAGAATAAATATCATAGACACTCCGGGGCATATAGACTTTACTGTAGAGGTACAGAGGTCTTTGAGAGTGTTGGATGGTGCAGTGGTTGTATTTGACGGTAAAATGGGGGTTGAGCCTCAGTCAGAGACTGTATGGAGACAAGCTGATAAATACTCTGTTCCAAGAATATGCTTCATCAATAAAATCAATCAAACAGGAGGAGATTTTTACAAGAGCCTCAAGTCCATTAGAGAGAGGCTGAGTCCTAATTCATATCCTATACAGATACCTATTGGTTTTGAAAAAGATCTAAGAGGGGTTGTGGATCTGGTAACTATGAAAGCATATACTTATTCAGACTATAGAGACAAAGAGCTTAAAGAGGAAGAGATCCCTGCAGATTTAAAAGATGAAGCAGAGAAATGGAGGCAGGAGCTTATGGAAAAAGTGATTGAGGATGATGAGGGTTTAATGGAAAAATATTTTGAAGGACAGGAGATAACTCAAGACGAATTTATAAAAGCAATTAGAGAAAAAACATTAAAAGGTGATTTTTATCCTGTACTTGGAGGAGACGGCAGGGGTGTGATTGTGGAAACACTTCTGGATGCAATCATCAATTACCTTCCTGCACCCATAGATTTGCCACCAGTTGAGGGTGAAAATCCCAAAACAGGAGAAAAAATTGTAAGACAGCATTCTGATGACGAACCTCTTACAGCATTAGCATTTAAAATTGCTACTGATCCGTACGTAGGAACACTTACATTTTTCAGAGTATATGCAGGCAAGCTTGATGCAGGTTCTTATGTTTTAAATACCAGAACAGGTAATAAAGAAAGAGTAGGAAGAATAGTGAGGCTTCATGCTAATCATAGAGAAGAGGTATCTACAGTATATGCAGGGGAGATTGCTGCTATAGTTGGACTTAAAAATACAGTTACAGGAGATACACTGTGTGACCCGGATAATCCTATAGTACTTGAGAGTATTACATTTCCTGATCCAGTTATTTCTGTTTCTGTTGAGCCAAAGACCAAGCAGGATCAGGAAAAAATGGGTATAGCATTACAAAGGCTTGCTCAAGAAGACCCAACATTTAGAATCAGGACTGATGAGGAGACAGGACAGACCATTATTTCAGGAATGGGCGAACTCCATTTGGAGATTATAATAGATAGGATGAAAAGAGAGTTTGGAGTTGAGACCACAGTAGGTAAGCCTCAGGTTGCATATAAAGAAACAATCAGGAAAAAGGCTGAAGCAGAAGGAAAATATATCAGACAGTCAGGTGGTAGAGGGCAGTATGGTCACTGCTGGCTTAGAGTTGAGCCTCTGGAGAGAGGAAAAGGATTTGAGTTTGTAGATGAGATAAAGGGAGGCATTATTCCGAAAGAGTATATTCCTGCAATACAAAAAGGAGTAAAAGAAGCAATGGATAATGGTGTTTTAGCAGGTTATCCTGTTATTGATGTAAAAGTAACAGTATATGACGGATCGTATCATGAAGTTGACTCATCGGAAGCAGCATTTAAGATCGCGGGATCGATAGCATTTCAGGAAGCTGTTAAGCAGGCTGATTTGGTGCTACTTGAGCCTATTATGAAAGTAGAAGTTACCACCCCTGAGGAGTTTTTGGGAGATGTAATAGGTGATTTGAATTCCAGAAGAGGACAGATATTGGAGATGAAGGATCAGGGTAATGTCAAATTAGTGGATGCACTTGTTCCTCTTTCCTCAATGTTTGGGTATGCTACTGATTTAAGGTCATTGACACAAGGAAGAGCAAATTATGCCATGGAATTTGAGAAATATCAAGAAGTTCCCTCCAATGTTGCGCAAGAGATAATAGAAGGAAAAAATAGCTAAACTAAGCTAAAAGGCACTATAAAAATGCATAAAAATTGTTGAAAATCAGTTTTTGTTGACTTATTGTAAAAATTTGTATATAATTTTTGTGCATTGTTGATAACTAAAATTTGATTTTAAATTAAAATTTGTTTAAAATAAAGTTAAAATTATTGTATTTTGTTAATTATAAAAGGAAGTTAATTTTTTTTGTTAACTTATAATTAATTAAGGCGTGAATTAAATTCGCGCAAATAAAAATCTATGGCAGACGTTTTTCAAAGGACAAAACCACACGTAAACGTAGGAACCATTGGTCACGTTGACCATGGGAAAACTACATTAACTGCAGCTATTTTAAAGGTTCTTCAAGTAGCTGGCTTTACAGCACAGAACAAAAGTGTCGATGAAATAGACAAGGCTCCTGAGGAGAGAGAAAGAGGAATTACTATTGCTCTTGCACACGTTGAATATGAGACAGAAAAGAGGCACTACGCTCACGTAGATGCTCCGGGTCACGCAGATTATATCAAGAACATGATTACTGGAGCAGCACAGATGGACGGAGCTATCTTGGTAGTGGCAGCATCAGATGGCCCAATGCCTCAGACCAGAGAGCATATCTTGCTTGCCAGACAGGTAGGCGTACCATATATTGTGGTATTTTTGAATAAAATAGATCAGGTGGATGATCCTGATTTAATTGAAATAGTTGAGGAAGAGATAAGGGATTTATTGAAGAAATATGAATATCCCGGCGATGAAGTGCCAATTATAAGAGGATCTGCTTTGAAAGCTCTTGAAGCTGCACAAGCTGGTAATCAAGATGATGAGCATTTTCAAGCAGTTCTAAAACTAACTCAGACATTAGATGAGTACATCCCAACACCTGAGAGACCCGTTGATCAGCCATTCTTGATGCCGATAGAGGATGTCTTTAGTATTGAAGGACGAGGTACTGTTGCTACAGGAAGAATTGAGAGAGGTATAGTCAAACTCAATGATGAAGTAGAAATTGTTGGTCTAAAGGATGAAATTCAAAAGACAGTTGTAACTGGAATTGAAATGTTTAACAAAGCTCTTGAGGAAGGGCAGGCAGGTGATAATGCTGGTATTCTTTTAAGAGGTATAAAGAAGGAAGATATTGAAAGGGGACAAGTATTGGCAGCTCCGGGGTCTATAACACCGCATACAGAATTTGAAGCAGAGGTATATGTCTTAACTAAAGAGGAGGGTGGAAGACATAAACCATTTATGAGTGGTTATAAACCGCAATTTTATATCAGAACAACAGATGTTACTGGTGAGATACAGCTTCCTGAAGGTACAGAGATGGTCATGCCGGGTGATAATGTTAAGCTGACAGTTAAATTAATTGCACCAGTTGCCTTGGAAGAGAAATTGAGATTTGCTATTAGAGAAGGTGGAAGAACAGTAGGTGCAGGAGTAGTAACTAAGATTATTAAATAGTTGAATGGATTATGATTTATAAGACAGAGATGGTATCTAGTAAATGTGAAGACTAGATACCATCTCTTGTTGTATAGATTGTTTTTTAAAAATTAATTTATAACCAAAATGACCACATCAGATCCAGTAATTACAAACTCAACAGCAACTAAAGAAGAGTCTGTGTCAAGGCAGGATACATCTACAGGTATAAATAGGATTAGGATTAAGGTTAAGTCTTATGATTATAAGATTATTGACCAATCCTGCCAAAAGATTATAGATGCAGCGATCAGGAGTGGGGCTACGGTTGCAGGACCAATACCACTTCCTACTGAAATAAAGAAGTTTACTGTTTTGAAATCCACATTTGTGCATAAGAATTCCAGAGATCAGTATGAAATGAGAATTCATAAGAGATTGATTGATATATTAAACCCCACTGCAAAAACTATAGATGATCTGACTAATTTGGTGATACCTGCAGGGGTTGACGTAGAAGTGAAAATGTAATAAACTTATAAAGCGTAAAGCAAGATTTGTATATTTGTGAATTTATTGAGTTTAAGTTTAATTAACAATTTGCAATATAGGCAGGTCCAGAGTATTCTGGAGACCGTCTAAAGGAGCAAATTGTTAATAAAGCCGGACACGCATTAACAAATACAATAGAATCAATATTTTTATTTTTAAGTGTCTGGCTTTATGTGCCAGTTTTTTATTTTGTATATGAAATTTGCAATCGGACAAAAAAAGCAGATGACTCAAGTCTTTTTTGAAGATGGCAGAGTAGTACCTGTCACTGCTGTTAAAATTGATAAAAATGTTATTATAGATGTAAAGACACCAGAAAGAGATGGATACTGGGCTGTAAAAGTTGGCTCAGGAGTTATTAAGAAAAAACTTACAAAGCCATTACAAGGTGTTTTAAAAGGATTAAAAAACAGCAGATGGATAAAGGAATTTCGATTGAATGATGATCAGGCACAGAATGCTCTTGAAAAATTTACCAGAGGATTGGAGTTTGGTGTAGAAATATTCAGACCCGGTGATAAGGTAACAGTTACAGGATATTCAAAAGGGAGAGGATTTCAGGGGGTTGTGAAAAGACACAATTTTGCAGGCGCTCCAGCCTCGCATGGTACTAAAGACCAGTTGAGAATGCCGGGATCTATAGGTGCTACAGGGCCTGCTCATGTTTTTAAAGGAAGAAAAATGCCGGGACATATGGGCACTGGTAGAGTGACTGTAAAAGGATTGGAGGTTATCAAGGTTGATAGAGAAGAAGGTGTGTTATATATAAAGGGTGCCCTTCCCGGAAGCTTTAACTCTATAATATTAATTTTTGGTCCGGGAAGATTTGTAATTAAAAAGGAAGAAGTCAAGAAAGAAGAAGAAAAACCTGAAGCTGAGACAAAAGAGAATAGTGATGATGTACAAAATCAAGTCCAAGAAACCCAGAACACCACTGGAACTCTTTCTGGTGACGATCCAGAAAAGGTTGATGCAGATTCAGGTGTACAAAGTCCTGAAGGAAATCAGCAAAAAGATGACTCCAGTGACACCCAAAAAGATGATGATGAAAAAAACAAAAAAGAGGAAAACCCAGATACAACAGACAAGACAGAGGAAGATGACAGTACTAATGCAGAAGAAGCTAAAGTACATAATGATGATGTTAAAGAAAATAAATAAATCATATGAAATATCCAGTCTATAATATCCAAGGTGAAAAAGTGAAAGAAATCGATTTAAACGATAGTATTTTTAATATTGAAGTAAAACCTGAAGTGATCCATGAAG
>WFTA01000041.1 GCA_015485715.1 Patescibacteria group bacterium
TTCCTGTATCGTCTGACAAGTTTTTGCTTTCTATTATCTTCTCAGGATTAGCTTTGTATATTACAGGAGTTTTCTCTGCATGGATTACCAATAAAAATGCTGTTTGGGGAGGGATTAGAACTCTTTTTATAGGAGGATTTGCAGGTTTTGTCGCTTATATTGTTGGTTATTTTACCAAAACACTTTTATAGGCTTTTCTGGCAAATTTTAAAGTATTAATATTTTTACCAAATTAGCATTAATTATAGTGAGTGTTTCAGGTAAGAATTACATGCATAAATTGACATATATTGTGGTATTTGATATAGTATTAGTAAATATTTGTAATATTTATAGAGATTATTAAGTAATTAATTTATTATTTATGGCTACAATAGCAGTTATCAAAACAGGAGGTAAGCAGTATAAGGTTAAAGAAGGAGAGGTTATTAAGATAGAAAAACTTGATCAAGATGTGGGATCTAAAATAGATTTTGAAGTTTTGCTTGTAGCTGATACCCAGAGCGGCGAAGCTCAGGTGGGTACACCAGAAGTAAAGGGAGCCAAAGTTGAGGCTGAAATTGTAGAGCAGGGGAGAGATCCTAAGATAAAAGTGGTTAAGTTTAAGCCCAAGACAAGATATAAAAGAACTTACGGACACAGACAGCCTTATACTAAAGTCAAGATTCTAAAAATCACTGCTTAATATTTTGTCTAATTTTCTGCAAAATTAAGAATAAGGGCCAAAACCCTTATTCTTATTTTGATTATGCTGAAGATATATAAAAATTCAGTTGTTGATCCGCGTTTGAGATCCCTGCCGGATATACGCAAGGGAAGCTTAGTGCTGTGCACAAATCCGGATAAAGATGAGATTAGAAAGCTCGGTAAAATGTTTTCTATATCAGAGGACGATTTGGAGCAATATCTTGATGAGCTTGAAACACCTCGTCTGGATGTAGAAAACGATGTGGTTATTATTGTGATTCGTCTTCCTGACATTGAAGGAGAGAAGTCCTATACCCAGACTTTGGTGATCTTAAGCAGCAGCGATTACTCAGCTCTTATCACTAGTGGCAGTATAGATATATTTCGTGATATAGAAAACAATAAAATACCTATTATTACAACCCAAAGATCAAAATTAGTAATCCAGATACTTCTTGAAGTTGTGAGAAGATTTAGTGCGGCAGTTGTACAGATTAACAAGACTGTACAGGAGGAGAAAAGGAATTTTCAAAGAATTGACAAAGAGCTTATCTTTACTTTAGTTAATACAGAGGAGATACTGAACGAATTCATCCCTGCTTTGACTGCAAATATAAATCTGATTAAAAAACTTCTTCAAGGACAGTACATTCCCCTGTATCAACAGGATAAAAATCTCATAGATGATTTGCTTATAGACAGTCAGCAGGCTCTTGATATATGTATTACTAATTTAAAAACAATTAGAAACTTGAGAGATGGTTATACAACTATAATTACACTCAGGCTAAATCAAATCATGAAATTGCTCACTTATGTTACAGTAACACTCACCATACCTCTTATAGTTGCGAATATCTATGGTATGAATATTTTACTTCCACTTGCAGATTCACCTCATGCCTTCACTATTCTGGTATCTCTTATGTTTCTGCTTATGATCATCACAGTTGGCCTTATCATTTGGTACCGCAAAAAGATTTAATCCAATAGAATTCCCTGCAATTTACTGTGGAGTAGTTTATTGCAGTATACCCTTGATTTATTTTTTATATTTAGTAAAATAAGTAATCGGCTATTTTTATAATTAAAAACTTTATATGACAGTATATACCAAGGCTGGAGATAATGGAGATACTACACTTAGAGGCGGAGTAAAAGCATCAAAATCAGAGGAGATATTTAAATTTTTGGGGGATCTAGATGAACTTAATGCGCAGATAGGAATGTTTATAGTTTATCTTAAAAGCTGGCAGGAAAAAGTAGACTCTGCTATGTATCAAGCCAAACTTATAGATTTTCATATGAGATTTTTGGAAGTAATTCAGAATGTTCTTTTTGATATTGGATCAGAAGTTGCTGCAAGCAGGACAGTTGATTATGAAAAGAAAAATTATATCAATATGGTGTATAGGATAGAAAGAGCTATAGATGCTATGGAAAAACAGCTTCAACCTCTTTCCAATTTTATCCTGCCGGGCGGGTCTGTGGGTGCAGCATACAGCCATATCTGCCGCACTATTACCAGAAGATGTGAGAGAGAATATTTTTCTTTGGATACTTCAGGTAATAATAAAACCATAGGTGTGTTTTTAAACAGACTTTCAGATTATTTCTTCATCCTCGCAAGATTTTTAAACAAACAAAGCGGTGTTAAAGATGTAAAATGGAAGAGTGTAGTATAAATACAAAGAAGTATAAAATACTGTTCTGGAGCAGATAATGTTTATTTGATATATTGTTAATCGCATTTTTATTTATGCTTTTGTGTGATATAATAAAGTATAATAATTATACAATTTTCAAATACAGGTAAATTTATAATTTTCCTGATTACCCTAATTTACACTAATTAATTACTCTAACTAATTTTCCAATAACCCAATTTATAAATAAATCCTAAATCCTAAACAAAAACCAAAAAGAATTTTTAATTTTGTAATTTTGTAACCCCAGTCATTCGACGGGGCAAGTTTTATAAACAATTTTTAATATCTAATTTTTAAATTTTTTCAGCCCCACTTTTCAATATCATTTGCAGATATGTTGCTTTAAATCAAATTACACACCCATTGGCTTTATAACACAGATTTACCTCAAAAAGTGGAGCTGGGTTGTAAATTGGATAATTATTTTTTATTGTTTAGAATTTCGGATTTAGCATTTAGGATTTCGGTATTGTATGTCTATTGCTAAAAATACTATTTATTACACAGCAGCACTTTTGTATCAGAAAATATTGGGTTTTATTTATTTTACTTTGATTGCAAGATTTCTGGGCGTAGACGAGTCAGGAAGATATTTCTTTGCTTTGTCTTTTACAGCTTTATTTGCTATTTTTGCAGATTTAGGACTTGTACCTGTTTTAATAAGGGAAATTGCAAAAGATAAAGAAAGGAAGAATGAACTATTTTCAAAAGTTTTAACTCTTAAGCTGATATTGGCATTTTTATCTGTTTCTTTGATTGTTCTTTTTGTAAATATTCTTGATTATCCTTCTTATGTAAAGAATTTGGTATATGTTGCATCTTTAACTGTTTTATTTGACTCTTTTTCTTTGATCTTCTGGGGGTTGTTTCGTGGGTTTCATAATTTAAAATATGAGTCTATAGGTGTTATTGTTTTTCAGACATTGACTGTCGGTCTGGGTACATATGCTCTTTTTCAGGGGTATAAAGCAAATACCATTATATACATACTCGTCCTTTCTAATTTTGTATATTTTATCTTGGCTTTATCTTTGGCGTGGAAAAAACTTAATCTCAGAGTTTCTCTGCAAAAGCTTGATAGAAAGCTTTTTTCTATGTTTAGGATCTCTATACCTTTTGCATTGGCAGGAGTTTTTTCACGTATTTATACCCAGATAGACACTGTGATGATATCCAAAATAGGATGTACTCTTGACGAGTGCACCAGAAATGTAGGATGGTATGCCATAGCTACAAAAACCACACTTGCTATGCAGTTTATACCTCTTGCTCTTACTGCATCCTTGTATCCCACATTCTCCAAATTATATAGAGATAAAGAAAAAACAAGGATTATAGATATCTACACCAGCTCATACAGATACCTTCTCATTTTATCGGGGTTTATAGTTGCAATCATTGTGTCTTTATCCACCCCGCTGGTTGAGATTATCTGGGGCGATGAGTTTTTGCCGTCATCTTTGCCTATGAAAATTTTGATGATATCAGTAGTTTTTATATTTCTCACATTTCCAAACGGGGCTTTTCTTAATGCAGCAGGATATCAGAAGATAAATACTTATTATATGGGTCTCTCTGTTGTAATAAATGTTGTTTTAAATATATTTTTGATTTATCAATTTTCTCTTTTAGGTGCTGCTATAGCTTCTCTTATCTCTACATTCAGCCTGTTTATGATGGGATTTGTGAAAGTATATAGGTTGATTTGTTTCCCTGTCAAGATGATTCTTAATCATATGATAAAAATATCTATCACTATAGCAGTAACAGCAATTCTTGCCTATTCAGCAGCAGATTATATGCACATTGTTCTTGTCTTGATAGTTTCAGGGATTATATATAGTATATTACTATTAGGGCTTAAAGAGGTAAGACTATCTGATATTAGAAAAATTATTGCTTTGATAAGAGGTATATGAAAAAAACACTGCTTACAACTTATATGTTTTTACCTCAAATAGGAGGAGCTCAGTATTATTATTATCATTTATGTAAAAATTTGCCCCAAGACAGCATTTTTGTTTTGGTAGGCAGGAGATTTGATAGAAAAGATGAGGACAGATTAAAGCAGGAGGCAGGATTTTATATAAAATACACTGATCTTCACTGGGGGTCTTTTTTACGTAAATGGTTTTCTCTTCTTTTTCACATATCCAGAGAAGTAGTCAGGCATAATATAGGTATTCTTTGGGCAGGAGAAGTGTTGCCGACAGGACTTGCTGTATATGTAGCAAGCAGGATTTTTGATATTCCATATTTTGTAACAACCCATGGTGCAGATGTGCTTAATCCAATGCAAAAAACAGGCATCAGAGGAAAGTGGAAGAGATTTTTGGTTAGATGGGTTCTAAAAAATGCTGCATTTGTGGTTGCAAACACCGAGTATACTCGCCTGCAGGTTGAAAAATATTCTATAGATAGAGATAAGACTATTGTAGTATACCCCTGTCCTTCTATATCTCCTGATATTCAAAATATAGAAAAAGATGATGATATACAGACTATAGAGAGCCTGAAGCAGGAAGGATGGAAGATTGTGCTCACCACAGCCAGAGCAGTGAGGCGCAAGGGTATAGATATGGTGATTCAGGCTATGCCTTATGTATGGCAGGAAAGACCGGAGGCACTTTATGTAATAGTAGGAGAGGGGGTTTATAAGAAAGAGCTGGTTAAAATGGCAGAAGATACAGGACATAAAGACAAGATTATGTTTATAGATTTTGTATCAGATAATAAGCTGGCATACCTGTATTCTCTTTGTGATGTTTATGTGATGATACCCAGAGTTGTGGACGGGCTTGTAGAGGGATTTGGTATAGTATATTTAAATGCCGGCCTTTTTGCAAAGCCTGTGATAGGCTCAAAAGTGGGAGGAGTACCGGAGGCAATAATTGATTTTTATGATAATAATTATGATACAGCCACCGGCCTTTTGGTAAATAATCCACAAAATCCTAGGGAGATAGCCAAAAAAATATTGATGCTGGTTAAAGATACAGGCATGGCTGAAAAATTTGGCGCAAACAACAAAAAATATGCTGAAAAGTTTACCTATAGCAAAGAAGCAGAGAAGATAAGGCAAAAAATAGGGAGTATAACAGAACAAGCAAATTCAAATACCTAGATAAAAATCCAAAGCAGGTTCTTAATTATCGAATTTTCAATTTTCAATCAATCCGTTAATTCTTTAAATTTTCAAACATTAAAAATTATTTAAAAATTACAAAATTAAAAATTCTTATGATAAGCGTTATCATACCAGTATATATTAGAGAAAAAGATGTGGACAAATCTCTGTTTGGAAAAAATAGATTAGATGTTTTTGATATATGCCTTGCGAGCCTTGTTAATCAGAGCTACAAAGACTTTGAGGTTGTGGTGGTAGATGACGAATCAGAAATTGATTTAAAGCAGATAACAGATAAATATAAAGATAAGTTCAACAGGTTTATATATCACAGAATTCCTCACAGCGGAGCCAATAAAGCCAGAAATACAGGATTTGAAATATCTAGCGGCAGATATGTTATTTTTCTTGATGCAGATATAAAAATGCGTTCAGATATGCTGGAGAAGCTTTATCAAGCTCTGGATAATAATTCACAAGTATCATATGCATACAGCAGATTTATATATGGATTTAAAAAGTTTAAAGTTGGCAGATTTGATGAAGAGAGATTAAAGAGAATGCCTTATATCCATACATCATCGCTTATCCGTAGAGAACATTTTCCCGGGTTTGATGAAAATATCAAGCGCTTGCAGGATTGGGATTTATATCTTACAATGCTGGAAAGAGGGTATAAAGGAGTATTTATACCTGAATATTTGTTTAAAATATACACCCAAGGGTCTATGAGCCAGTGGATACCAGCTGTTTTCTACAAAAAGCCGTTTAATATGTTTTTACCTAAATTTATCAAGCAAAAGCAGGATAAATACCACCAAGCTATGGAAATTATAAAAAGTAAACATAGATTATGAGCAAAGGTGGCAGAATAAACACAATTCATGATAATTCCAATCAATTAGAATTTGATTTTATAGACCATGACAGTTCGGGAAGTGTGATGTCAACGAGGAATAGTGAGTGTCAACGTCAGAATAGTACCAATTTATTAGATTTAGCAACACTTCCCTTAAATGAGTTGACGGAAATGTCTCTCAAGGATATAGAAGCTGAATTGTCAAAGATTATTAAGTTAGTGTCAGATAAGTTGAGTGATATTGAAAGGAAAAAATCGAATATTAGAAGGTTAATGAGTAGAATTGTGGATGAGAATGGAAATATAATAAAGTCATCTAATGCAGGGCATACAAATAAAAAACGTCAACAAGACCCAATAAAAGAATTAATAGATTGTATTGATTATGGTATTAAACTATGTGGATATTTAATGAAAGTATATAGTAGACTTAACAAAAAAGTCGATTTTAGAACAAATGATATGGAGTTGGGTATCCCCCAAAGAATTGGTATTTTGTTCTATTTAAAAGAAGTTTTGGGATTAAATAAAAATAGCCATATAAATACTTCAATAGGAAATAATATCAAACCCATGGAAATATCAAATAGTGGTGGAATTGAAAAAGATATAGATGTTGATTTTATAGATCACGATATAACAATATTAGAAGGTTACTTTGAAGAAGTTAAAAAGTATAATTCATATTTTACAAATAAGAAAAAAGACATTAAAAACAAATTATATAATAATTCGCATCCTGTTTCATTTTTTGATTTTTGAAGATAGTAATAAATGTTTTTCTATGCAAATTAAGACAGGGATATACAGGCATTATAAAGGAAAGTTATATAGGGTTATAGGAGTATATCGGTATAGTGAGACTTTGGAAGAGTATGTGGCATGTATTGCTTTATATAAAGATGAAAAATATGGAGAAATACTCTCTTGGCAAGGCCTTGGAAGAGGTTTATGGAGAAGGTTGAGGTAGACAACAAAAATGTGCCAAGATTTATATATATTGGCAAGGATATACAATTATGACAAATATTAAAAAACCTCAAAATTCAGACAAATACTATTGGACTCAGCATGTCTGGCACAAGATGCAGCAGTATGGCATATCAGAGCAGACAGTGCGCAGGATAATCAGAAATCCTGAAAGAGTAGAAGAAGGCATAGTTCCTGATACTATAGCTGTATGCCAGAGACGGGGTAAGAAAAACAAGTATGAGATATGGGTGATGTATCAGGAAAGGAAAAAGAGTAAATTGAAGAATGTGAAAGGCAAGATAGTAGTTATCACAACATGGCGCTATCCCGGTATCTCTCCCAAAGGCAAAGCTATATCTATACCAGATGATATATTGAAGGAGATTATGGGTTTTTTAAAAAATACTGATAATGACACTGAATGATTTATTATAATCCACCATTTACCTATTCGTATGAATGGGTAAATGGGAGTATTTTTAAATAGAGAAATGTTTATATAATTTTAGTTATAATTTATATTATTTTATGTCTAAAAAAATTTCCGTATCTTTATGTATGATTGTTTTAAATGAAGAAAAATATTTAAAAAAAGCTTTAGAAAATGTTTCTTCTTTTGTAGATGAGATTGTTATAGTTGATGGGGGATCAACAGACAAAACAGTTGAAATAGCTAATAATTTTGGTGCAAGAGTTATTTATCATAAATGGGGCAATCATTTTGCCAAACAAAGGAATATAGCTATCAAACATGCAAAAGGAAAGTGGATTTTGTTTATGGACGCTGATGAAACTTATGAAAAAAAACTTTTGAAAAAGATAAAATTTTTCATATCAAATAATATAGGTATTGATGCATTTGCATTTCCTAGAAAAAATTATATTGATGGAAAACTAACTTCTTCTTATCCTGACAGACAGATTAGATTGTTTTTAAATAATGGTAAAATTAAGTATAAAGGTAGATTGCATGAACAGCCTGTTGGTTGGAAATTAATTGCCTCTCCAGTTGATTTGCATATAATACATAAAAAGAGTTCAAAAAAGCAAAAAAATAGCTCTGAAAAATATAAACAAATTGAAAAGCAGTATAAAGAAGATATAAAAAAGTGGTATATCCAAAGCAGGCGCATAAAAAATAGTAAGAAGTGAGGTTAAGAATAAATTTATAATTTACTTAATTGGTTTACAATCCACCATTTACCTATTCGTATGAATGGGTAAATAAGATTTTATGGATGATTTAGAAAACCAAGTTAAAGAGTTTAGGTTTATACCCGAAATATCTGCTGGTGGGGTTGTGTATAAGCGGGATGAGGGAGAGGTGTATTTTCTTGTGATAAAAAGAAATCAGATGAACGACTGGACTTTGCCTAAAGGGCACAGAAAAAAGGGAGAAAGTTTGCAGGAAACAGCTATTAGAGAGGTAGAAGAAGAGACGTCTATAAGCACCTATCCTGAAAAATACATAGATACAACTATGTATTATGTAGCAAATGAAAAGGAAAGAATTGTTTATATCAGAGTTGTGTTTTGGTTTTTGATGAAGCCAGAGAATACTAATATATCTAAAAAGCCGGATAAAGAAATAGCAGAAGTTAAATGGGTAAAATATGATGATTTGCTAAATATTTTGAGTTATTCCAGTGATAAATATATAATAAAGAAAAGTTTGAGTTGTATATAGTTAATATGTGTTAATATGAAAAGTGTTTATTCTACCAAAAATCATGGCCACTATACTTTAAAAGATATGGGTACAGAAGAATTCCCAGAACTTTTGGAAGAGATTTTAAAAGAGGAATTATAATTTTTTAGATAAAAGCAGGTGGGTGGATGATGATTATTGAGAAAAGTTTGGAAATAAAAAATTAAGCTAATATCAGCCAATTTTTGTTGTTATTAAAATTTGTTTTATCATTGCCCGGCTTGACCCAGCAATCTACTTCTTGAATTCTCCAAACTTCCTAGATCCCCCGATCGGGGTCGGGGGATGACAGAAGAGAGTATTGTCGGGGGATGACAAAACAATGTGTGTCATTGCCCTGTCTTCTCCCTTGTCATTCCCCGGCTCGACCGGGCAATCTACTTTTTAGATTCTCCGCTGGAGTTTACCCAGCTCCTTATAGGGGCTGGGCGGAGAATAACAAAAGGGAAGGTGTCATTACCCGGCTCCTGCCCTGTCGAATGACAGGGTGACCGGGTAATTCATCTTTTTCTCTACAGTATTTTATTTTTTATATAATAATTGATATAATTATTTCAGATTAGATGATTTAAATTTAAATATGAAAACAGAAATTCTTAAAAATGAAGTTAATAAGGAATTTCTTAAAGAGTTTGCCAAAGAACAGTTTGGTAATATGGATTAAAGATTAAGACTATGTCCAACCTTCATCATAAGACTTTAACTTCTAAAAAATGGCAGGAATACCCTAAAGAAAGGCAGATTTTGATGCTGGGCAGCGAGCTTTTGAGAGCCAAGAATTGGTTGATGAGAAAAGATGAAGAAAATTCTAAACTTTGTTTAGAAAGAGCTTTAGAGATTTTGGATTTCATTATTGCCGATAGGAAATGGCAAAAAGAAAGGCAAAGACTTTTGCGCTTTAGAGAAGTCTTGGCTGAGTGCTACCTTAACCTGCCTGAGGCAGGCTACATAATGCAGATATTTTATGATTGGTTGACTGGCATTGAGGGGTAAGTAAAAGTAGAGTATGATTGAGAAAGGAGTTAGTTTTTTAAATAATAATTCTCAAAAATTAGCTGGAATTATTCATATTCCGACAGGAAAAGGGCCATTTCCTACTGTTGCTATTTGTCATGGCTGGAAGAGGACAAAGGAACAGGTAATTCCCTTAACTTTGTCCAGAAACTTAAGTCTTTATAATTTTGTTTCTTTAAGATTTGATTATCATGGTTGTGGAGAAAGTGAAGGGCAAGAAGAGGATTTTACTATTTCTCAAGCAGTTAATGATGTTATATCTGCTTTAGATTATCTGGATAAACTTGATTATGTAGATAGCCAGAAATTGGGGCTGGCAGGAGTAAGTATAGGAGGAGGGATAGTTTTAGCAGCTGCGGCTCAGGATAGGAGAGTTAAGTCAATAGCAGCTTTTTCTCCTCGTTTAAAATTTAAAGATTTTATTTTAAAGTATTTTTCTGAAGAGGAGATAAAAAAATGGAAGAAAGAAGGAGTGATAAGTTATTATGATAACAGAAGAGATAAAATATGGAGATATAAAAAGACTTTTTTAGAAGATTGTCTGAGGGTAGATGTTACTTCAATGGCTAAGGATATAAATATTCCAACTTTGCTTATTCAGGGAAGAGATGACCATAATATTCCTGTGCAAGATAATAAAGATTTTTTCAATAAGTTAAGCAATAGTAAAATTTATATGATAGATCATTGTGATCATTCTTATAGTAACATAGAGGCGCTATATCAAGCTGTCCGACAGGCGACAAATTGGTTTAAAGAAACTTTAATATAGGCACTATATAATTTTAAGATTTTCGGTGTGGTATTTATAGATGAAAGGAAAGTATAATCTTACAATTTGTCAAACTAATAAATTAACTATGGTATAATTGTAGACAAATCAATGTTTTGGAAGAGATTTTAAAAGAGGAATTATGATTGTTTTATAAACCACCTTATTGTTTAACCTTCTTTGTCATTACCCGGTTCCTGCACTGCTTGCCATGTTGTATAACATGGCCGGATTTATCCTGTCGAATGACTGGGATGACTGTGGTAATCGGGTAATCCACCTTCTGGATTCCCGTTTTCACCCTGTCATTCAACAGGGCTTGCGGGAATGACACCTCTCTTTCCTTGTCATTCTCCTGCTTGACAGGGGAATCTACTTAATGGATTTCTGTTTTCACAGGAATACCTCCAATCGGAGTCGGGGGTGTTCCCGATCAAGTCTGGAATGACAGAATGAGGAATGTCATTCCCCGGCTCCTTTTTTTGTCATTGCCAGGCTTTTACCCCGTCATACCTGCGATGTTGCCCTCGTCCTGTTATCCTTGTCCAGTGGCCGCCCCTGCCTTCTGTTTTACAACAAGGTGATGATGATAGAATGACCGAGGAATCTATTTAATGGATCCCCAGCTTGAAGGGGGGATGACAAAGGAGGGATGTCATTGCACGGTTTAACCGGGCAATCTACTTTATGGATTCTCCGCTCAAGGCGGAGAATGACAAGGTGGACGGGTGTCATTGCCTTGCTCTCTTCCTTGTCATTGCCTGATTTAATCGGGCAATCTATTC
>WFTA01000042.1 GCA_015485715.1 Patescibacteria group bacterium
TATACCTCATATATATCATAATTTCGAAAAATTGTCAACTGTGGATAACAATTTTAAATAATTTTCAAATTTAACAATTTACAATTTTCAAACTTACAAACTTAAAAAATAAGATACAAGGGGCAAATTGAATAAAATCTAAAATCTAAATGTAAAATGACAAATAATTTGTTTTGTATTTTGGGCTTTGGAATTTGGAATTAATATCAGAAAAATTATTTTGTTTATATCTTTTTATACGGACATATATGTTTGTAATCGCAATGCTTGCACTTAAAGGGTGCAGGGTCTGGTTTAAAATCAGCCTTTTTTAAATTATCATAAAATTCAAAAAATTTCTTTTTTAATTTTTCCACATCCTCATCATCACCTAAAAACGATAAAGGCTTTTGATCATCTAAATAATAGTAAGTAAGTCTTTTTGGCTTTAATCCCAATATTTCCTGAGCTGCTATCTGATAAAGCAAAAGTTGGTTTTTATCATCACCTTTAAGCTCTTTTTTCACATTTCCTGTTTTATAATCTATAATCTCAACTTCTCCATCATCAAGAAGGTCAACTCTGTCGATCACACCAAAAATCGTAATAGTATTTCCTTTTTCATCTTTGAGCTTAAGGTTAAAGCCCTGTTCAAGATATACAGGACGAGGTGGATTTTGAGCTAATTTTTTATAAAAATCTTTCAAAATTTTTTCACCCTTTTTCCTGTACTTCTCCTTATGTTCAGGGGACTCATACCACTCATCTATCCACTCCTCTTCATATATATTAAGCAGGATTTTAAGATCAGGGATATTCTGATTCTGGTTTTCCTTTTCAGATTCCTGTCCAAACAAATCTATTTGACTGGTATTGTCTTTAAAATATTCCAAAAACCTCTTTAGTGTATTGTGTATTGTTTTACCAAAGCTTAAAGTATAATTTGCCCTCACTGGAACCTTGAGAATATGCGCAAGTTTGTACTGGTAAGGGCAAGTGTTATACGAAGTAAACTGGGTAAATGAAATTTTTTCAGGGAGTCTGCTGTATATTTTTTGTAAATACTTTTTCTCTTTCTCTGAAACCTCGCTTATACTTTCTTCAAGATTTTTGTGTGATATAAGAGTATCTTTGAATTCAACATACTTCTCCCTGCCTACCATATCAAGCTCATACATAAATCTCGACGGCTTTTTCTTGAGCTTGCCTCCATAGTTTTCAGCTCCTGTAAAATAAAGTCCTTTTTTGGCTCTGGTCATAGCAACATAAAACAGCCTTCTTTCCTCCTGAAGATGGATGTCGCCTTCAGGAAGTATTTCTTTTATCAGAGCTTCTGGAAGCTCTATAGGATCTTTTCTGTCAATAGATGGAAATCTTTTGTCAACCATTCCTATTATAAAAACATATTTAAACTCAAGCCCTTTAGCAGCATGAACAGTCAAAAGCTTTACACACTCAGGACCCATATCTAAATCCTGTGATATAGATCCTGTATCCCCAGATTCTATCTCCATATTTATTTGCTCTAGAAACATCTTAACACTCTGATCTATACTTGCTTTTTCAAACTCCTGTAACTTGCGGTCAAACTGCTCCAAGTACTTTAACTCCTGATAATTCTCCTGAGTATCTTCTTTGGAGAGCATTTCAAGATATCCTGATTTTTCTAGAAAATAAAGTACTACTTCTCTGGCTTTCTTCTGCATAGCAAGTTTAGCACCTTCATCAACTAAATCTAAAACAAGTTTAATTTTCTCCCTCATTTTATCATCAATGCTTTTAAGGTTAGACCAATAAGACATCGCTTCCATCAAAGGCACTGCCTTTTTGGATGCCCAATGAGTAATATCTATAATAAGACTGTGATCTATACCAAAAGTCGGACTATGCAAAATATACCACAGAGAAGGAGAGTCATAGAAGTCAAGTACAACTCTTAAAAAATTTATAATATCAAGCACAATTCTCTTGGTATAAAGTCCTTTGGACGCTACATACTGATAGGGTATATTATGATTTTCAAAAACAGATATAAAAGCATCGGCCTGACTATTGGCGCGAATTAAAATAGCAAAGTCATTCCAGCTGGCCTGCTTGTCCTTTTTTCTCAAATTAACAATATTTTCCACTACCCCGTAAGCTTCTGAAAATTGATCTGGATATATAAAGTAAGCTATATCCGCTTTTTCTTTGGTATTTGATTTTAGTTTTTTGCTGACTTTTTTACCGTTTAAACTTTTTACCTCAAGTCTTTCAGGATTGTTAAGAGTAATAAATTTGTAGCTTAAATCAAGTATCTCCTGAGCCGATCTGTAATTTTCAACTAAACTCACAATTTTTGCATTAGGATAATCCTTGTAAAACTGCAACACATTGGACACAGACGCGCCCCTGAACTTAAAAATACTCTGATCATCATCTGCAACCACTGTTATATTAGCACGAACTCCTGCCAACATCTTTACCAGCTCATACTGAGACCAGTTTGTGTCCTGAAACTCATCTATAAGTATATACTTAAACTTATCCTGAAAATACTTCAATATCTTAGGTCTTTCTCTAAAAAGCCTTAATGTATAATTTATCAAATCGCCAAAATCAAGGGCGCTATTTTCAAGCAGAAGTTTCTGATAAGTATGATAGGCTTTGGCAACTTCCATAAGCCTTTTAAGCTCTACTTTGTCAATCTTTTCATCTCCACCTATCACCTCTCCTCCACCTGACTCTGCTGTATCTGTATTTAAATTTAGATTTTCAACATATTCCAAATATTCCTCAGGAGATATGTCTTCGTCTTTGGCTCTTGAAAAATGCTGAAGAAGTGCTGAAATAAATTTGGTAGGATTACCAAGCGGTCTGTAATAATCAAGATCAAATTTATCAAAATTTTGTCTGACCATCATCCATTGTGAGGTATAATCCAGAAGCTTAAAATTCCCCGGAAGCCCTATCTCTATACCATAATCCTGCAAAACTCTCTGACAAAACGAGTGAAAAGTAGATATCCACAAATCCATATACCCAAGTGGAAGTAGTCTGTCTATTCTTTCCTGCATCTCACCGGCAGCTTTATCAGTAAATGTCACAGCCAAAATCTCATCATGTTTTGTCTTGCCTGATGCAATAAGATAAGCAATTCTGCTGGTTATAACTGTTGTTTTACCAGTACCTGCACCTGCCACAATCAAAAGAGGTCCGTCTGTGTGCTCCACTGCTTCTTTTTGTTCTTTGTTTAATTTTTTCAAAAAATCCATAAAAATTAATTATCTAATATCTTAACCCTTCTTCTGTGTCTTGCAGCTTTAGAAAAAGGTGTTGAAAGGAAAATGTCTATCATCTTCAAAGTTTTCTTTTTACTTTGAAGCTCAGCGCCAAGAACCAGTATATTTGCATCATTATGTTGTCTGGCTCTTTCTGCCATCCATTCATTGAATACAAGAGCGGCTCTAATCCCTTTTTTTCTATTTGCAGCAATACTCATACCTATACCAGTATCACAAATCAATATACCTTTTGATCTTTTATCCTTATATACACTATTAGCTACTTTTTTACCAAATATTGGATAATCATCTTTTTTATCAAAATACGGATTAGATAAATCAAGATATTTTACCCCTTTTTTATTAAAATATTTTTTGATATATTCTTTTAAATCCCAGCCAGCATGATCTGAAGCAATGTATATCATATTTTTATATTAAATTTACATTATCTATTATAACCCAAATACCTGCAAAAATAAACCAAAATATAAGTAAAATTACTGAAAATAAACTCTCAAAGTTATCCACAGGCTTTATTTGACAATATTTTCAAGTATGATATTATAACAATGTCCCTTCGGGGACGTCCCCCTTTGTCTTCGGACAGAGGGGGTTTTATTTTACTTATAATTTTGTATAATAATAAAAATTAACTAAAAAATATGATTATATCCATTACAGGAACACCGGGCTCCGGAAAATCTACTGTTGCCAAAGAGCTTGCCAAAATACTCAATCTTAACCACTACTACATAGGTGCTATTCAACGCAAAAGAGCCAAAGAAAAAGGTATGACCATAGATGAATACAACAGGTGGAGCGAACAAAACAAGAATGCAGACTTGGAAATAGAAGAATATATCCAAAAATTAGGAGAAAAAGAAGATAATTTTATTATTGAATCAAGGACTGCGTGGCACTTTATCCCCCACTCCATTAAAATACTTTTAAAAACAGATATCAAAGAGGCTGCCAGAAGAATTCTCATGGACCTGCATGAGAAAAAAACAGACAGAAATGAAAATATGTATCAAAGTCTTGAAGAAGCAGTAGAAGGTATCAAAAAAAGAATGGAATCTGAAAGAAAAAGATACACCAACCTCTATAATATTGATCCCTATGATGAAGCAAATTTCGATATTATTCTTGACACAACCAATATAAGTCCTGATGAGGTGATTAAAAAATTGCTTAAAAAAATAAGAGCAAAGACATCTTCCTAGCTTATTTTATCTTTTAAATAATCTTTTATCTCAGTTATCTTTATCCTGTCCTGCTTCATAGTATCTCTATCTCTTATAGTAACAGTATTATCTTTTAAAGAATCAAAATCTACAGTAATACAAAACGGTGTTCCTATCTCATCTTGTCTTCTGTATCTTCTTCCAATAGAACCAGAATCATCATACATAGTTATATAATCCTCTCTTAGATTGCTTGCAATATCTCGTGCTATACCAAGCAGCTTTTCTTCTTTTTTAACCAATGGCAGAACAGCAGCCTTTACAGGTGCAATTCTTGGATGCAAATGCAAAACATACTCTACCTCTTTAGAAGACTCTGTGGTTTGAGTCCTTCCTCCCTCTACCTCTTCATAAGCATTGCAGATAAATGTCAAAATAGTTCTGTCAAGCCCGATAGATGTCTCTATGATATATGGTATATATTTTTCACCAGTTTCTGGATCAAGATATTGCAGATCTTTGTTTGAATATTTAATATGTTGAGAGAGGTCAAAGTCACCCCTGTTATGCAAGCCCTCTACCTCTTTCCAACCAAAAGGAAATTCATATTCTATATCATATGCATCTTTGGCATAGTGGGCAAGCTTGGCATGTTGTTTAAATCTAAGTCTGTCTTCTCTGATTCCCAAATCCAGAAACCATCTCAGGCGCCTTTCTTTCCACTCTTCATAGACGTCGTCAGCTTGAGAGGGGTGGACAAAATACTGCATTTCCATCTGAGTAAATTCTCTGGTTCTGAATATAAACTGTTTGGTGGTTATTTCATTTCTGAATGCTTTTCCAACCTGTGCTATACCAAAAGGAATTTTAACTCTGTATGTATTCAAAACATTTTTAAAATTAACATATATCCCCTGAGCTGTTTCAGGTCTTAGGTAAACTATATTTTCGTCAGATTCAACAGGACCCAAATATGTTTTCAACATCAGATTAAAACTTCTTGGCTTGGTTAATTCTCCCCCGCATTCAGGGCAGACAATATTGTTTTCCTTTATTAGCGACTCAAGCTCTTCAAGCTGCATTTTATCATCTGCATCTATGCCTTTATTTGTTAAAATATGATCAACCCTATGCCTGAGATTGCACTTTTTACAATCAACCAAAGGGTCAGAAAAACTATCCACATGGCCTGAAGCCTTCCAAACCATAGGATGCATAAGAATGGCTGCATCTAAACCCACAATGTCATCTCTCTTCTGAACCATAGCTTTCCACCACTCATTCTGGATATTGTTCTTAAGTAATACCCCCAAAGGTCCATAGTCATATATAGCTGAAAGCCCACCATATATATCAGAAGACTGGAAGATAAATCCTTTTCTTTTCATTAAAGACATTATCTTCTCAAATTGCTGAGTATTTTCTTCAGACATAATAAAAAAATGGTTAAAAATAATTATATAAATATATTTTAATATCTATAAAGCAAAAAGTAAAGACAGTCCCCTTGCTAAAGAGTAATCTCCATCCTTAGATTTTTTAATCTCTATATCAACCATCTTTCTTAACAACTTCAATATCGTCAAATCCTGCCTTATCTTTCACCTCTTCTATACTCTGTTTAGAACCTAAAACCACAAGATTTGAATTTTTGGCAAAATTTGCAAACACCTCTGCCATCTTTTTAATATCCTGTAATTTTAGATCAAATAAATTATCCTTCATCTCTTGTCTCATCTCTCTGGTGATGCCAGACAAAGATCTGAGCATAGCAGTCCATCCTCTTTCTGACGGCTTTAGGTATCTGTCATAATCTCCAATTGCAGATATAATAATTCTATCGAGTTTTTCCTCTGGCAAATCAAGATTAGAAATATATTCAAACAAACTGTCTATAGTTTGGATAGTAGATATTATATTAGGATCGCGATATGAACCAACAAACAGCAAACCATCAAAAAGATTAAAACCAATTCTTGGACCATACGCCCCGCCCTGAATTCGTATTTTATTCCATAAGTACTCATATCTTAAATAATTGGCAAGAGCGAAAAGAGAAGCTCTTGAAGATAAAGACCTATCATAATCATAGACACTAAATCCTCCTTTTACCACATAATTTACATGACTGTCTATGATATAGGCTTTTTTAAAATGTGAATTATGCGGTAAAATCCACTTATGGTACTCTGTTTTTTTATCATCAAAACATTTATCTATATCTTCTATATATCTGTCTGATCTATCCAAATCATCCTGAGACGATGTTATATTATATATCACCTTACTTCTTGTAAACAGAAAATCCCTTATCTCCAAAAAACTTCTATATACCTTATCCCAATCATCTGTAATACTATGTGATAACTCCTGCAGAAACTTATAATAAGAAATACCTGCTATCTGCTCCTCTAAGTAGGTATGGTAGTATTTACCAGCTTCAGAAGCAGTTATAGCAAAATATGTTCCGTAGTTTATAATATATTCGCCTATGACAGATTTTTCTTCAAGTAAAATCTGCTTAAATCTTTCTTTATCTGAAAAATTAGTGTCAAATAATGCCTCTTTGAACAGACTAAACATCTTACCTGCATTTTCAATCAAAGATTTAGAAGTTAAAAAGCCGTAAAGCACACTCTCGTCAGGCTTTAGAAACTTGCTTAAAACAGCCATCTTGGCACTTATACCTCCTGTATATATACCTACATCATTTAAAAAATCAGTATAAGATCTATCTTTATTCATTTTTATCAATGATTTAAAAAACAAAGGGATAAAGGGGATTAAATCCTGTCTAATGCCTGATAAATCAAATCCTATTTCTGCATATACAAGCCCTTCTGCATCTACTGGATTTTTATATATCCTGCCTTGTTTTTTGCTTTCTAAAAAGTTAGCTTCTCTATCTAAATCAGTTTTCTTCAAAGAAGGAACTGAAGATGCTGTTTTCTTCTCCGTATTTTTCAAAACATCTGTATATTTTTTTATCTCCTGCTTTTCTTCTTCAGTCATATTCTGTAAAATATCAGTTAGCCTTCCCTCTTCTTCCCTATTATACCTTTCCATTAAATGGGCATCAGGCTCCAAAATCTGAATCATCTTATGCGGATTTTTAACAAGATATTTATTTATAAGATATTCAAAATACCCTCCCTGCTTTACTTTCTCTTTTATCTCCTGAAAATATTTATTAAAATTAAGCCTGCTGAATACATCTGCTCTATAGAGCCATGCAGTTGTTGTATAAACCAGAAGATTGATGCCTTTGGGATCATGCTCAGAGTAAAAACTTTTCTCTTTTAGCTTGAACTCTAAAAAATTAAGCGCAGATAAGATGCCTTTTGTGTCTACTCCCTTGGACTGTTCATCTATAACCTCCCTTACAATATCTGCAACTTTATCTATATTATCCTTTGAAACCCCTTTAAGCCCTGCTGATAAAATCATCTGGAACATATCATCATCTCTGTCCGTACCTGATACAAAATCATCACCAAGTCCGGACTCCACAAGTTTTCTTCTCAATACTGATGCCGAATCTCCTATTAAATAATAAACAAGTATATGCAAGGATAAAAAAGTAAAAGTATCTGTAATATCATCAAGAAGCACATTATAAGTTACATAATACTTATCTTCGGTTGACTGATATTTATCAATATATTTTTTTTCCTTCAGGTCAAGGGTTTTTTGAAAGTATGGCACATCTAAATCTATCTTTTCTTCTCTGGTATATGCACCCACATACTCATCTATTAAACCAAAAAAATCCTTAAAATCAGAATTGCCATATAAAAATATCAAAGCATTAGAGGGATGGTAGTATTTTTTGTAATAAGCAAGATATTCATCATAGGAAAGATTTACAATTTCTTCAGGATCACCGCCGCTGTTAAACCTATACATTGTATCAGGAGATATGTGCTCCAAAACTTTATGATACAAAACTCTCTCAGGAGATGACATAGCCCCCTTCATCTCATTAAACACAACTCCTTTATAGATAAGCTTATCCCCTTCAAATTCATAATGCCAGCCTTCTTTCATAAAATACTCTTTTTTCAAAAGAGGGTTAAATACTGCATCCAGATAGACAGTTGCAAGATTATAGAGATCTTTTTCATTAACACTTGCTACAGGATAGACAGTCTTGTCAGGATAAGTCATGGCGTTTATAAAAGAAGCTATAGAACTTTTTAGAAGTTCAGTAAATGTCTCTCCGGCAAATTCAAATTTTTTGCTTCCGGACAAAACTGAGTGCTCTATAATATGTGGCAGACCTTTGGAGTTTTTGATAAATGTTCTAAATACAACTCCAAACACTTTTTCTTGATCTGTGTTTTTAACATGTAAAATCTGAGCACCAGATTTTTCGTGCTCATACAAACTCACATCACCCACTCCTGTGATATATTCTTTTTTTACAAGCTGAAAAGACATAAATAAAAACTATCTTTAATTTTCAAATCTACTAATTTTCAATTTTCAATAAAATTTATTAATTTTCAACCCCAATTATCTAGTTATCCAACAGAACAAGCACAACCGGGTAAATCCAACGGAGTAAAATTTACGAATTTTCAATCAGCTATTTAATTTTCCAAGGAATCAAGCTCCTAAACACTGTACCAGAATCAGTCTTATGGTTTAAATTATTAAGACATTAAGTCATTGGAAAATTCATTGTAAATTGGTTAATTGAAAATTTTATATACTATTTTCTTAATATCTCTTTGAAAACCTTCAATTCTGGATATTTTGATAAAATCAGCTGTTCTGCTTGCTCTTGGGCCAAAGCATAAGTATTATATTCTTCTTCTTTAGACGAAAAAGACTGGCTTCCACCATATGCTCCACAATCCTCATGGGAAAGAATATGAACCTCTTCAATTCCATGTAGTTTATAAGATATGTCTATTTGCTCCATTAAAAAACTATCCTCTTCTATACTCTTGACAGCTCCAGCTACAGTCACTAAATCATAATTATCTTCCAATCCCTTACCCATAGCATATTCTATGATTTTAGACTGAAATCTAAAATCAATACATGATATAATAAGTGCTTTACATTTATGCATTGATATCTAAAATCAATTCTAAAATATGGTTTTTATTACTCTTCATCCTTGACGACACCTGAACCTTTAATATATGTATGTCTTCTATATTTGCTGGCAACTTTTAATCTAGCCAAAGCTCTCTGCAGGGCAGCAGATGCTTCAGTGAATGTAACTTTGTCATATGCTTTCTCTCTCATCAGCTGTTCTGCTCTTCTTCTGGCTTGCTCCGCTCTTTCTATGTCTATTTCCTCTACTCTCTCGGCCGCATCTGCCAGCACAATTACCTCAGAGCTTCCTTTTACCTCCACAAACCCGCCTGCAACAACTAGTGGAATCTCTTCCTCTCCTTTTCTAATCTTCACCTCACCCGGAATGATGGTTGAAATAAGGGGAATATGATGCGGGAGAATGGTAATCTCACCATTTTTTGTAGGTAAACTCACTGAATCCACAACATCCTCAAAAACTTTCCTTTCAGGGGTTATTATTGAAAATTTTATTTTTTCTTCTTCAGGCATAACTTATACTATAAATCCTAAATTCTAAATTCTAAACAATAACCAATAAACAAATTCCTAATTGACCTAATTGCACTAATTATTCTAACTAATTTCCCAAGAACCAACAATAATTTTTCAATCCAGCCCCACTTTTTGAGGTAAATCTGTGTTATAAAACCATAGGGTGTATAATTTGATTTAAAGCAACATATCTGCAGATAATGTTGAAAAGTGGGGCTGGGTTGTAAATTGGATAATTATTTTGGGGTTTGTTTAGAATTTCGTATTTAGAATTTTAAAATATTGTTGTTTGGTGTTTGGGATTTAATTAGGTAAATTAGAAATTAGAGCAATTGGGTTAATTTATATATGGTGTTTGGAATTTTAGGGAGTTTGTAAATTGAAAATTGAAAATTAATATAGTAATCTTATTCTACTTCATCTATAGTTCCTTTCATGTAAAATGCTGACTCAGGTTTATCATCATGTTTTCCTTCCAAAATCTCTTTAAATCCTCTGATGGTCTCTTTAAGTGGCACATACTTTCCTTCTTTACCAGTAAATGTTTCAGCTACAAAGAAAGGCTGGGATAAAAATCTCTGTATTTTTCTTGCACGAGATACAGTAAGTTTGTCCTCATCAGAAAGCTCTTCTATACCAAGTATGGCTATAATATCCTGCAAATCTTTATACCTTTGCAAAACTCTCTGCACCCCTCTTGCTGTCTCATAATGTTCTTCTCCTATAATTGCAGGATCCAATATAGTAGAGGTCGAATCAAGCGGATCCACAGCAGGATAGATACCAAGCTCAGCTAAAGATCTTGAAAGAACTACTGTTGAGTCAAGGTGTGCAAAGGTAGTAGCAGGTGCCGGGTCTGTCAGGTCATCTGCTGGTACATAGACTGCCTGCACAGAGGTAATAGAACCTTTTTTGGTAGATGTTATCCTCTCCTGCAAAGCGCCCATCTCTTCTGCAAGTGTGGGCTGATAACCTACTGCTGAAGGAAGTCTGCCCAAAAGTGCTGATACTTCTGACCCAGCCTGCGTAAATCTGAATATATTATCTATAAAAAGCAAAACGTCTTGACCTTCTTCATCTCTGAAATACTCTGCCATCGTAAGCCCGGTGAGTCCTACTCTCATTCTGCTTCCGGGCGGCTCATTCATCTGCCCGAATACAAGAACAGTCTTATCAAGCACGCCTGATTCCTTCATCTCATGATAAAGATCGTTTCCTTCTCTGGATCTTTCACCAACGCCAGCAAACACAGATACACCACCATGTTCTTGGGCTATATTTCTGATAAGCTCCATGATAATAACGGTTTTACCCACTCCAGCACCGCCAAACATTCCCACCTTTCCCCCCTTAAGTATAGGTGCAATCAAATCTATCACTTTAATACCTGTCTCAAGTATCTCATACTCTGTGGATTGTTCTTTAAAAGAAGGAGGTTCTCTGTGAATGGGGTACTTTTTATTATCTTTTATGTTTTCCCCTCCATCTATTGTCCTTCCCAAAACATTAAACATTCTACCCAGTGTAGGTTTTCCTACAGGCACACTGATGGGAGCTCCAGTGTCTTCAACCTCCATACCCCTCCTAAGACCGTCTGTTGATCCCATAGCAATACACCTTACAACTCCAGATCCTGTTGCCTGTTGTACCTCCAAGACCAGCTCTTCACCATCTTCTTTTTTCACCTTTAAAGCATTATAAATACTGGGTAGATGCTCATTAAAAGACACATCTACAACTGCTCCTATAATTTGTGTAATTTTGCCTTTTTTAGTCTCAGCCATATTATTTCAACTTAATTTATAAATTTCAAAATCATTCTAATGCGGTTTTGGCAGCAGCTATTTCTGCAATCTCCTGAGTAATAGCCGATTGTCTGGCCTGATTGTATGACAATGTCAGATCATATATCATCTCACCTGCTGCATCAGTTGCATTTTTCATTGCCACCATTCTGGCAGAATGTTCAGATGCATCTGACTCAAGTACTGCCTGATATATCTGAATTTCTATCAAACGAGGTAGAAGATCATCAAGTACTTCCTGTGCACTCGGTTCAAACAAATATCCGCCGTAGATATCCTTATTATTGTTGTTATTGTTATTATTTAAATCCTTCTCTTCATAGACTTCCATTTTTATTTCTTCTTCTCCTTTTATATGTCCAAGATATGGATCCTCCCCGGATATAGGCAGCAGCTGTTTTACTCTTGGACGCTGCAGGATAGTAGATATAAAATCAGTATAGATTATAGAAATCTTATCGTACGTGCCCTTCAAATACTCATCTATGATAAGTCTGGCCAAAGGCCTTACTTCATGAATTCTTGTTGTTACATCCACTTTATCAAACTCTGCAACCACAGTATGACCAAGCTTCACCATTGCTTCTGCCCCTTTTCTACCCATAAGAACCAAATCTGCTTCTATTTCTATTTTCTCCTTATGAAAAGCTATATAATCAGCAGCTAAGTTTATTACATTTGAATTAAAACTTCCTGACAAACCCCTATTTGAAGTAATTAAGATGAGACCAACTCTTTTGATCTCTTCCCTCTCTTCAAGCAAAGGATGTGGATGATGATGATAAAATTTAGACAGACGTCTTAGAATATCCCATGCCATCATAGCATAAGGCCGGGTGGATAAAACATTATTTATAGCCTTCCTCATTTTAGCAGCAGCAACCATTTCCATAGCTCTGGTGATCTTTCTGGTTGACTTTATGGATTTTATTCTCTTTTTTATTTCTCTTATCTCTCCCGGCATATTTTATACTTTAATTAGCTGTCTCTACTTCAAACTCCATCTTGTTAAATTCCTCTATAACCTGCTTTAATTTATTCTCCAGATCCTCATCCAAATCCTTTTTAGCAACAATTTGATTAAGCAAATCTCTGTGAGCAGTGTTAACATATTCTCTAAATTTACTCTCCCATTCTCTTATTTTTTCTGGATCTATGTTATCTAAATACCCGTTAATGCCTGCATAAATAACCACTATTTGCTCCTCTACTGGAACCGGATTATACTGGGCTTGCTTAAGAAGCTCTACCAGCCTTTTTCCTCTTTCTATTTTATCTCTTGTCTCTTTATCTAAATCAGAACTAAACTGGGCAAAGGCTTCCAATTCTCTAAATTGGGCAAGTTCAAGCCTGAGGCTTCCTGCCACTTTCTTCATGGCTTTTATCTGGGCCGCTGATCCCACTCTGGACACCGATAGCCCTACATTTACAGCAGGACGAACACCTTTATAAAAAAGATCTGCTTCTAAATATATTTGTCCGTCTGTAATAGATATAACATTGGTAGGAATATATGCAGATACATCTCCTGCCTGAGTTTCTATGATAGGAAGAGCTGTGAGCGAACCTCCTCCATACTCCTCTGCCATTTTAGCAGATCTTTCCAAAAGTCTTGAGTGCAAATAAAACACATCTCCCGGATATGCTTCTCTTCCCGGCGGTCTTCTCAAAAGAAGAGATACCTCCCTGTAAGCTACAGCATGTTTAGAGAGATCATCATAAATAATAAGGACATCCAATCCTTTATCCATAAAGTACTCACCTATAGCACATCCAGCATATGGTGCTATGTACTGCAAACTGGCAGGATCAGAGGCACTGGCTGATACCACTATTGTATACTCCATTGCTCCATATTTTCTGAGAGTCTCAACCAGTTTGGCAAGCTTTGACTCTTTTTGTCCTATAGCCACATATATACATATCATAGGATCTCTGCCTATCTCCCACTTATCTCTTGGTACTGTTTTACCCTGATTGATAATAGTATCTATAGCTATAGTTGTTTTACCAGTCTGCCTGTCTCCAATAATTAGTTCTCTCTGTCCCCTACCAATAGGTATCATGGCATCTATAGCTTTTATACCGGTCTGCACTGGGGTATCTACTGACTTTCTGGTAATCACTCCCGGTGCTATTTTTTCGAGAGGATAAAACTCTCCCTCTTTTATTTTTACATCTCCCTGTCCATCCAATGCTTTCCCCAGAGGATTGATGACCCTTCCTATAAGCTCATTGCCTACCTCAACAGATAAAACCTTACCTGTCGTCTTTACCAGATCCCCTTCTTTAATCTTTGTCCACTCATCAAGAGCGACAATTCCCACCATATCCTCTTCAAGATTTAAAACTACCCCTGACACAATATTCTTTCCCCCTTCGGAATGTATTTCTACCAACTCCATGCTGGCAGCTTTACTTAGCCCAACAGCTGATATCACACCATCATAAACAGCAGTTACGTATCCTACATTTTCAACCTCTGGTGAAAAGGTATAACCTTTAATTTTTTCTTTCAATGATTCAACTATATAATCTTTACTCATAACCTTTTACTTAATTATTCCTACACATACCTGCATCTTAATTATTATTTTCAATTTTTTGCTTTATTTGACTTAAAATACGCCTTGCACTCATATCAACCATATTATCATCAAAAGCAATCACAACACCTCCCAAAACACTGCCATCAATTACAATATCCTTATTTATGTCCGAATAATCTATTTGCAATTTTTTCAAAAACATATTTATAATATCATCAACAAACTTATCATTCAGTTTTCTCGCTGCCCTTACTACAACATCTACTATTTTATATTCTTCTTTGTAAACCTGCCTTATGCTCCTTAAAATAAGGTTTATTTTTTTTATATCTCCTGTTCTTCGTAATAATTTCAAAAAATTATCTATTATTTCCTCATGTTTATTCTTTGGAACATCTTCCAGTGCTTCCAATAAAGCCTTGGCATAATGTCGCGGAGTATACTTCATATTAATTCTTTGAAGTTATTTTTTTAGTAATAAACTCTTGGATTGACTTTTTATCCATTTCTTCAGTCATCATCTCTTTTAGTACTTTTTCCACAACTACAAATACCATGTCTGAAATCTCTCTCCTTGCTTCTGCTATAGCCCTATTTTTGTCATCCTCTATCTTCTTTTTAGCATCTTCAACAAATTTATCAGTTTCTGCCTTAGCTGCCTGAAGTATAATCTGTTTTTGCTTTTCTGCCTCATCTTTGGCTGATTCTATAATCTCATATGCTTCCTTTTTTGCTTCTTCTATTTTTTGAACAAACAATTTCTCAGCCTCTAATCTTTTCTGCTCTGCCTCTTGGGCATCTTTCAGTCCTTTTTCTATCTTTGAAGCACGCTCATTTAGCTTCTTTACTAAAGGCTTATAAGCCCATTTCCATAAAATAAAAAGAACAATAGCAAAATTAACTATCTGGGCTATAAACAATTTCAAATTCAAACCCAATACACTTATAGGGCTCTCGCTTGCAACTGCTTCTGCTGCATTTTCAGCAGCAAGTGCTATGCTTATAAAATCCATATACTATAGTGTAAATACAACTACCAAAGAATAAATGGCAATAGCTTCAGCAAATGCTGCGCCCAAAAGCATTGGAACAAAGAGTTTTCCTGCTGCTTCTGGGTTTCTGCCAATAGATTCCATGGCCTTGGCAACGAGTTTTCCTATTGCAATTGCCGGGAACATACCCCCAATTGCCATAGTTAAACCTTTAACTATTATTCTTACTACTTCTGCCTCCATATATCTTATCTCTCCAGCCAGTTTGTCTGGCTGAAATTAATTTTAATTAACTTAATTTAATGTAACAAAAATATCATAAAAATCAACCTTTTAATTCCTAATGGTGCTCACTGGTTGCTATTTCTGCAAACACCAGCACCAAAACTGCAAAAATGGTAGCTTGAATAAATCCAACCAATAACTCTAAAAACATAAATGGTAACGGCACTAAAAACGCAATCAACGACCCAATCACTGTCAAAAGAACCTCTCCTGCAAACACATTTCCAAACAACCTTAAAGAGAGAGAAATGGTTTTTGCTACTTCAGAAAATACTTCTATCAATCCAACAAAAAATTGAATTATAGCTACGAAAATATTAACTGGATTGAATGTTTTGATAGCAGACCATATCCCTCCAAGATTTATAAATTTATTCAAATGTTTGAAAATCCCAATTGCTGTAATGCCGAAAAAATGAGTTGCAAGTACTCCTACAAGAGACAGGGCCAATGTCGTGTTTAAATCAGATGTTGCCGGCCTTAAAAGCGGTACAAAAACTTTCTTACCTTCTTCCAATTCCCAAATTCCTATAGATCCCGTACCCGGAAGCTGGCTAAGCCAGTTAGAAAGCAAAATAAATATAAATAGAGTGCCTACCAAAGGGAAAAACCTTTCACTCTTTTTTCTATTATGAGTAATGGTATCCATAAAGTTTAACATCCACTCTATTACCATTTCAGCAAAATTTTGCAGCCCCCTTGGTACATCAGAATATTTTTTCCTCAAAACCCATGCGATGATAATTAAAAAAACAGCAGCAATCCATGTATTTATCATAGAATTTGTAACAGGAAGTGCTCCTATCTTGAAAATTGATTCAGCTGCCAGACTTACTCCCAACATATTACTTATTATCATTATTTATATTTTCCTTGCTTAATCTATCTATTCTATCATATATATCCCAAGCTCGTCTATATACTATCCATATTCCTATACCTATACCTACTGCTCCTCCAAGTAAAGTAAATACAAATGGATATTCATAAGTCTTGTCAATATACCTTCCCAACAAAGTAAAAATAACTACTGGTATAGCAATAGTCCATGCAACCTCAGTAAATATAGACAAAGCCAAGATTGTCTCCTTCTCGTATCTGTATTTCTTCATAACATTTTTTATGTTCCAGAATTTCATATGCACGATATATCCCGACACAATGTCGGGAATTTTAAAAATATAGAAATAAAAAATGAGCCTTTTTTCTAATTCCAGCTATATTTAAACTACTGCCACCTCATACAGGCTCCATGTCTATAATAATACATTTTAAGCCATAAATCAATACCCTCTGTGGAAATCTCATCACTCGTTTAAATCAGGCTTTTCCAAAAGGTCAGGCTCTACAGAAGAAGAAGATCCTGTAATTTTAGCAATATCTTTATCAATCTTTCCAAATTCTTTATAAGCCTGATTATATGATGTAACTGTTGATTTTAAGCTGTTTCCTATTTTTTTCATATAATTGTCAAAATTTAGGATATGAACAGATAATTTTTCTATATTCTTTCTTATTTCTTGAGCCGACTCTTCTATAGCCATAGCCCTTAAGCCTTGCAAAACAGTCTGGAGATATGCATAGAAAGAATTAGGCGAGACTATAAGGACTTTTTTAGAAAATGCATATTCAAGTAAATCTCTGGTAGACACTCTTATTGCTCCAATTTGGCTTACCATCAGATCATAATATATGCCTTCTGCAGGTATAAACATAAAAACAAAATCAAAAGTGTTTTCTGAAGGTCTTATGTACTTTGAACATTCATCTATTCTCTGCTTCAAATCTCTTTTGAATGATGCTTCCAGTTGTTTTCTCTTTGTCTCGTCTTCTTCCTGTAAAAGCCTGTTGTAATTTTCAAGTGAAAATTTAGAGTCAATAGGTATGATTTTGTCTCCAATAAATATAACAGCATCCACTATCTCACCATCTGAGAACTTATACTGCATTTTATAGTTTTTAGGTGGAAGAACATTGGCAAGCAGTGTCTCCAGATAATACTCGCCCAGCACACCTCTATGCTTGGGGTTGGTCAAAACCTGTTGAAGATTTTGAAGCTGCTCTGTGAAATTTATAATCTGCCTGTTTGTTGCCTCCAGTCTCTCAAGTTTACTGGTTACATCAGTTATAGCTTGCAGTGATCTGGATGCCTCTTTTTGGACAAACTCCAGATTTTTGCTTGAGCTGTCTAAAACTTCTTTTTTTATATTTTCTACATTTGCCTTAATCTCCTCAAGCATTTTCTCATACACAAACTCAGTCTTCTTGGTTTTAAGAATAAAAACAATCAAAATACCCACAACAGCCAAAAAAAGCACACCAAATACAATCAAAACAATTTCCATACAATAAAAATAAATTCTCTTTTGATTATATCACAAACAAAGAAAAAATAAATCAAGTAAAACGCTGTCGGGGCGCCGGGAATCGAACCCGGGCTACAGGCACCCCATGCCCGCGGACTACCATTATCCTACGCCCCGATTGGCTAAAATCTTTTTGGGCTCAATATATCCCTTGTGAATTTTTAAAAAACGCTTTATATCAAACTTACTTTTTAGTCAGTTATAGATCTCCCCTTATTTCTATCATTATAAATATAAATCCCATAAGGCAGTCCAAATCCATCTCCGTTTACATCATGAAATCGTGCTCCACCATTTCGAACACACCTTATAAATTTACGCTCTAAATAATGTATAAAAACTTCCATTGGAATGTTTCTTATAACATTCCCATCTTTATCACATAAAACAGCATATCCATTTAAAAAATATTTTATGCGCGCCCCTCTTTCCAATTCTGATAAAATAAAATCACCTTGCAACTCTGAACCGAGAGATGATTGTGATTCAACAGCATTATACATAAGCTTTAAACCTCCTGACACCTTGGACAATAAAATATGCTTCTGCCGCTTAGTTTTGACCTTTTAATTTCGGATTTTTTGCATATTATACACATTTTTCCTTCTCTTCCATATCCTTTCAGCTCTTTTTCAAATCTGCCTTTTCTGCCGTATATATCCACAAAATCACGCATTGATGTTCCTCCTAATTTTATAGCTGATTTTAGGATTTTTTGCAATACATAGTGAAGTTTTCTGAGTTTTACTGATGAAGTATCAGATACTCTGCTTAAAGGGTGGATCTTTGCAAGATACAAAGCTTCGTTGGCATAGATATTGCCTATACCTGAGATTATACTTTGATCTGTCAAAATATTATAAATCCTTTTCCCGGTATATTTGTATAAAATATTTATAAATTCATCTACACCTATCTCAAGTGTGTCATATCCCGCAGCCTCTTTCAACTTTTTATACTCCTCTGTATCTAAAAATTTTACCCATCCAAATCTGCGCACATCTGAAAAATAAAGCTTATCTCTATCTGAAAGCTCAAAACAAAGCACAGTGTACTTATCAGGATATTGGCTCTTTTCCCCTTCGTCCACATATATCAGTCTGCCTGTCATCTTCAAGTGTATAGCTATATAACCTTTTCCTATATCTATACATATTATTTTTGCTACACGGCTTACATTTTTTATACTCTTTCCTGAGATCAGCTTGATAAATTTTGATTTTACCACACTATCCAAAACAGAACTTTTATAGACACTAACTTTACTTATCTTTTTACCTTTTATTTTCCTTCTCAATTGCTTGACAATATTTTCAACTTCTGGAAGCTCCGGCATAAAAACTATCTAATTAAAAATTCTAATACACCCCTTTCCAACATAGTTAAATTAAAAAGGTAATCATTATGATCGAAGGTTTCCCGCAACGGTTTTGTTGTTGTTTTCCACCCAAATCCATCTGTAATCCAGATAAATTTATACTTTCCACTCAATACATCAAATAAATTTCTATATTCTCCTGCGGTAGATTTTAGTTTTGATCCACCACCGCCATAAAAATTTGTTTCAATAATAAATAATTCCTTTCTATTATCTATTACAAAATCATAACGACGGGATGATTTATCAACTGGCACATCATAACCCAATTCATGTTTAATTTTTTCAGCATTCGCTTCTTTTAAATATCTAAAATTATTCTTCTCGCAAACATCTTTGATAAACACTTCCACTATATTTTCCATTGCGTGTCCGCCACGATTTTTGCGTCCGTTGCTATCAAGCCCAGCCTCAACACCAATCATATAATCAACAAGATTCTTTATTTTCTTACTTACAATTAAATCCTTTAATCCAGTTTCTTTTACAAAAGTTAAATATTTTTCTATATCTTCATAGGTTATATCTTTCTTTGTAAAATCGTAATCCTCGTAAACCAGCTTTTTATTTTTGTAATCCACCAAAATTTTAAATTTCTTTTTGTTAGATCCATCCCTTACCACCAAAGCAGGAATGACTTTAACAATATTAGGATTTTCTTTAAGCAAAAATTTAAATTCTTCGTCAAAATTATCTTTTCCTATCAAGTAGTTAAAAGTATTAAGAGCAAGTTCAATTTGTTTCGTATTTTTTAGAACTTTTTCCCAATTAACAAAATAGGACCAAAGGGTATTGCTTGGTTTTAAAGTGGAAATAAGATAATCAAAAACTTGATCATCAGTTTTGCATTTTAAAATGTCTTTGTAGAAAGATAAAAATTTCATATCTAACCTATTTAAGTTGCCAAACCGCCCATGCTTTTTCTGCTAGTTCTTTGCTTCTATCTTCTATATCTTCCCTGCTCCACTGATAATTAAGCTTCTCTAATTTTTGAACTAATTCTTCAACAATATTAAGTTCAGATTTCTTATACA
>WFTA01000043.1 GCA_015485715.1 Patescibacteria group bacterium
ATCAAACATTCAGCAATTATTGGAAGAGCGTCTCAATCAAAAGGGTTTTACGGTTCTAAACAGGGGAACAAAGTTACCATTTCCAGCTTATGGATGGCAGAGAGAATTTGCCAAGAGATTAAAACGAATTCTTAAAAAATTTTTATATTCAAAGAAAAAGTCAAAGAAAAAATCAAAGAAAAAGTGATATATGACAAACAATTGTAAATTAATTCAACCAAACAGCAAACACGACATTCTAACATTCTACAGAATGTTAGAATATTAATTTGTGTTTAAGTTTATTTAAATAAGATGCTTTTGATATGTGTTAATTAATAGGATGGCAGTATTGTCTTTTTTTAATATTTTTTATAATGTTAGGTAATATAGATAATTTTTTATAAACTTCATTAGTTAAGGTGTATTTTAAGTGATATGAGTAGAAAAAAATTCGAAAAAAGTATTTTACCTGAACAACCAAATGTTGCTATTTTATATAATTCACAGGTAGGGTATAGGTTGGTATATTATAATCATAAAGTTAAGGTAGATCCTGAAAGTTTGGGGAATAATGCAGATGGTATAGTTCTTGAAGGAAGTGTTTTTTTCCTTACTATAATGAAAAAGAAGCTTTAGATTCTTTGCATTATTTTGAAAATAACAATAAAAGTAATGTTAGAGGTATTATAAGACAAGCGCGTATAAAAGGAATCCCTATCTTTTTTTGTGATATTATGGAAGCTGATTTAGCTTTATTGATTCAGTTTCTTCTTCCTTATGTAGAATTAGCAGGGGGAGTAATGGGTTTAACCAAAGATATATATACCAGATTAAGAAGTAAGGAGAAAAGTAAGATGACACGAAGAGATGCTATCAAATATTTAACATATTTGTATTTGATGAGTAGTATGTTGCCTAAATTTATTTTAGATTTTACAAAAAATTATGCTTCAAATGAATTAAGTCATTCTTCTATAGATGTTGACGAGAAGATTCACCCCGAGGTTAATTTATTAAAAGTAACTTTTAGAAATCATTTGTTAGCTTATAAACTTTTAAGACTGCAATCTATGTTAAAAAGTGGTGATAAGAAGCCTGAAATAGCAATGATTACAGGCGCTCATCATACTGGTATTGAAGATATCTTACAAAAACCTCCTAAAGAGATATTAAATAATATAAAAAGTATTTGGGAATTTATGCACAAGATCGGAGTTGTTGATATTAAAGAAACATGTAAAAATATTGCTAAAATTGCAAGATTTGATTTTGATCATAAGGCGGGGGAATGGAAGGTAAGGATATATACGGACAAATCACTGTGTAATATGTTTAGTAGGAAGTAATATTTAACTATATGATAATATTTGGCTAAGTTGTTGGTACTTAGAACAATAATCTAAATACAGCAAACATAACATTCTAACATTCTTAAGAATGTTAGAATGTTGTTGTTGCGTTGGGTGGGGTGGTGTGTTATACTGGTGGCAGGTGACGGTTGGTAGAGTGGGGGTAAAATTGAAAAATAGTCTAATATTTATAGACACTAAACATCTTTCATGTTTTATATAATTAAAAATATATAAGAAGTATGAAAAAGAAGAGATTAAAAACAGCAAAGCAAATGGAGAGGCATCTGAAAGGTCTTTCTAATCACTATAGGATTGAAATTCTTCTGACAATTGATAAATATCCGGGTATTACTTTAGAGAGTATTATAGATGAGCTTGAGGCTAACTATAAAACAATCAGTGTGCATCTTCAAAGATTGCATCAAGCTGGTTTAGTGGATAAAGAGTATAAAGGAAGGTATGTGAAGCACACTCTCTCTCCTTACGGCAAGACATTTGTCAAATTTCTCAAAATGTTCCAAAAAATGTAGAGCAAACACGACATTCTAACATTCTGTAGAATGTTAGAATGTTGTTGTTGGGGGTGCGGGGTTTGGGTTATGTTAGCGTATTTTTGTTGTTTTATTATTTGGGGATAAGGGGTTTGGAGAAATCTTGATGATAGTGTATTATATAGGTAAGTAGTTTTGTGAATATGAAACAAAAGGAAAGGGGTAAAATTAATTTTAATTTTAGAAACAAGAAACTTAAAAATGGTTTTACTATCACTATCTCCATAATCGCCATTTTGGCGATTATTTATTTTATCAGCGAGGAGTTTTTTTACGAGGTAACTTCTCTTATACTAACCATACTTATCATAGGTTTACCGATATTGATAATAATTTCTCCTTTTATTTTTATAAGTAGGAAATTTAAAAAATTTACCAAGAAAAATGTATCTATAGCCATTATTATATCACTAATAATGTTGATAATAATTGCTGTGTTATATTATTACCTAATTATTTGGGCTATAGGAGAAATATCTAGAGCTTTTTTAAGCACATTTTAGAATTTATCTAAAATTTTATGCTTAAAAAAATTTACTTTAAATCACTCTTACTCTTTATATTCATAATACCATTATCTGCTTATGCTTTAATGGTAGGACCTACCTGTCCTCCTTTTTGCTCACCACCTCAAGATTCTGAGAAGTATCCGGTAATTATTTTACCTGGTATTTTAGGTTCTTGGAATTTGGATTTGATGATAAGTGATATATTGCCAAATAAATGGAGTTTTCCTCCGAAAGTCCATACATATAATGACCTAATACAAGCTCTTGAAAATGCTGGTTATGAAAAAGATAAAGATTTATTTATTGGTTTTTATGATTGGCGCCAGAGCAATGAAGAGTCAGCTCAAGAATATTTAATCCCTGTTATAGATAAGGCTAAACAGGTATCAGGTAAAGATAAAGTAGATATTATAGCGCATTCTATGGGTGGTCTGGTAGCCCGCTCTTATATACAAAGCCCAGATTACAGAAATGATGTTAATAGGCTCATAATGCTCGGTACACCAAACATAGGATCAGCAGATGCTTATCTTATCTGGGAAGGTGCTCAGTTACCAGAAGATTGGTCGCCTATAATTAAGAATATATTTAATATTTATTTAGATCTTGTATTAGTTACATATTCTCAACCTGGCCCTCTTCCTATTCAGTATGTTACAAAAACAGAGATTATTCAAAATCAAATTCCATCTCTTAAAGAACTCCTTCCTGTCTACAACTTTTTAATAGACAAACAAACTGGAAACACTATAGGATATAAATTTTTATCAACAGTTAATACTTTTTTAGATAATTTAAACAACACTTTACCACTTTTAACCTCCAGAACAAATGTAATCACAATATCAGGCAATAATATTCCAACTCTTGAAAAAATACAAGTTAAATCACGCAGTTTTTTAGATGAGCTGCAAAAGAAATGGATAGATGGAAAACCAGACCCCAATCCTCCTTTAAAAGATACCAATCAAGGAGACAACAGGGTTATTCTCTCAAGCTCACAAATAGATAATGCTGTAAGACAAATAGTTTTAAATCAAGGCAAGCACGACAGGCTACCAACAATAGCCCAAAGAGAAGTGGTTGAAATATTGACAGGAGAAAGACCTGTGGCTTATTTTGACACTCCAGATCCAGAAAGTGTTATCAGTTGGACAGTGGCATCTCCTGCTGATATTGAAGTTATAACTCCAAATGGGGATATAATAAACAAAAACAGCCAGCCAAGTTATTCTTCATATATATCAGAAACTAATCCTTTGGGTGTTAAAGTAATTATTATAGAAAATCCTCAAAAAGGGGATTATCAGATAAAGCTTACAGGAATAGGAGACGGGGGCAAATATCATCTTTTTACTAATTTTGCTAATGAAAAAACAATATCTTTAGAATCTGAAAGTATAATAAAAGGAAATATATTACCTAATGAAAAAATTTCATATCAAACATCTTTACTCTTAGATAATACTCAAAAAGATAAAGTAGCTGTAGATACAGTAAAGTTAACTTTGCAAACACTTCAGAAAAATTTAAATAAATATTGGAAAAAAGGCAAAATATCTAAACTCTCAACCTACTTCAAACTAAAATCAATATTAAAACACATAGAAACACTTGAGAAAGTAAAGGAGGAACTTGAAGAAAAATCCCAAAATATGCATCCTCTAGCTAAATCAAAACTTGAAAAACAGATTCAAAAAATAGATAAATCCATATCCAAACAATATAATAAATTTATCAAAGAGGTGGAAAGACAAAGAGGAAAAAGTATAGATGAGGGTGCAGCTGATTTGCTGACAGATCAGGCAGAGTATTTGGCGCAAAAGTAAAAAATGTATTTATAGATTGTCCGATCAAGTCGGACAACGACAAAGAAAAGTAAATATCATCTCCCGCTAAAACAGGGGACCTGTCCCTTCGGTTCGTAGCTCCAGGGG
>WFTA01000044.1 GCA_015485715.1 Patescibacteria group bacterium
TATGAAAAATTTGGCGACAATTTTGCATCAGGCAATATAGATAGCTCTACAATGCAGGATATCAACCTCTTCTTTTCCCAAAAGGTAGAAAACCTTCCCATAAAGATAGCTCAGATCCTTCAGGATATTAAAGAGGGATTTGTGGGGAGGGATAGAAAGGAGTAGGGTATGGATAATACAAATCAACAGACAAACAATCAGATGATGGATGATGAAATTAGAAAGAAGCTTTTGCATATAAAAAAGCTTTATAATGAATTTTTGGAAAAAATGGAAGAAATAAAGCATCATGAGCATGAAATAGTTAAAGAGTTAAGAAAGATAATAGAAGAAAAAAGGTTGGAAGAAATAAGAGACAAGTTAAATAAAATAAATGATGAAGAGTAATATGTCTGAGGGAGAACCCAAATTTATAAATAAAGATACATTAAAAGATTTTTTAAGCATGGAAAAGGACAGTAGAGCTGGTGGAAGATTAGCAATAGATAGATATTTAAGTAGCGTTTTGGATGAAATTATTTCTTTTGTGGAGGGAAGCAAGAGTAAAGATGAATTCCGGGCAGGTATTGATAAAGTAATAAATATTCTTGAAAAAAAAGGTATAAAAAATGAGGAACAAAAAGAAAAATTCCTTAATTCTTTATCAATAGTAGAGAGAGAAATACAGAAGCTTGAGGAAAGTGAAAAAGATTTAAAAAATATACTCCTTCATTTAATAAGAGATATTAAAGGTGTTGTTTTGATTGAGGATATAAAAGATAGTAGCGAGTATTTGGTAGGACTTGAGCTTGATCCGCAGGAATTTTTCAGGAGCTTGGATGTAGAACAGATTTTTGGTCTTCAGGAATCAAGTGAAAGAGATAGACATAGAGAGATGGGTGAGAAATTATCTAATTTCCATGAATTTGTAACTTTAAGGAACTCTGGCATATATTCTGATTTTGACAAAGATTTTGAAGTGGATGGTGATTTGTGGAGAAAGGCAAAGTTAGGATTGAAACTTAATAGAAAAAAAGATGAGAAATTAAGTGATCTTGAAAAATTACAGATTAGGAAGGAAATGGAAAGAATAGCTCTTGATTATTTTGGAGATGAAAGCACCCATTTGGAAGCAGAGATAAATTCTGTCTCCAAATTTAATATATTCAAAAGAAGGAAGATAATCAGAGAAAAGGAAGATCTTGATTTCTACAGGGAAAATTTAGGCCTTGAATATACTATAAAAGACAATTTGTATAAAGAAGCCAAAGCTGCAATAGAAAAATATTTAAAAGAAGAATCTAAGTTGGGAAAGAAAGAGATAGAGAGGTATAGAAAAAAGATAGAAGAGATATCTTTAAGAGTATCATTTACAGCTTTTGAAAGTCTGATGAAAGAGATATCAAATATATATTTAAGGGAGACAAATCAGGTAAAATCTTTATGGGAGAGAACAAAAACAATATTAAAATCAAAAGCAGCTTACACTGCTGTTTCTTTGTTTATAGGAGCAGGGTTGGGTGCTGTGACAGGAGGAATTGGTACAGCAATGGTTTTAGCTGGAGCTACAGGTACTGTTACAGGCACTTCTATGTCTTGGTTTTTTAAGGGCAGAAGAGGTAGGGAAAAAGCAATCAGAGATGAGGCTAGTGAACAGAAAGATAAATTCTATAACTGGTGGAATGGAGAAGATGGGAGTAAATCTGCTGAACATACTAATGAAGCTGAAAAAAGGCTCAGAGAGACTTTATCTGGACATATTGAAGTGGAGACGGATGTTAAAAATATCTTAATCAGGGAAGGCAGAGGTTATTTTAATGAGGATCTGGATAGTTTATTAAACAGTAGTAAAGTACAAAAAATCATTAAGCAGTCATTGTTGTTTAAGTACCCTGAATTAAGAAATAGTAAGAGTAAAGCCGAGCTTGAGAGGAAGATGGTGTATGAGACAGAAAGAATAAAGATGGAGATGAAAATGCAGAAAGAGGTTGATGCTCTTTCAGAAAAAGAAGGCATTAAAAATGCTGTATCTCAAGGAAGAAGTGAGTATACAGCTGCAGATCATATAAAAACTGGATTATGGCAGGGAACTATAGCAGCAGGTATGGCGTTGGTTTCTCAACCTCTGCCTTGGATTACACCTATTTCCCAAGGTTTATTTGCTACAATTGCAGGATTGCATAGTGGTAGAGCAGTTTATGAAGAACTTCAGAGAGAGGAGAGAAAAGAGATAATAGAAAAAATACATAATGAGTTTCAGGATTTGACAAATAAATTAAAGTATTCTATCCAAAAACTGGAAAAGTATAAAAATGATTATTATTGGTTTGATAAGAATAATGTGAAGCGGGAGATAGAAAATGTAAAGAAACAAATGATCAAAATATACACTCTTTTGTATACCAAGATAGATCAACTTGGATATGTAATACAAGATGAATCTGTTCGGTTTAAAGCTAAACATATTTTAAAACAAGCGGAGAGAACAATACTTGAAGTAAAAATAGCAGGATCTAAAAAGTTAGAATCAATAAGGAATAGAGTTGATAGTGTTATACAAGAATTTAAAGCAGAATTGAAGACAGAATATAAAAACACTGAACGCGATATCAAGCGTAAAATAGAAAAGGTTGAACAAAGTAAAAGAAGAGAGCACAGATTAAAGGCAATAGGTACAGGTGTTGCTATAGGTGTATTGTCATTTGTCTTATCTTATGGTGTGCGGGAGATGAGATCTGGAGATGGTAGTAAAGAAGTGAAGTTGCCGACTGATTTAGAGGATGTAACACCATCACACCCTCCTGCAGTTGAAGTTCCTATACCAGAAGAAGAGCCTGATTTACCAGACAAGGAAGTAGTAGATAGTATAGATAGTGATACCCATCAAAACATTCAGGAGAATATTCCGCATAGTGCTTATGTTGATAAAGGAGAGAGTATTACCAGTGTTTTAGCTGATCAGCTTCAAGAATTAAATCCTGATATGTCTAGGGGTGCGGCTGTATGGAAAGCATTTGAACTTGCTGTAAAAGGAGGAGATATTCATATTATAGGCCCAGACGGGAAAGAATTAGATTGGGGTAGTATAACAAGGATTATATCAGAAAGCGATGCTGAAGGCAATGTGTATGATAAATTAAGAGCTGAAGGGTGTAAAATTGAAGAAACAGGAGTTTTGTTAGGAGACGGCAAATCTGCTTATATACTTAAAGTTGATAAAGATGGAAATCCAATAGGGTATGAAGAGTTTCATCAGGGCGAAAATAAACATCACGGGTCAGGTGAGGTAGAAGAAGAGTATGAATATTCAATAAAGA
>WFTA01000045.1 GCA_015485715.1 Patescibacteria group bacterium
ATTTAACAATATTTAAAAAAAAAGTCAACAAACTTATTTATTCTAACAAGAAATTTATTATATGGAAAATTGGCTTATTTTAGCCAAAAAATATTATATAATTCAGTTATTTTAAACATTTACCACTTTTCATTAACACTTTATCCACAACTATTTCTTACTTTTTTCTTACCTTCTATGTATCAAACTATGAATTTTTCTTTTCAGATCTATAAATCTTTTATCAAATTTTATTTCTTCCTGTCTTGGTCTGGTAAAATCAATATCTAATACATCTTGAATTCTTTTATTATCCAAAACCATAATCCTGTCTGAAAGAAAAACAGCCTCCTCTATATCATGTGTAACAAATAAAACCGTCTTTCTGTTTTTCATCCATACCTGCATAAGCCAAGTCTGCATATTCTCTTTGGTATACACATCTAATGCCCCATAGGGTTCATCCATGAGAAGAATCCCTGAATCAAATGCAAGCGCTCTTGCTAAAGCCACACGTTGTTTTTGGCCTCCTGAAAGATTGTCCGGATATGCATTACACTTATCTTTTAATCCGGTAAGTTCCAAATATTCATCAACTTTTTTGTCTTTATCCTTGTCATTTCTCAGCACAGATAAAATATTATCCTTAACCCTCATCCAAGGGAAAAGACTATGATCTTGAAAAACAATACCAATTTTGCTGTTTTTTATAATCTTTCCTGTATATGGTATCAAACCTGCTATGGAATGAAGAAGTGTAGATTTACCACACCCGGATCGTCCTACAACAGACAAAAACTCGCCTTTTTTTACTTTAAAGCTTATATCTTCTAAAACAATATTATTTTTATATCTAACTGATAAGTTTTCAATAATTAAATCATACATATTACTCTATCCTGAAGATAAATTAATCCACGGAAACACCTTTCTGATTATTCTTACAAATAAATAATCATAAATATATCCCAAGAAACCCAACACAAACAAAGCAGCTATCATATCATCTATTTTATAAGCAAGGTGTGATACAGATATTCTGTAACCTATACCACTTGAAGCCCCGGCAAGTTCTGAAACAAACACCATTATAAATCCCATTGCAATACCGCTCCTTATACCGGCAACTATATATGGAAGTGTGGCTGGTAAAATAACTTTTGTAAATATTTCAAATCTCCTTTGAATGAATATCTTTGCAGTCCATAAGTATTTCAGAGATATATTCTGAGATCCTATATGAACATTTATCCAGACAGGAAAGAACACACCATAGGCAATAGAAAATATTTTTGATATATCATCTATCCCAAACCACACTATTATCAGAGGAATGAGTGCAACAGGAGGCAGTGGCCTGAGTATATTAACTAGAGGAGTTAAAATAAAAGACATGATTTTTATTCTCCCTGTTACAACCCCCACAACCATACCCGCAATAGATCCAATAATCAGGCCTATAGTCAATCTCCATATACTACTTTTAATATCACTAAGTAAAATACCATTCGAGAACATGTTGATAAGCGACTGCAAAGCATCACTTGGGGGAGGAAATAGGGTTTTATTTACCAAATTGTTTGCTGATATAACCTCCCACAAAAGTAAAACAAAAGCTACTGATAATATTGATACAATCTTCTTATTCATAGACAATTTCAACCCTTTTTGGATCTATTTCTCTCAAAGGATCGGGAAATAAAACATTGTTTTTAAAATCAGGAATTGGAGTTGCAGGATCTACCTTATTCTTCTCTTTGGCCCAAAATGCTTCTCTTTTCCAAAACTCAAGAAGTTCGTTGGTTAAAAACACCCTAAAATCAAAGTTTGGCCAGATATTATCAACAATATCCTTGTCCAGTTTAGTATATTTCATAACAATTTGTTTTGCCTCATCCGGGTTTTGTTGGGCAAATTTTTCTGCATCAATTAAAGCTTTTAAAAATCTCTTTATTTTATCCTTATTGTTTTTCATCTCTGTGGTTATATTGATTACATATAATTCTGAATATACATTGGGATTGGTATATGTAACATGTTTGTCTCCCATATTTCTCTCTGCTATATATGCCTGCGGGTCAAATATAGAGATAGCATCCACAGACCCACTCAACAACGAAGCAGGCATATCTTCAGGTTTCTGACTTATCAGTTCCACCTCATCATCTTTTATTCCAAGATATTTTAAAAATTCATAAGTAAAAAACTCGGGACCACCTCCAAATGATGTGGATAGTTTCCTCTTCTTGGATTTAAAATAAGTTAGAGGATCCTGCGAAAATTCATCTTTTCTCGCAACTATCCTTGTCTCATTGATTGTTTTTCTGACAACTTGCCCTACAACCAAAAACTCATTTCCCTGCATGGTAGCAAGTGTTACTGGTACATCTCCAGATATTGCAATATCAAGAGATCCGCCCAAAAAAGCCTGAAGTGCAAACTTCCCGGCAGTAAATTCTTTTATATTTATATCTATATTATTTTTCAAATCAAACCCCTTATCTTCTGCAATCATTACTAAAGCCATAGCGGGCGATGTCTGAATACCCACACTGACTGTTTCTATATCTTCTCCTCTAACTCCTGTGTTCTCTTTATTGGTGTTTTTATTATTGTTCTGGAGTACGTAATATCCAAACAAAAACAATAAAACAAAAACTATAAAAAACACTGGATATAACTTTATTCTATTCATATACACACTCCATCTTGAATTGTTTTTAAAATCAATAGATAAAATCTAATCTAAAATAAAATAAAACAATCCAAGATTGTTAATTTTGAGTACAATCAAAATAATATAAGTTATTTTGTATATCAACCATGTTGTCGATCTGAGACGACACATTATAATATTATACAGAAAAACAAAAATAAACGATAATAACTTCTCTGTCAGATATTCGTACCTGAAACTAGATTTGTTTTTTAAAATTTTATATATTTCTCCAGAAAATATTTTGTATATTTTTTATTAACCCTTAATGGCTTGGACATGGACCAGATAATATCAAATTGTGTTTTTAACATCTGTCTCATATCCTTGCTTTGGATAACAAACCCAAAAAGCTCCTTATCAGAAGAAATAAACACAACTCTGTCCCCATATGCCCAGTATCCCATAGTAGTTAAAACACCTGACGGGGCAATTCTTATTTCTCTTTTAAACTCATTTCCCACGCCCAAAAAAGTATACTCTTTTATATCAACAATAGAATTTTGCGGCCATATGGCCCGTGTATAGAGATTTTGTTTTATTCTGCGTATATTTAATTCAATAAAAAACTCAACTCCCAGAACCTTAATCATCTCATTTATAGGCCAAAACGCCTCGGTTTCCAAGTCTCTGTATAAAAGCATATCTTTCAATGTCTGCTGAACAGCTTTTTTTCCTTCATAATAAAACAGGTGTGGTTTGTCTGCCTGTAAATTATATTTATCCTCAAGAAGCGGCAAGTGTTTTATATACTTTTCTTTCAATTTACTGAACATAGACTGCTTTGAATCAATTAAAAGCTCTACTTTTCTAGGATCATCAATACCCCAGTATTTCACACCAAATCTGTCAATTTGCTTTACAATCCCCTCTCTTTGAAGTCTTGACAAAATACCATATACAGACGATCGCGGGATGTCTGTTTTTTTAGCTATCTCACCAGCAGTAACAATACCACACTTAACAAGTGTATTATACACCTTTATATCTTTATCTGAAAAACCAAGTTGTTTTAATATCTCATCTATCATACCTCACCGTCATTAACTCTATTATGTAATATTTCTGTAACCACTTTCCTGTCATCCCAGTCTTTAGCGCCGCCTGGAAGCATAATTTTTTGTTCTGCACCCTTGCCGGTTATAAGTACTATATCGCCCTTCTGGGCAAGAGATATACCCTTTTCTATTGCTTTCCTTCTGTCTACAATCTTTATAACTTTATCTTTATTTTCAATTCCTTTATATATATCATCTATAATCTCTTCTTCATTATCATCATAAGGATCGTCATTGGTCAATACTATTATATCAGCATACCTGTCAGATACTTTCCCCATATACGGCCGCTTTGACCTGTCTCTTCCTCCTCCGGTTGCGCCAAATATATGTATTACTTTTCCTCCATCCAGCAATTTTGACTGTTTTAAGGTCTGGAACAAATTTTCCAAAGAATATGGATCATGGGCATAGTCAACCACGATATCAAAACTCTGACCTGCATCTATAAATTCCACTCTTCCGGGTACCTGCTTTATGTTTTCTGTACATTCTGCTACCTCCTTCTTATCTTTGAAAATAAAACAACAGCTTAAAACTGCAAGCATGTTATAAACATTCATCATGCCCAAAAAAGGAAAGGAAAATCTAACACCATCAACCTCAAAGTCAATTCCCCTGTCTGCAATATTCATATTTTCTGCCTTCACTGTTTCTAACCCAATGTTCTGAATTTTATATTTCAAATCTACTCCATAGCCGATTTTTTCATCTGCGGGAAAACTCAAAAAATATCCACTCTCTTTGTCATCTATATTTGCTATGACTATCTTCTTTCCAAAAAACGGTTTTATCCTTTTAGAGGTTAAATGTTTGAAAAGTTGTCCTTTTGTTTTTTTGTAATTTTCAAAACTCCCGTGAGATTCTATGTGTTCTGGGTGCAGATTAGTATAGATAGCAATATCATAATTTATTCCCTTGTGCCTATACTGCTTGATGCCTTCTGAAGTAGTCTCTATAACTGCTATTTGACATCCCGCCTTCTGCATTTTATGCAAAAGCTTTTGCAGTTTAAATCTTCCCGGCATGGTCATCTTTAAATCATTCAACCATTCCTTATCACCTACTTTAAATACAACTCCGGAAGACAGTCCAACTTTGTATCCCAATTTCTCCAAAACCTGCGCCAATACATATGAAGTTGTAGATTTTCCTTTTGTACCAGTTATACCTATAACAATCATCTTCTCTGACGGAAATCTATATATAAAACCAGCCAAATAGGCAATAACTAAATGATAAAAACCAACTAAAAAACCAGGTGTGTATTTTTTAATATTTCTGAACATAATCAAAAAGATATCTATACCTACATTCTAACATAAAAAAAATAATTTCAAACCCTAAACATTAAATATTTATAATTTTGTTCATCAAATCTCAACAAACAGTCAATTTACTATTTTTGGCCCTGTCGCCCAACATCCAACCAACACAAAAATAACAACATTGGAGCTTAATTAGATTGAGTTTTATCTTAATCTAATGATTTTTTTGGGTTATTTTTGTGTTTTTTTGTTTAATTTTCATCCTTAGGGCACACTTCACCCTTGTTTAGGCTCTATATAGAACAGAAGCTCTTGGTAAAATAGTTACTGCTTTCTTAAGATTATGAGCTATACTCTCCATTAAGTTTTGGAATTCAACCTTTAAGATACCTCTATATCTGGATTTTTTGCTTAATTTAGAGAATACTCCTTCAAAAGGCATTCTTGTTTTAGATCTCCATTTATCTAAATCTTTATTTTTTGTTTTTCTGTTGTTTTTCATAATTACAGCAGAATGACAATTATTGTTTTTTAAGGTTTTATAGGCTAAATCACAATCATATAACTTATCCATAAATACCATACCTTGATTAGGGCAGATATATTTTAAAGCTTTGTAATCAGGCACATTAGCTGGAGTAATGATTGTTTTTTCAATTAAACCATATCTCATATCAACAGTATTATGTCTTTTATAGCCAAACCAAATATTGTGTTTGCTTTTAGCACCCCATTTGGCATCTTTATCCTTGGCATATTTGCTTACTACAGCGTTATTTAAGGTTTCTTCTCCGTCTTTAATAGCTTTGTCTCTTTCTGCCCATAAAGCAGTCTTGGTTATTATGGCTGAAGCATCTACAAAATGGAATACATTGCCAAATAAGCCATGATCTTTGAGTATTCTATTGATAGTATTGAAAATATCTGCTAATCTTTTGGCCCAATTCTTTTTCTTAAACGGCCAAAATATGAGTGGTCTGGAGTTGTTTCTGTAAGGGAAAATCCACAGAACCATCTTATAGCCATGTTTTCTCTTATAGCTTTTTCCATTTGCCTGTCTGAATAATCTTCCCAAAACTGGATTAACAGGGCTTTAAAGCCTTTTTCAATATCTATGCCGTTTTGGCCTATATTTGAATAACATTCACGCAATGGTTCTACAAGTTTAGAAAAATCAATTATTTCGTTTAGTTTTCTAAAAGGATGGTCATCAGGTATAATTAGATCAAAGAGTTCTTCTTCTGTTTTAAGGAGCATTTTTTGTGTTTTATCAGCAGGAGTTTGCATATATTTTTGTTTAATTATAATAAGTAATCCTGCTTTTATTATATCATTTTTTGGTTGTTTTTTGTTGGGGAAAACTGTGGGGTTTGGGGGTTAATGTGCGACAGGGCCTTTTTAAAGTTAATTCAAACAAAAATTCGTATACCATATAGGTACCATTTTCTATAAAAATCGTAGTTTGTCCTCTTTTATTCATTTTTTTATACCATTCAATATTATCGCTAATGAATTCTTTAGTAGTCGTTTTCTCAAATCCTATTAATTTCGCATCATAATTTTTTAGCATCTCTTTAAGAGTATTATAATAATAAGTAGAGGTTGGTACAATAATATACATTCTAGATTTAGAATGCATATATTTTTTAGCTAAATCAAATAATTTTAAAATATGAAAATTACCTTTTATTCCTCCATCTATAGTATTTGTTAATTTATTTCCTATAGCTTTTTTATAAGAAGGGTGAACTATTTCTTGGGGTAAATTAGCAATAATTACATCAAATTTTCCTCTAAAATTTCCAAAATATCTACCTCTTCTACAATCTATTGTAACATTATTTAATTTAGCATTCTTAATAGTTAATTCTACCGCGTGCCTGTCATTATCAACAGCTTTTACATCTCCTCCCAATTTAGCTGCCACTATTCCCAATATTCCTGACCCAGATCCTATATCAATCACTTTTTCTCCTTTATTTATATTTAAATTTTCCGCAAAAAAACACCCGTGAACAGATGGAGGAAACACATATCTATTAATTTCTAATTTTATATCAAATCCTTTGATATAATATTTCCTAAATTCTGACTTTTTAACAAAATGTATTACCCTTACCATAATATATTAAAAATACTCTTTAACAAAAAACATAGCTAATGTAAAAAATAATTACAATCAACTTCGTAAATTTTTATTTAATTTGACGCAATAATCTAAATAAAATATACTTTATGTAGTAATTTATTACATCGTTTATCATATTTGTTATGGAAAAATTAATAAATATTCTAACCACTTTGGGTCTAACAAAAAACGAAAGTATTATATATTTAACTGCCTATAGTTGTGGTGAAGCAACATCTGGCGAAATAGCTAAAAAAGCACGTATAAATAGAATCACCACATATGAAATACTCAAAAGATTGGTAAATAAAGAAATTGCCTCTATTGTTATAAAGAAAAATATAAAATACTTTAGTGTCATAGGTCCTGATCGTCTGTTTCAAAGATATAAATCAACAATAGAAGATTTTCAAAATAATATGAAAAGTTTCTTAGCTATAAAAAAATCTTTACATAACCAACCTAAAATTATTGTTTATAAAGGTATAAAAGGTATAAAAGAGATTTATGAAGACTTTATTTCTAAACCAAATATTACTATATATTCAATAACCAAACCTCAGTTCATATTTAATAGTTTAGGACGCAAATATCTAAATAAAAACTATGCTATCAGAAAAAAGAAGGGTATAAAGGTTAAAACATTAGCACCTTATACATCTGATGGTGTTTATCTTAAAAATGAAGATAAAAAGGCTGAAAGAAAAACAAAACTATTTCCACAAAAATATGATATTCCAAACGAAATTATAATATATCAAAACAAACTTGTACTTATATCTAAAACAAATCAATTGACAGTAGTTATAAAGGATGAAGAAATTTCAAAATCATTTCGCATTGTTTGGCAAATGATTTGGGATAAAATTTAATTCTTTCAAAACTTGTGTTGAAACACGTACACCAAAAACACT
>WFTA01000046.1 GCA_015485715.1 Patescibacteria group bacterium
AATTAATATTTTCCTGTTGGAGATTAATTTTTTTTATGTTAAAATAAAATATATAATTAAGTTGAATTTATGAAAAAGGATACAAAGCCTAAAAAATTTCAATGGGATCTGGGTAAGCTTTTTTCCTCTGACAATGATGCCAATATATCCAAATCACAGAAAGAATTTCAAAATCAGGTTCAAAAATTTGTAAAAAAATGGAAGAATAAAAACTTTACCCAAAATCCCTCAATCCTGAAAAAAGCTCTTGAAGATTATAACACACTGCTTGAAAAATACGGCCCTTTTGATGCATCATTCTACTACTTTTACCTCAGACAATCTCAGGATCTGAATAATCCTGACATAAAAGCTAAATACCAAAAAGCTGTAGATATCAATCAAAAAGCTCAAAATGATCTTTTGTTTTTTGAGCTGCAAATATCAAAAATAGACAAAAAAAGACAACCGCAGTTTCTCAAAGCAAAAGAACTCTCTGTATACAGGCACTTTCTGGAAAGACTTTTTGTCAAATCCAAGTACCTCCTGTCTGAAAAAGAGGAAAAAATCATAAACCTTAAATCAACAACATCATATCAAAACTGGATGAAGCTCACCAACTCCCTTTTGGCAAAACAGGAAAGAATTATAAAAATGGATTATGGTAAAAAAGTCAAAAAAAACACATCACAACTATCCGCCCTTACATCTCATCCTGTAAAAAAAGTAAGAGAAGAAGCCGCCAAGGCTCTTGACGATATTCTGGAAAGCATTGGCGATGTGGCAGAAGCAGAGTTAAACTCAATTTTGGAGGATAAAAAAACAAATGATTTCCTGAGAGGGATAAAAGAACCTGACGAAGAAAGGATTATAAAAGATGATATGACATATGATATTATCCACACTATGATCAGTACTGTTACTGAAAATTTTCATATATCAAAGAAATTCTATTCCTTTTTATGTAAAATATTAAAAGTTAAAAACCTCCATTATTTTGAAAGAGCTCTTGAGTACAAGCCAAAAAAGAAAAAAAATAAAACATATCCTTATCCCAAAGCAGTTGAGATAGTACATAGAGTATTTAGCAAGCTGGATGAAGAAATTGCCCAGATATTTTATGATTTTGCTTCAAAAGGACATATAGATGTATATCCTGCAAAAGGAAAAAGAGGGGGTGCATTTTGTACCTACAATCTTATCACACATCCTACCTACATCCTGCTAAACTATACCAATTCCCTCAGAGATATCACGACTTTAGCGCATGAAGCAGGTCATGGCATCAACAATGAACTTATTAAGAAAAAACAAATTGCCATCAATTTCGGTACACCCACATCAACTGCAGAGGTAGCTAGCACATTTATGGAAGAGTTTGTTCTTGATGAAATCATAAAATATGCAGACGAAGAAGAACAACTATCCATACTCATATCAAGCATTATAGAAGACATATCAACAATCTTCAGACAGGTTGCATTTTACAATTTTGAAAGAGAGCTTCATCTTACATACAGGCAAAAGGGATATCTGTCCAAAAAAGAGATAGATAATATGTTTGCCAAACATATGAGTTCATATATGGGACCAAAAGTTAAGATGACTTATGCGTCAAAAAATTTCTGGATTAAGGTGCCGCATTTCAGATACTACTTCTATGTATATTCTTATGCAAGCGGCTTGCTTATATCCAAATATCTGCAAAGAAGAGTAAAAGAAGACCCTAGTTATATAGAGAATGTAAAATACTTTCTATCGCAAGGACTATCAGATTCCCCATATAATATCTTCAAAAAACTGGGTATAAATATCAAGGATACAAAAATATGGCTTGAAGGGCTTAAAGAACTTGAAGATAAAATAAAAAAAGCACACAAACTTGCCAAAAAACTTGGAAAGATATAAAAGGAGAAACCCTATCTTACAAAGCCATAAGTGAGTACATTTTACAACTTAGGCATCTCATCGTCATCAAAACAAATATTGCTTTTGGGCGCAATTCCCCTTTCTCTGCATATTCTCTCATAAATATCATCACAACCTTCGAGAGTGGGTTTATACGTATCTAATCCTAATAAGCTTCTGCAGTTATTTATACTCTCTTTATCTCTGCCCTCTATCTCAACTATATACCCAAATGGGAACTCATCTATGGTCAATTTTATTTGTTCATTGTCTGCTGTATAGGTCTCTCTAAATCTCTCATAACTACTGGTTTGATAAAAGCCCATTTTATTTAAGATTAATATGAAGTTATTATACGCATTATTATCCATTTCAAAAAATGTCTCAATCTCTTCTTCCCTCTTTACGTTATCCCCTGATGAATTTTGAATTCTTCTTTTGTATGAAAATTCTACCTTTATATCTCCGTCATTATCTGTGATACCGCTTTTTATAACCCTTACTCTCAATCTTGCATCTTCTCTGTCCATTATTTTCTCTGCATTATCAAACATAATTGTTTGTTCGTATTTCCTTGAAACAAATCTGATCTTATCATGCAGTTTTGATATCCTTTCTTTAAGCTTAGATATTTCATCTTTACTTAAGATAAACTTGATTTCCTGCTCTATAAATTGTGGTTGGGTTTTTTGCCTATCCATAGACTAAAGTCCTAAATTCTAGACTCTAAATACCTACCTAAATTGTTATTTGACAATTGGAATTGTTTAGGGAATCTGTTGGTTAATTGAAAATTTTACCCCGTCGTATGACTGGGGTTGTAAATTGAAAATTTATCTATACCCTTTTGACTGGGAGATAAACATTTTTCTGTAAAGGCCATTGTTTTCCATAAGCTCCTTATGGGTTCCCATCTCAACTATTCTGCCTCCATCCAGAACTATTATCTTGTCCGCCTGCCTGATGGTGGAGAAGCGATGGGAGATAAAGATGACTATTTTATTTTCAGTCTTTTTTCGTAAAATATTAAAAATCTCTTCCTCTGACAAAGGATCCAAAGCTGATGTTGGCTCATCAAGAACAAATACAAACGAATTTCTGTAGAAAACTCTAGATAACGCTATTTTCTGCCATTGTCCTGTAGAAAGCTCTACACCATCTTTAAATTCAACTCCCAACATCTGATCATATTTTCTCTCAAACTTTTCTATAAACCTGTCAGCACCTGCCAGATGTGCTGACTCCTCCACCCTCCTGTTTTGTATGTTTTCATCAGGCCTGCTTATAGCTATAGATTCTTTTACCTTAAATCTGTAAGTTCCATATTCTTGAAATATTACAGCCAGCAGTCTGTACCAAGAAGCAAGGTTAATATCTTTTAAATTATAGCCGTTGATATATATATTCCCTCTTGTAGGGTCGTAAAATCTGCACAAAAGCTTTATTAAGGTAGATTTACCAGCCCCATTTTCTCCAATAATTGCAACTTTATCTCCGGGATTGATAGTAAATGATATATCATATAGTACATAATCATTAGTAAAGGGATATTTAAAAAATACTCTATCGAATTTTATCTCAGGACATCTCTTCTGCAATATCACTGAATTTCTGTCTTCCTCCATTCCTTTTTCAAGATTTAAAAATCTAATAATATCATTTATAAACAGCATATCCTCGTACTGTTTGCTTAGATTCATAAAAAAGGAATTCAACGATGATCTTAGATTAACCACAGATCCAGCTACAAATGCCAGAGTTCCTACCTGCATCCTGCCGTCTAAAACATCCAAAATAAAGAGGAAAAATACAAAAGCTTCGGATAATTGTGATACCAACAAAGCCATAAATTCATATTTTATCCTTCTTTTCTCATTTTTAAATTCTTCCTTTCTGAAATTCTTAAAAAGTTGTTTCATTTTTCTCAGGAGGTAGCCTGCACTTTGGAATATTTTTGTCTCCTTAGCAATCTCTTTGTCTCTAAGATAGTATTCCAAATTCCAGAATTTCCTCTTAACTTCCCCCTTGGCGTCATATATTCCCCACATAAAATGGGCATATTTGGTACCTGCTATAAATTCAGGAAAAGTTCCTATAATAATTATAACAGATGCCCACCATTTAAACTTAAAAATAATAACCAAAGCTGTGATGATGGCTATAATGTTCTGAAATATGTAAAAAATCCTGTCCAAAAAATTATTTATTCTCCATTTGTTTTCTGTGATAGTATTTATCAGATCATTTGTCTTAGGATCTTCCCTTTGTTTAATATCAAGAACACCAAACTTTTTATATATCATAAACTCTGAACGCTCATGTACAAAAAACCACAACATCTTCTGAATATAGCTATAAAAAGAATTAAAATAAGGAATTACAAACATAACACCAAGAGCCAGCACTATAGCAATGCTCACTTCATAATTAAGACCTGTTTTTTGTGTGACTGCCTCTATGAGCTTGTTTATCAGATATCCTCTGGTACCTGAAGATGCAAAAGGAAGTACAGAGATTAAAACAGATAAAACAAACAAAAGAAAAATATATTTCTTGTACTTTTTCCAAAACAAACGAAGTATAGACCAACTGCTTTTAGATATACTCAGGAACTTGTCAAAATAAGAAGCTATTTTAATCATGCCGACAGTCTTAATTACCTCTCTTTCTCCTCCTTTTAAACAATTCTTCTTAATTCTCTGTCTGCTGACTTACGCTGCAACCTGTCTTTTCGGCCAATTCTTCCACATCCATAACTCCAACCTGACGCGTTCCATCCGCAAATACCCAAGTAGGATAAGCCTCAATGCCGGCATCCTCACACTCTTTAGTCTGACCCTTTCCTCCCGGCAATGAACACTCAACATATGGAAGTTTGGATGCTGATTGACCAAACATCCTCTTTTGGTCCTGACAATGAGGACACCAATATGCTCCGTAAAATACAGCCCCTTTCTCTTCCAAACACTTGGCAAGCTCGTCATATTTACCCGGCTCGCTTGAGCTACTATTTAAAAACATGGCTGCAATAATAAGAACCACAGCAACACCTGCCAACATATATAATTTTTTGTTTTGATTCATATTCGCTCATCTTACTTATATATTTTATGATACAACAAAACACAAAATTAATAAATATATTTAAAAATATCTCTTATATTATATACATAAATTCCGCTCCCCTCTTTTACCTTCTTCCTTTCCACAACACCGCCAAATCCTATAAAAAGATCCACAACTTCCCTGCACTTCATATCTGATACACTGTCTCCTATCATCGCAGTCAGGCATCTGTTGTGGCATTGATTTGCCGAATATTTGCGGATGATATTTGGCTTGTTGCCTATTAAATCTGGATCGCAGGTTTCTTTAAACCCTCTATATTTCCCGTCTACAGCAAAATCAAATTCATTGGCAAAAATATTTTCCTCAGGGATATTTAAAGCCTTGGCAGTGGGAAGTATGATCTCTTTAAATCCTGAAGAGAGTATGTATACCTCTCTGCCTTCTTTTAAAAATCTGCCAATTACATCCTCAGCTCCCTCCACTATAATATCTCGGCAATGATAAGATATGTCTATTACTTCATCCCTGTGTGGACTTATAATCTCCACTTTTTTCTTCAAAATATCATCAACAGGGATATCTCCATTCATACTCAACTCTGTCAGCCTGCTAACTTCATCACCACAACCTTTTCTGTAGGCAAGTAAATCCAGAGACTCTGCCTGAATCAAAGTACTGTCAAAATCAAAAAATATAATTTTATAGGTATTCATAAAATCTGTTAAATATATGATAAAATATATTATCATATTAAATTTCGATGGTAAATACAGATTTTGATTTTTTTCCTGTTTCTATATATATTACTAAAGATGAATATGAAAAAGAAAATTATTAGAATTCCAAAATCAACAATATATATTATAAGCATTCTTATCCTTGTAGGGATTTTTTCATATCTAAATACAACAGATAAAACTACTGATTTCCCTGCATCTAACCAAAAGGATCAAGTGACTGATATAAATAAAAAACAAAGTAAAAAGAAAACTACAAATACTAATCAAGATAAAAAACCCAGTCAATCAATCACACAAACAACAAAAAGTTCAGATACACCTCCCTCTGCAGATCAAACAAATACCTCACTAAAATTCAAAATACTCGGTATTCAAGATAAAACACAAGATAAAACCAGTAATACAGATAATACAAAAAGTACATCTATAGATATCATCTATACTAAAGCTGTCTATATCATAGACGGTGATACTTTTGTCACTCAGGAAGGAAAAAAAGTAAGGTTAATCGGCATCAACACGCCTGAAATAGGTGAGCTTTACTATACACAGGCCCGCAATGCCTTGGCAGATATGATTTTAAATAAAACCATAAGACTTGAAAAAGATATATCAGATGTAGACAGATACGGCAGACTCTTAAGATATGTCTATGTAGGAGATGTATTTGTAAATTTAGAGTTGGTAAGACAGGGATACGCCCAAGTTGTCACCTATCCGCCGGATGTAAAATACAAAGATTTGTTTCTTGAAGCACAAAGAAAAGCCAAGGAAGATAAAAAAGGGTTGTGGGGAGAAAAAACAACAGGATTAATAGTCTTGGAATTCCATCCTGATGCTAAAGGAGATGATCAGAAAAATTTGAATGATGAATACTTCACCATAAAAAATGCGACATCAAATCAAATAAATCTGCAAAACTTTACAATTTCAGATGCAGCAGGCAATAGGTTTACTCTTCCCTATTTTTTACTTGGACCGCAAAAAAGTGTAACCATCTACACAGGATCAGGTGTCAATACCTCTGATAAAATATATCTGGGCAGTGACAGAGCAATCTGGAACAACTCAGGAGATACGCTCTATATCACATCTCCTGAAAATAAAATAATTCTTAAATATACATATTAGCCAATTATAGTCCCGTTATTTCAACCATTTGTTTTAATAATAGTCCACCTGTTAAAAAAGTAGTAAATTATTTTGAATTAATAATCAGTAAAATTACCCTCTACAAGCTCAGGAGCTATCTTGGAAAATTCTATCATCCCTCCAAGTAAATTTTTAACACCATATCCCATCTCTGCAACTTCTACTGCTATCTCCAGACTTCTGCCTCCGCTTCTGCATACAAAAACTACATTTTTGCCCCAGTCTATACTGTCTATCTCATCTTTTAATCTGCCCATGGGTATGTTTTTGGCTCCTTTTATATGCGCATCCTGATATTCGTATTCTTCTCTGACATCAATAATCTCCCACATATCGGGGTTTTTATTCATCTCCTCTACTAAATATTCTGCAGTAATATCAGTAACATTGCTCATATTATCTATTATTCACTTGTGACTCCATCAAAATCTTCTTCATTTGCAAGTGCTTCCTCTTTGGTATGCCTGACAATACCGTCTTTATGGTGTGGTGGCGAGTAAATGGTGTAAAATTTAAGTTCTTCCACCTGAGAAGTGTTTACCACATTATGCTCTGCCCCTGCAGGTACTACAACAGCAATACCATCTCTCACTTCATACTCATTTCCATCTACAATCACTTTTCCTTCCCCTGCTTCAAATCTGAAAAACTGATCATTGTCAGGATGTACTTCCATACCAATATCCTCACCCGGTTTGAGAGACATTAAAACAAGCTGGCTGTGCCTGCCTGTATATAGCACTTTCCTAAAATCCGTATTCTCTATTGTACTCTCCTCTATATTATTTACAAATCCTTTCATATTTTTATACTTAATTCTAAATTAAAATATTACTTATTTGCCGGCACCAATGGGCTGTATCCATTGCGCACTTCTTCTCCGTCTGTATACCCATCTCCGTCTGTGTCAGGATTTCGAGGATCTGTACCCAGTCTTTTTTCCTCTTCATCGCTAAGTCCGTCATTGTCTGAATCTACTATTATCTGATTTTGTCTTTCCTTATCCATTGTCTCTGATATAATATCCTCCATACCTATATACCCTTCAGGTCTTGTTATGTTGAATCTCTTATTAAAATCGTTAAACTCTATAGCAAGCACAACATAAAAACCATATTTCCCTCCTTTATTTTTTCTCTTTCTATTGGATCTATTATTGATTTCTGCCTCTCTGATACCATCTTTAGTTGCAATCAACGTACCTGACTTGTACTCTCTGGTATCACTTCTCAAGGTAAACTCTATCTTATAATCTTTACCGTCTGCACTTTGATAGGTATATGTCTTGTCTCTACGCTGTATATAAGAAGACAAATCGATATACACTTCATTTCCGGACGGACACTCTTCTATGCTCTTTTTAAATCCTCCAGTACACAAAATTCTATACTCATCTCCCAGCACTATCTTATCTTTACTTAAAGGGTATTGATCCTGATCCGAGTAATACAGATCTAAAGCAGTCCTTATCATATTTACATTTCTAATCTCCTCTGAAGCAGTGAAATTACTACGAACAAAATTCTCAACAGGTATCCTAAATAACATCTTATAAACATAAAAATCATCTTTACCTATCCAAATATCAAAATCCATTTTATCCAAATCATCTAATCCATTTTCTACAACAGATTCCATGAAATAATTTACAATACTACCACCTTCTCCTATAACTTGCATATTATTTACCATATCAATAAAATCAGCTCTCGTTACTTTTAGACGATAATGAACAGTATCTTTGTCTAATATCTTTTCTATACCAATTTTTTTATCAATCTTAAAACGACCGCTTATACTATAATCAGCAATTAATTTTATACTCTTTATATAATTAACATCATATTTATAATTGTAAAATGACAAATTATAATCACCATCTTCATCTGGCTTAAATTCTATCCATCTATCTTGAATATCAGAACTATCTGTAAATAACAGATCATAGAATTTTCCATACCATCTACCACCTGTAAACAAAGATTCTCTTAACAAACTTCCCTCTTCTTTTGCACCCCCTTCATCATTTGTATAAATCTTAAGATAGAAATTGTATTCATCATCAGTCTTTACAGCACGGCCTGTATAAGTCATTTTTTGCTGTTTCCCATCATTAAAGGTTATTAAAATACGACTCAGAGACTCAGGCAATGGCTCCACATCTTCACTTATATCTTTTTCTGTAAATAGCGAACTTTTAAAAGAAAAAGATTTAACTTTCTTCATCTTCTGCCTGCTTTCAGAAAAAATTGTATCAGAATCAATAGAAACTTTAGTGTATATTTTCCATCCTGCATATACTGCTACTGACAACAGTATTAAAACAATTAAACCAATAAGCAATATCTTTAAACTTCTTCGTTTAGACGAGGAGACATTGTCGCCAGAAAGCATCTCATCAGGAATATGTGGAGTATCTACCAAATTATTCATATAAAAAATTATACTTCTAAAAATTCTTTTAGTCTGCCTAGGGCCTTTTTCCTCATACTGACTTGATTTTTTTCCTTTGCTCCCATCTCAGCAAATGTCTTATCAAATCCAACAGGTTGAAATATAGGATCCCATCCAAATCCCTTATCTCCCCTAGGTGAAACTATTGTACCCAATATTGAGCCTTCAAAAAAATGTATATCATCAGGAGACTTGGCATACCCTACTACAGTTCTGGCTTCTGCTTTCATGCTGCCCATCTTTTCAGCTATCTGATATAATCCTTCACATCCTATAGTCTTTAGAAACCACTTTATAAGCGGACCCGGCAGGCCACCCAAACAGTCAAGATACAAAGAAGTATCTTCTACTATAAATTCCCCGTCTCTATATTTAAATGCTTCCTGAAGTTTGGCTTTTACTACTTCTATGCTATTGATGTGTTGAATTTCAGGAAGATCAATATTCAGCCATTCTACTTCTGGAAGTATAGATATTACTTCTTTGTATTTAGCTTCATTTCCGGTTATAAAATAAACAGACATAATATCTTATATTTTCTACCAGAATACCACAAAAACCTGTTTTATACAAATCAATAAAAAAATCATAATCTGACTTTACTCAAATTAACAGGATTGATATTTATCTGTTTTTGTATCTTGTGTATCATTAAGTATTACTTATTTGCCGGCACCAATGGGCTGTATCCATTGCGCACTTCTTCTCCGTCTGTATACCCATCTCCGTCTGTGTCAGGATTTTGAGGATCTGTACCCAGTCTTTTTTCCTCTTCATCGCTAAGTCCGTCATTGTCTGAATCTGTATTTTGTTGAAGCATATCATCAACTTTTTGAACATCTTCAATATCAGATATCATGTTTGAATCTTGAAGCATTTCCTCAGAACCAAAACCACCTGAAAACATATTCTGAGGTTCTAAAATTTTATCTATTATACCCCCTTCTAAATCCTTATATTCTGTAGGTTTGTCTATCCTGATATTTTTATTAAAATCTCTAAGATTCATAGTAATGTTAAAATATGCCTTATATTCACGATCAGATACCATATCATCACGATCAGAACCCTTTACACTTACCTGTCTGATGCCGTCTTTAGTTGCAACCAATTTTCCTGCTTTATATTCATACGCACCATCTTCCAGCTCAAATTCTATAGTATAATCTTTACCATCTATGCTTTGATACATAAAAACCGTAGATGGATCGTAAAAAAATGTTCTAAGATACACTTTACTGTCCCCACAATCATTTATGCTCTCTTGGAAGCCGTCTTTACACAAAATCAAAAAATCAGTAGTATCAGCCAGTCTTATCTTTTCGTTGGTGACAGGATAACTGTTGTTGTCTGAAAAGTATGAGTCCAAAGCTGTCTGAATTCCAGATACTGTTGTGACTATAAATCTGTCTCTCGAAGATCCTCTGTCATTATTTGGGGTATAAGTTAATGAAGGCATAGATGTAGAAAACTGTACTTTATATATATAGAAATCATCTTTACCTATCCATAGATCAATATACTTATTATCTAACTCTTTATATAACTCTTTCAAGTTAAAATTATTAATTGCAGAAACAACATCACTTAATTCTGATTGATCAACACCTACTGATTCTGTCATCTGAACATACATATCCTTTAATTTATCCACATCTAGACCCACAGTATATCTGTAAGCTTTAATACCCTGAATCTCTTCTATACCTTTGTCCTCTTGAATTATAAATATTCCAGCCAAATTGTCTTTTATGACTCTTACCACTTTTTTCAATTTTTTAATCTCATCTGGATTCAAATTTTTATTTATCTTATCGGAAACCGAAGCATTACCATCATCAACACTGACCCTTATCCAAACCCCCTTATAATCTTTGATTAATCCCACAATACCCTCAATAAACAACTCGTTCAATTTAATATACATCTCATTGTCAAATGATCTGAGTTCAGCATCCAATCCAGCTGATACATCTGCTTTTGAATATAAAAAATATAAATTGGAATATGAAGCAGGTTCTTTATTTAAATTGTTCACAGCGCTTGAGTATTTGACATTAATATTTGAAATTCTCATTATAGAAGAATCGTAATCACTATCAGTATCTTCCGCATTAGGCGCTCTATCTTTTAATGACAATTCAACATCATATCTATAAGAATCAGCAGATAGTGTTTTCTCTACAGCCTTTGCTATTATTTTCTCAGGTGTTAAAAAATACTTATAATACCCCCAACGCCCTGCATACACAAGTCCTGCGGCCAAAACCAACACAATTAAAACTATTATAAAAAATTTAAGATAATCCTTCTTTGGCTTATGAGGTGTATTGGATAAAATATGCTCTGAAGCACTTTGATTAAAATTTACATTATTCATATATAAAGAAATTAATTATGAAAATCAATGTCTTAATATATTCTTGTCATATTAAACAAAGTTATAAATCAACAAGCCAACTTTAACCTTTCTATTAAAATACCACAAAAACCTGTTTTATACAAATCAATAAAAAAATCATAATCTGACTTTACTCAAATTAACAGGATTGATTTTTATCTGTTTTTACTAATTATACACTTTTATCACCAAACAAACTACCTTGTAGCAAGCTATGGGGGTTATTTTGGTTTAACCATCCCACCCCAAGATATGGGTGACACATATCAGTATTAACGAAAATAATTTTTAACAGCAAACTCGAATTGTTTTATAAAAATCCGTTTAAAATAAGACACATTATTTATTTCATAAAAAAGAATAGTAGCTTTTTTGTATTCCACCTCATCAACAGCCCTGTAAGATATAGGAATACTATCGTAAGCAAGCAAAATCGCATCAGAGACTAATCTGGCAGTACGTTTGTTACCGTCTTCAAATGGTTGTATATATGATAGTAAAACCAATACTAAAAACGCCTTTTCAAAAAAATCTTTCTTACTGTTGACAAGCCTTATCATTTTACCCATAGCTTCTTCTATTTGAAACACATTATCCAATGGCTTATAGTTTGTACCTGTGATACCTACTGGTGCAGAACGCAGATTACTGGCAATTCCTAGACCAGCTGTTAAAAGTTTATGGATTTGTTCAATCTTAGCTCTTGATAAGGTTTTGAAAATATGTTTATGAGATAATACAAAATCAAATGCTTTTTTATGGTTCAGGATCATCTGTGTCTCCTCCTTAGTTTTTCCTTTTGCTTCTTTGTGCTCCTTGATTAAAGCCTCAGTATCTAGGAGCGAATAAGTGTTACCTTCAATCTGGGAAGATTTCCACGAAAATTCTATCACTATTCTCTCAAATTCTTTCGCAATTATAGTCTTACTTTTTATCTTTTGATAGTTTTCTTTAAACTCTTGATGTAGATCCTGTAAGAACTTTGCTTCTTGAGTGGTAAAAATGTCATTTTTTAATACAGAGAAAACTCCAAAATCAAAATATTGTTTAATCTTTCTCTTATCCTGAGGAATAGAGAAATATTTTTCAATGTCAATCTCTTTGATAAGATTATACTGAGGGGAAGGCTTGTATGTTACACCTCGCCCTTTACCTTCCCTTATCAAAAATCCTTCTTTGACCAAAAAGTTCAAATCACGAATAACAGTAATCCGTGATACCTTATTCCATCCAGTTTTTTGCAGATACTGCCAAACACCTGAAACAGAAGACATCTCTGACTCAGCAATATAGTTTAAAACTGCTTCCTGGCGCCTATTTAATCTTTGCAACTCCATATTATCCTTTATTAATTGTATCATTTTTATAATATAATTGTATCATTTTTGAAACAAAAAATCAACTTAAAAATATTAACTTTAAAACCCAACCTCAACTGTTGGGTCATCTCCATAAATTCCATCATCTGGATCTCCTTCACTGTATGCAATAACATTATATATCCATCTTGAACACATAGATACTCTTCTCCAACTTCTACTCCTTTCTTCCACAAAATTAATTATCTATTATTTCATCCCAAACCAATCAATATATCAATATTCCACAATCAATCTCATTCTGTATATATCTCAACACAACATTCTAACATTCTACAGAATGTTAGAATGTCTGACAAATTTTGCGGCTGCAAAAAGTCAAACAATAACACATATTATTTGTCCTACAGTTTAACTAGTATGTCTATATTCTTTATGTCATAATCCATCTTCTATACCTTGTTTTGCAACAATATAACTAAATCCATAATATTATAATAATATTATAATATTATGGATTCCCGATCAGAGTCGGGAATGACCTAGAAAGGGCGAGGGTATCATTATTCAGTCCCTATTTGCCATTTTCCAATCCATATTTGTCATTATCCAATCACCCATTTGTCATTGCCCGATTTAATCGGGCAATCCATACCTTATGGATTCCCCTGGAGCTACGAACCGAAGGGACAGGTCCCCTGTTTTAGCGGGAGATGATATTTACTTTTCTTTGTCGTTGTCCGACTTGATCGGACAATCTATAAATACATTTTTTACTTTTGCGCCAAATACTCTGCCTGATCTATCAGCAAATCAGCTGCACTCTCATCTATACTTTTTCCTTTTTGTCTTTTTACCTCTTTGATAAATTTATTATATTGTTTGGATATGGATTTATCTATTTTTTGGATCTGTTTTTCAAGTTTTGATTTAGATAGAGGATGTATATTTTGGGATTTTTCTTCAAGTTTTTCTTTTACCTTTTCAAGTATATCTATATGTCTTAATATTGATTTTAGTTTGAAGTAGGTTGAAGGTCTGTGGATCCACTTTTGAGAATAATAATCCAAATTTGATTGAAGAGCTGTCAGGGTAGTATATACCTCAAAACTTATATTTTTTTCTGCATAATTACCAGCTTTATCATAGGCTTCAATTTTTATCTTATGGATTCCTGTTTTAAGCAATCTTAAATCTATTTTAGCATCTGTTGTTTCTGATTTATCTAAATATGCTTTTTGTGAAAATATTCCTGATTCTTTATCTATAACATTATACTGGAAATTTATTTTTTCATTGTTTAGATATTGTTTATTGTTTAACGGACTTTGAATCATAATCTGAGGTGGTGTTATATCTTCAGCCTTGTCCCCTTGTAAAACAGAATCAGGATTTTTCGCCTCCTCATATATCCCATCCCCATCATTGTCAAGTTTTATAGTGATGTATGATAGATATGTTTGAGGTGTGATTGTTGTTTTTCCAATCATTTTTGGATTTGTTTGTTGGTCAATAAAATTAGCCGATTGCAAAATTCCCTGTTCGTTTATTTTACTTATCACAATTTGCCAATTACCTGTATCTGTACCTTTATAAAAAATATCCACATTTGAATTATCAGGTATGTATATAAATTTATTGTCGCCAATTTCAAAATACTCAGAGCCGGGAATATCAGTATTTAAGTTCCCATTTTGATCAGGACCTGTATATCTATCCTGACTGTCGTAAGCATAAATTTCTACAGGTGAGTGGACACTTATTAGATATCCTGAAAAAGAACAGTTTCTCTGTCCATCTTTTATATCGCCGTATTGTGAATTTGATAAATCTACATTATTATCCTCTAAAATATCTATGATTAGGTTTCTTATTGTTATGTTATCTGGCATGCGGGAATGCCTGGCTTGCGGGACAAAGTATTCAGCTTTCTTTAGTGTGCCTTGAGCGCTTTTGAGCGGCACTGTCTCATCCCCGTCCACCATCCACACCTTCCATTTTACTTCTTTGTTTTTCTTGTATCCTGCAGATATTATTCTGCCAATTGTAGCTTGTGAACATCCAACTATATTGTGGATTCTAGATTGCAAAGCTGGAGATATAGAGAGACTATCTACATTGTTATGAAATACAATTGCCTGTGAATATAGATTTGAATTTAAGCCCATATTTGATATAAAAGATGTTGTTTCATCAAAGTCAAGCGCACCTACAATACTATCACCATCTACATCAACCATATCTAAAACATATCCTCCATATACATCAAAATATTTTCGAAATGGAAGAAGTTCGTACATAGACGGAAAGTTTCGTGAAAGGACCCTTATTCTTTCTGTACTAATAACAGGAATACCAAGATTATCTCCAAAAAGTAAAACTTTAAGGGATTTAGCGGCACCATAGTGAGGCGTGCCCATAAATATGATTTGATCTACTTTATTTTCACCATATTTTTCTATATACTTTTTAGTTACCAGTCCACCCATAGAATGGGCTATGATGTCTACTTTACTGGCCCCTGTTTGATTAAGAACCTCATCTATTTTGTCCTTTAGCTCGTCTGCAGTTTTGCTATTTCCATATCTCCAATCATAAGGAAAGACAAACATATTAGTATCCTCTGCGTAGCCGTTTGAGGTTAAATCATCCATTAATCTTGTCCAGAAAATCTTTTTAATAATAAATTTCTTCTCTCTAATCACATCCTCTGCATCAATATTTTCTACCGACCCACCACTAGTATTCATAGTCAAAACATTTAAAAAGCTATCATCTAAATCAGTTATAGCCTCACTAACATTTATCCATATTTCTTCATTATTATGATAAAGCTCTGATCCTGCTATTCCAGGTATTATAATCAAGGGATTTACAGCAGAAGTTGATTGAGGTGTAAGATAAATATTGTGTGTTTTATCTCCAAAGCATGAAACATATACATCTTCACTATATGGATAAAAACCATTTACATCAATAGATATGTTTAAATCTGAACCGCATATTCCTGTTGTATCATATTGATAATATCCATTGCCATCTGTTGTTATATATTCGCTATATACTCCAGTGTCAATTTTAATTTGAATATTAGACATTGGAGAGTTATCTAAAGAATTTTTTACATATCCTGATATTGTGCCTGAAGGGATAAGTATAAATGCAGAAGCAGAAGAAAATATTATAAAGATTGAAAATATAGCCAAAAAAACAACTGCTTTTGTTCTACTATGC
>WFTA01000047.1 GCA_015485715.1 Patescibacteria group bacterium
ATTTAAAATTGTTTATAAAACTTGCCCCGTCGAATGACTGGGGTTACAAAATTAAAAATTATTATTAATTATTAACATTTTACTAAACATTCTATTTTAAGTCAAAAAAGAGCAAAAAATAAAACCCCCTCTGTCCGAAGACAAAGGGGGAATGTCCCCGAAGGGACATTTTTAGATTATCATGCCTGAAAATATTGTCAAATAAACCCTGTGGATAACTCTAATATTTTAATGAAGAGAGAGCCAGACAGCAACAAGTACAGCTAAAAGATTGATAATCCAGAATTTCTGGACAATACTTTCTTCAAACCAGCCTTTTATTTCCAAATGGTGATGAAGGGGTGTCATAGCAAAAAACTTTCTTCCAAGTATGTATTTCCCAAACAATTGGATAATCACAGATCCAAGCTCAACAAAAAATATAAATCCAAGTAGTGGCAAAAGCAGCATCTTATTCTGTGCAATTGCCATCACAGCAAGCAAAGCCCCCAGTCCCAAAGATCCAATATCTCCCATCTGGAATTTAGCAGGTTTGATATTAAAAAAAGTATAAGGTATAAGTGCACCTACCACACTGGCATTGAGGACCGCAAAATATATATTTCCCTCAAACCAGCTCATAACCAATAGCCCGCCAAAAGCAGTTATAAGTGCCCCGCCTGTAAGACCATCAAGTCCGTCTGCCACATTAACAGCATTGGCAGTAGCCATAACTAGAAATATTACAACTGGTATCAAAAGCCAGCCAATATTAAGCTCTCCATCAAAAGGGACCCAAATCAATTTCCACTGGGGGCCGAGTTTAAAATAAAGCCACCATGCAGTGATGGCACCGGCAACCAGCTGCAAAAACAACTTTTCATGTACAAGCACACCCTTGCCTGTTCTGGATCCAAGCTTATTGAAAAAAGATCTAAGATATGCCCACGGGATTTGAAATTTAAACCACAGGCGCATATACCACATTTTGTGTACTTTGGATAGTTTAACCACCTGCGCTGCAGATCTTAAACGCCTGTATTTTCCAAATATATTCAGCAGGTCATCTATTCCTCCCAAAACAGCAGAAAGTGCCATCACACCCATCGGCACCCATGTAAATCTCCTGTCCCAGTTAAAAAGTACTGTTACCAAGCCTACCACTAAAATTACTAAAATTCCCCCCATAATAGGTGTGCCTATTTTACTTTTTCTGGAATCTATTCTTAAAATAGTATCATCATACTCCCCTTGGCGGGTTATATTAAGCTTCTTAAGAAGTATTATCAAAAAAGGAGCTAAAGCAAATCCTGCTGCAGCAGATATGAGTAAAAAAAACAAACTTTTTGAAATAAAGTGTTCAGACATATTATTATAAATTTTAACTAATCTGATAAAAATCTGAGTCTATAGATGCCGTTTGAGCCGTCATCATCCAGAAAACCCTCCAGTGTATAGTTTCTTCCCTTTTCGTCTATCTCTAACCACTTTTGTTTTTTTAAATCAGTCTCTAAATCTATAACCTCTATCTTTCCTTCTCTCACACCACCTCCTTTTTCATAGTATAAAGTAGCATGCCAATAGTAAATATATCTTATTTTCTCCTCTTCATCTTTTTCCACTCTGCTTACTAAAAGCACATGCTTTCTTTTTCTGGTTATTATCAGATCATAAGGTTTTACCTCTCTCCAATTATCTATTTTATATGAATTCTGCTCATTTGTTAATACTTTCACTGAAATATTCTCTCTCATCTTACGCTTTGCCAAAAACCTTCTCAAAAAACTCCCCTCTATGTATACCCTATCCAGTTTTTCCTCAACTGCCAGAATATTTGACACAAACCCTGAACAATCAATACCTAAATTATGAGAAATAAGAAAATCTCTTATCTCAACGTTATTCATACTGTCTATATTGATGTTTTCTACACGGGCAAAATTATATGCCTCTTCCACAATCTCATCAGGACTGCCTTTTCCTACAAATACTGCTATATCAGACTTAAGGCTGGAATTTTTATAATAAGGGACTGCTGTTCCCTTTACCTTAAAAGGCAGATTTATGTATTTAAGATATATCTGCTTGGTTTTTTGTGATACTTCATTCATTGGTTATACTTTTTATTATATTTTCTATGTTTTTATAAAGTGAAAAATTGGCCTGTATCCTGTATATCTCATCTGCTGGTTTTACTTGATTTATACCATAGCCAACAGAAAAAACAAATACACAATTATCATACATCTCTATATCATATTTATATGTGCTTGATATTATCCTTCCTTCTTTCAGATTATACACTCCACAAACAGCACCTATATTGGAAAATATTTTATCTGCTGTATCTTTCTTGCGAATAAATATCTGCGACTGCTGCAAATTTATATCATAGTCTGCTTCTCCCATTGTCTCCCCCAGTAAAGCCTCTATGTGCCAGATAAGAGGACCTGTCTTTCCCATCTGCCCGGCCAGATCTGTCTCAAAACTTGCAGATATAGCCTGTCTTGCATTTATCTCTATCACATATACTCTATTATCTGAAACTATAAAATCAATACCCAAAAGCCCTCTCCAGCCTGCTTGATGAGATAAAGATCCAACTCTGTTTGCCAGCTCCTCTATTTTATTTTTTATATTATCTTGCAATATACCTCCAATCTGCCAGTCATTGCCAACAGTTGCAAATTCATGAGTTGTGAGATTTTCTATACCTGTTATCTGGTAGCTTATCTTTCCACACAATACCTTGCCGTCAGGCATCACACAAGCATTTATAGTATATATATCTCCTTCTAAATACTCTGAAAACTTTACTATCCTTTTGGGAAATTTTGTTTGCAGATTGATATACTCCTCTTCACTTTCAATCTTTGAGGTTCCCTCTCCAGTGTGGCTTACATTATACTGAACAATAAAAGGGACAGATAATTCATTCTTTATATCTTGAAAAGACAGATCTTCAAACTTAGATATAATAGTTTTAGGATAAGGCAGACCATTTCCTGCAAAATAATCATACTGAGTTATTTTTCTTTCCAAAAGATATGAAAGATCATAATCTGGATTCAAAAGCTGCCAGTTATTTTTCAGACAAAATTCCTGTATTTGTGATGTGTTCTTAAATACTATGATATACCTGTCCTTATCTGCAGATATTATTTCTTTATATTTTTTCAAAAGATCAAAAGTGGAAAGATATCCTTCATTGTTTTTTAATATCCTTTCCGGAAAATCTTCAATCATCTTATCTGCCATAGGAGATCTGTTGGTAATAATGACAACATCACTGAATTTTTCCAAGTCCAGCCCTTTTGCTTTTTCTATATCTTTAACTACATAAAACACCATATACTATGAGGTAAATATTAAAACGGCACTGTTTATATCAGATCCCTTTTCCATCATCTTTAGTAATGACGCAAAGGCAAGCATTGACTCCCATCCTGCCTCATATATATCAGAATCACGAGAAAATGCCTTTTTTACCTGCCTCAGATATCTGTTTTCAACTACTATCCCCTCCCCTCTTGAGTCTTTAACCGCAGCTATTACTTCATTCTTTCTATGTGCAATTCTGTCTACTATACCATCAGCTAAAGACGAATCTTCTAATGTGAAATCTTTATCAAACTCTCCTGCCATAGGATGAACAGCTGATGTTTGACACAGATATATTCTGGGAAGAGACAGTTTGTTGTCAATAAAATATTTATATATGCCCAACAAAGTAGCACCTGAAGAGGTAGGAACAAATATATGACTTAAAAATATACTATCTCTTAAGGCAAGATGAAGCTCTTTGCCAAGGTTTTTATACCCCTCAATTGCCAGATCATCTGTTGATGTACGAAGCAGTACCATATTATCTGTCTGTGCATACCTGTAGGCGTCTGTTTTAGGTCTTTTAGATTTGTGAATAGTAATATTAGAAAATCCTTTGGAGAGCTTTTCTATCTTTTCTTCTTTTTTGGGATTTATATTTTCAGATATAAAAACATCCAGATAAATATCTATATCAGCATTTACAGTCCAATAAATAGCACTAATGGCTGCATTTCCTGACGAAGATATTGCAAAGCGGTTGTATCCCCTGCTGGTATATTCATCAAGCATAAAAAATACAGCTCTGTCTTTATGTGATCCTGACGGGTTTTGCTTTTCCATCTTCAGATAAAGATTATCCAAACCAATATTGTGTGCTATTTTGTTTTTTTCAAGTAATTTTGTATCTCCTGCATAAATTGACATAAAAATACGAAAAAAGTATAATTTATTTGTATCTTATAATTAAATTAACACAATATGCTGGATATTACAAATTATAAAATAGCATTCCAAATAAATGACAATAATGATAACTCAGACGGACAGAATCAAGATCAAAATCAAGAAATGTATAAAGCTGTATGCCCTGAGTGTAAAAATGACATAGAAGTAAAACCTCTATCAGAAGAAGACTATTTTGAATGTCCTGTATGCGGAATTACTTTAATTGCCAAAGATGTAAATGAAGAAGAAAAAACTATAGAAAACCCTGAAATAGCAGAAGTAGAAAAATAATTACCTATTATCACCACTTCCAGATAACACTCCTCTCTCTTTCCTTGAGAGGAGTTTTTCTATATTTGTACGGGCTATATCATCAAGCGATAAATCAAGCTCTGTAGCTGTCTGGGCAAGGTACCAAAGAACATCGCCCAATTCCTTTTTTATCTCTTCTCTTTTTTCATCTGTAATTTCTCCTCCTGAGTCCCTAATTATTTTTTTCACCTTTTCTGCCACTTCCCCTGACTCACCCACAAGCCCCAGCACAGTGTATACTAAATTTTGACCCTGATTAGGATAAATTGCTGTAGTTTTTGACTTTTTTTGATAATCATCAAATGTCATAGATTGTATGTTAATTATAAATTTGCTACCTGCTCTATCATATTTCTAAAGCTGCCTGAACCCATAAAAAGAACAATAGTATTCTCATCAGAATTTGAAAAAATATACTTTATTACTTCACTGTCATCATCTATATATTCAACATTTATATCACGGGAGATATGTTTTGCCAGATCTTTTCCTGATACATATTCTTTTACAGATGACTTTATAGGCTTGAGTTTAGGCACAATCAGTACATCGACTCCTTTGAAGACACCATCATATAAAGGCAGAGAATCTTTTACCCTAGATCCGAGATTCGGCTCATAGATGCCTATAATCTTTTTATCAGGAAAAATTTTCTTTACAGATCTGATCGCAGTTTTAATTTTGAGTGGTGAATGGGAAAAATCGTCAATCACTACAGCACCTGTTGACATCTTCCCTTTTATCTCAAGCCTTCTTCTTATTCCTCTAAATTTTTCCACTGCTTTTTTAATATCTTCTATGTCTACTCCCAACAAACTAGCCATTATTATAGAAGCCCCCACATTTTCTACCATATAGTCTCCTATTACATTGACTTTAAAGTCCATATCTATACCTCTTTTGGGATTTACAATCTTAAAGCTTGTATAGCTTTCGTTATGTTTTATATTGCAAATATTATAGATGCCATCTTCTATCTTATCTGAGAGCTGGTAAAAATAAACATCAGGCTTTGTATCTGATATAACTCTCTCTATATTCACACCCTTATAATTAGCCAGAATAAATCCTTTATCAGATATTTGTGTTACCATATCTTTAAATGGTTTAAGGAATTCATCTTCACTTCTATAGACATCCATATGATCTATATGGGCATGAGTTAATATAAGATGGGTGGGATTATAATGAAAAAACTTAGGCCTTAGATCCCACTTGGCAGAAGGATATTCATCACCTTCAAAAACTGATATATTAGAATCAGTGATATAAGCCGGATCTTCAAAATTAAGAGCTATAGCTCCTACCATATAAGAAGGATTATATCCTGCTTCTTTTAGGATATGAATTAGCGAAGCAGTAGTTGAAGATTTTCCTGCAGTACCAGCAACAACTATAGACTTTTCTCTTACAAAAAATTTATTTATAATCTCAGGATAGGAGTAATAAGGAATTCCTTTTTCTTTTATATATTGAAATTCAGGATTTGACTCAGAAATAGCATTACCAACAACGGCAAACTCCAATTCTTCAGGGATTCTATCAGGGTGAAATCCCGGATAAAAAGATATTGTTCCTGCGTTTTTCAAATAATTGCTCATAGGAGGATATATACCTGCGTCAGATCCTGATACAGAAAAACCCATACCTGATAACGCCTTGGCAATTGGAGCCATGGCTGTACCGCATATTCCTATAAAATGAATATTTTTCTTGTTTTTAATACTCATATTTGTGTATACTTTCTTGTTGCAACAACAGCAGAAGTAATATTTACAACCAGAAGAAGGAACAACTCCTGCCAAAATATTCTCAAGAAATTATCAAAATAGTACTTGGAGGGTACAAATATAGAAGAATCCAAAAACCCTGCAAAAACACCGTCAAACCAGTACAAAAACGCAAAAAATATAACCCAAAATATAATCAAAGAAAACAAAGCATAGATAATACCTTCTACAATAAACGGCATTCTAATATATGCAGAAGAAGCACCTACCAACCTCATGATAGATATTTCCTCTTGATGAGAATATATACCTAATCTAATTGTGTTGAAAACTACAAGTACAGATATGATAATAAAAACAATACTTACAATGGTTATAACCAGTGTAAATTTATCTGTAATAGAATTGAGCTTATCTATAATAAGCTCATTATCCTGAAATTCAAGCTCATCAATAAATCCTCCAAAATCTATTTTTTTGATCTCTTCCACTAATTTTTTAAAATTATCAAGTGAATCTGCTCTGGCAACCAAAATAGCCCCTAAGGGATTTTCCTCAAGCTCTTTCAGGCTTTCTTGAATAAGTGGATCATCTTTGTGTTTTTGTTTAAAAAATTCCAGTGCCTGATCTGGCGATATATACTCCACCTCTCTTACATACGATATTTGTGAAATTTTTGATTTGCTTATATCTATCACTTCCTGAGGTGTCTGCGGTTTGAAATATATAGATACATCAAGATTTTCTGTGATATTATCAATGACAGATTGTGAAAGGCCGTTTATTCCTATCAAAATATTTATTGAAAACAAAGAAAGTATAATAATGGTGAGAGTAACAAGAAAAAGCCATAAATTTCTAAAAATGTTCTGAAATGCAAATTTGATTATTCTTCCTGTAGTAATAAAAAACATAAAAATAAATCTCTAAATTACAATATAATTATACCCTATACAAAAGAAGTGACAAGTAAAATTACTGTCCTTCTCCAGATAAAATAGTTTTGGCAGTTTTAAGGAGAATGGCAATGTCAAATATAAAAGACCTGTTTTTAATATAATACAGATCATATTGAAGTTTTTTCAAAGAATCTTCTTCTGATGCGCCATAGGGAAAATTAATCTGTGCCCAACCTGTAAGGCCCGGTTTGACCAGATGGCGTTCATTGTAAAAGGGAATTTTCTCTTTAAGCTGGGCTACAAATTCAGGACGCTCAGGACGAGGGCCTACCAAGCTCATCTCTCCTCTTAAAACATTAATCAGCTGGGGAAGCTCGTCCAGCCTTGTTTTTCTCAAAAATTTCCCTATTTTTGTAATTCTGGGATCATTTTTCTGTGCCCACTGAGGACCTGATTTTTCAGCATCCTGTACCATAGTTCTAAATTTTACAGCAGTGAATACTTTGCCCAGATAACCTACTCTTTTTTGTTTAAAAAACACAGGCCTTCCTGAAGTAACAACAATAGCAGCCGCTATCAGCGGAAAAAGCCAAGAAAGGAGTATAAGACACAAAACACTCACTACAATATCAAAGATTCTTTTTACCTTTTCATATACCTGAGATGAATGAAGATTTAAGTTATCCAGAAACCACGATCTACCTATGGTAGTAATGGGAATTTTGCCTGTAATTTCCTCAGTTAAGCTGGCCAGATCTACTACTCTTATTTTATATGGTAAAATCTCAAAGAGCTGATCTGTTAAGGTCTGACTTTTCAAAATAGCTGGTTCTACACATATTACTTTTATATTATATTTTTCTACTATATCTTTTAGATTTATATCTGATCCCTTCATAATGATATCAGAAGAACGGATGACTTTAACTATAGAATATCCAAGATGAGGATTTTTTGATGTTACCTCTAAAATATCTTTTGCCTCATCGTCTTCTGCTATAAGAAGTGTATCTGCCCTCAAGGTTTTTATATCCAATATAGAAATAAATATTTTTCTCCAAAAAACTAAGAGCAAGGTAGCAAGAAAAATGTCCAATACATACAATGTTTTTGGAGATATACCTGTAAAAGGAAGTAAAATATAGAAATATATTGCACCTATAAATGCATTTACAATCTGGGCTGCTGATAATTTAGAATAAAAAGGAAGTGATGTGCGTACTTGATGGATAGAGTATAAACCCACAATATAGAAAACCACAGCCCAAATAATGTATAAAAACGCAAATACAGGAAAATGCTTATCCCATAACTCTGAAGTGGGTATATCTCCATATCTAAAAAGTAAAGCCAACCATAACGAAATGACAAAAACCGCTATATCACCTATAAATAATATAATTTTTTTAGTCCTCAAAGACACAAGATAAAAAATTTTAATTTTCAATTTTAATAACCAATTTTCAATGAAATTTTCTAATTTTCAATACCAGCCATGCAATCCCAGTCATCCGACAGGACGGGTATGAGGGGCGGGACAGGCAAGGCAAATTTTCAAACAATTTTTAATCCCGCAAGTCGTTTGAAAATTTATTCATTGGGAAATTGATTGAAAATTGAAAATTAGTAAATTGAAAATTATTACAGTTCCATCTCTTTATTCTTATCTTTCGAAATTAACATATCAACAAATTCATCTTTATTCATTTTATATAGATTATTATCAGATCTTTTTCTTATTGACAGCTGACCACTTTCTATTTCTTTATCCCCCACAACCAGCATATACGGTACTTTGCTTTCCTGTGCTTTTCTTATTTTATTACCCACTGTCTCATTGCTGACATCAACTTCAACTCTTATATTTTTATCAATCAACTCCTTGGCAAGCTCCCTGCACCAGCCTATATGACCTTCTCCCACAGGCACCAGTACAACCTGAACCGGTGAAAGCCAGAGAGGAAAAGCACCTGCAAAATGCTCTATCAAAACTCCTATGATCCTCTCTATAGATCCCAAAAATGCTCTGTGTATCATAATAGGATGCCTATCTTTGCCTTCTTTGTCAGTATATGTCAGGTTAAATCTGACAGGCATATTAAAATCAAGCTGGATAGTAGAAAGCTGCCATTCTCTGCCAAGTGAATCTTTGACCATCAAATCCATTTTGGGCCCGTAAAAAGCTGCCTCTCCTTCTGCCGGAATATACTTAATACCTCTCTTTTCCAAAATATCTGCCATAGTCTTCTGTGCTTTTTCCCATATTTCATCATCACCCAGATAAGCTTCTTTGTTATTTGGATCTCTAAGAGACAATCTGATCCAGTAATCTGTAAGTCCTATTGCCTGCAGAACTTTCCGCTGCATCTCCAAAAGCAAATCAAACTCCTGCTCTATTTGGTCGTCCCTGATAAAAAGGTGGCCATCGTCTTGAGTGATACACCTTACTCTGGTAAGTCCTCCCAACTCTCCTGATTTCTCATCTCTATATACTGTAGTGGTTTCATAAAATCTAATCGGTAAATCCCTGTAACTTCTCGGCTTAAACGCATATATCTGAGTGTGATGCGGGCAATTCATGGGCTTGAGTGCGAACTCATTGTCTTTTCCCTGAACATGAAATAAGTCATCTTTAAACTTATCCCAGTGTCCGGATACTTTATATAAATCCGGTTTGGTAATATGAGGTATCCAAACATGCAAATAGCCATTCTGTCTGTTTAAATCTTCTACAAAATTCTGCAAAAGATCTCTCACTATAGTGCCTTTTGGAGTAAATAAAGGAAGCCCCTGCCCTACCAACTCTGATGAGGTAAAAAGATCAAGTTTTCTTCCAAGTACCCTGTGGTCTCTTTTTTTGATTTCTTCCTGCAGATTAAGGTATTCCTCCAATTCTTCTTCTGTTTTAAATGCAACACCGTATATTCTCTGAAGCTGGGGATTGTTCTCATCACCTCTCCAGTACGCACCTGCCAGTTTTGTAAGTTTAAATACGCCAATATCCTGAGTAGAATCCACATGAGGTCCTCTGCACAAATCTACGAAGTCGCCTGTGGTATAAATAGATACTCTATCAACTTTTTGTTCTTTTGAACTGCTGCCGTTGCTGTAAATTTCAGAAAATACTGTAGTGCCGTGTTCTTTAAGGTCATTTAAAAGCTCAATTTTATAAACCTGACCCAAATCTTCAAATAGTTTTATTGCTTCATCAATAGCAATCTCTGCTCTTTTAAACTCCAGATTTTGCTCTTTAAGTTTTCTCATCTCCTCTTCAATTTTCTCCAAATCTTCCAGAGATAATTTGTAGTCAGGTATTTCAATATCATAGTAAAACCCCTCCTCTACAACAGGCCCTACGCCAAATCTGGCCTTAGGCCACAGTTTTAAAACAGCAGCTGCCAAAAGATGGGCTGTAGAATGCCGCATTTTATACAAAAAATCACTACTATCTGACATACAATATTTGATTAATTTTATCTATTTTAATACAAATATTATATCCACTTTTGATTTATTTTACAATATATGTTATAATTATGAATGGGTAAGCGCGATTTTATACACAAGTCGCGTTTTTTATTTCACTCTTCTCAACCTATACTAATTTCTTCTTAATAATTAACTTAACATCTATGGCAAGCAATGTAAATACCAAAGTTTCTCTTTTAGACCTCAAAATAGACAGACTTACAACCAACAAAAATGATTACAAAAAAAGTGTCAAAATAGCTGCAGTCTTCCTCTCCTCTTCTATCTTCATTTTTCTCTTATCCCTCTATTATCTTATTTTGAGATAATTGTAAGTCTATGTGTCCCGGAGAAGTATTTCCATACATTGCAAAGAAATCACTTGAGAGGGCAAAATCTCCCAACGAACTGGCAAAGAAAATGCTGGAATAGGCAAAAATAGAGCCAGTTTATCACAATCCTAAGGAAAGAGACAAATTTCTTCAAGACCAAGAAGGAGGAATTGCAATATCTAACCATCCGGGGTTTCCTGACACATTAATCATTTTTCATATTATTTCAGGAAGGGATGATTTTAAAATAATAGCAGGACCGGATGAATATCAGCGACTAAATAAAGTCATGCCAGATAATATCATATTAGCTTCAAAAAGACCAAAAGAACTAAGAAAAACAATTGATTTATCCTTAAAGCACATTAGAAATAAAGGAGTATTATTCCTGTTCCCTACTGGTGGAACAGATTATGTTGATTCTTGTGCTATAAAGCCTATATTTCAAAATTTATTTACTTATCTTATACCTCATTTAGCTGATGAACAAATGGTTCATTCAATACACATCAACCAATACGATATCAAAATACTACATGAAAATATGTATGGCGGCCTGACACAGAGAAAACTTGCAGCTATGCTATGCAGGCCATTTTCCTATTTAATAGAAGATTTTATACAAATTAATGTTAGAGAAAAATGCTTACCAGCTGGATTCTGGAAGAAAAGTTTGGAAAACATTCAAAAACAATACAAAAATAGTAAACTTCCAATAAACAGTGGAATAACTAAAGTATATTTAGATTTGTTTAATATACCAGATCTTAGAGCATCTTTTTAAATTTTTCTATAAAGTCCACTTTTTCACTATCTATCCTGTACATTCTGGATAGATAATATGAAGTCCAGTCTGAAAGTATTATATTATTAAAAACAGCCTCCCATACACTATCTCCTTTAAGATTTAAAAACTCTACAGATAACCCTCGATTTGCCAATATCTGTCCTGTAAGATCCATTCTTTTTTTATTTTCCTCATAATCAGTATTATCTTTTATAAAAATAAAATAAAATACATCTTTCAAAAAACTTTCAGGCAAATCATACCCCCATCCTTCCAGTTCATTATGGTTTAACTCTGGAAACACATTGTAAAATGCCGGGATTTTTGAATTTTCATTAAACTTTATTTTCCATATATAAGCCAACGGCCTGTTTTTTGATGAAGAATAAATTACAGGTATCCTGCCTCTCATCTTTTCAGCAAGACTCTTTCCCTGATTTTCCCATATCTCTGGATTTAAGCCTCTGGCAAGATCTGATGTGTCTTTAAGTCCGTTTTCATCTCCGACTGCTTTCATCAATGCCCGTAAAGAATATCCAAGTGCCATGCGCGGCTGCAGATTTTTATCAGGGAGTTCAATATAAGGAAGTTTGTTCTCAATTGCTGTTTTTATCAAATTTCCATCAGATGAAACTATCAAAACAGGGATACTGTTTTCCAGTACTGTATTTAAAAGATATATAACTTCTGCAGTGTTGCCTGAGAAAGAACTGGCTATAAACAAAGTTTCTTTGGATAGAGAATTGGAAAATTGATAATCACTCACTATCTCTATATCAAGCGTTTTGTTTACCATTTTAAGCAAATCTGCCGATAGATGTGATCCTCCCATTCCCCCCACTATATAAGCAGATACTTCAACAGGTAGTTTCTCTCTGTTATTTATATTCGGCTGATAAGAGAACTGACTTGGAAATTGTAAAATTATATCTCTCATAAAGTGGTGTTTATCTTGTTAATATTTAATACTATAAACCTGTTATTATTATAAGCTATAAATCCTTTTTCTTCCAGTTCGCCCAGTGCCTTGGTGACTGTCTCTCTACTGGCTGATATTCTATTGGCTAAATCCTGATGAGTAAGCTTCTTCTCTATAACCACACAACCTTCAGACTCTTCTCTGCCAAATTTCATAGCAAGCCTCCAAAGTTCATTTAAAAGCCTTATTTTAACTTCATTAAAAGCCAAATCTCTAACTTTTTCCTCCGCCTCTCCCAATCTTTTAGACAACTCCTCAATAATCCTCATAGCTACTCGTGGATTTTTCTGTAAATACACCATAAATGATACTTTATCCACTATACATACTTTAGTGGGCTTAACTGCTTTGGCAAAATTAATATTCATCTTGTGTTCAGAAGATAAATCCAAATCACCAAAAATATCACCAGTCTGAAGTGTACTTACCACAAAAGTCTTGCCGTTTATAGATTTTTGATATATATCAACCTCCCCTTCCCTTACAAAATATATCTTTCCCTGAGACTGCTCAGGGACATATATTACCTCACCCGCCCTATAACTTGCCTCTTCTACCGAGTCTGATATTTCTCTTATCTCGTCATCTGTCAAATCCTGCATCACCTTCACGCATTTTAGACAAAAAATACTGTTTACCATAACATCTTTATTAAAATTATTATTAATTAGTATAATACCACTCATAAATATTGCAAAATTCTGTGGGTTTGGTAAATTGATATAATCTCAAGAAATATGATTTTTCAATTTTTTAACAAAAATTATCAAATATCGCCTGATTTTACTGCGACTTTAGGCAGTGATTCTGTTTATATTGGCAAATTTAGGAGGTTTCTAACAGAGAAAATCAGATATATCTATTTGAGAACCAAGCTGTCTTTCTATATATTCTTTATATTATCTTCACTAATATTTGTTATAATAGGCAAGATTGTATTTATCAACCAGATGTTTCCAGAGCTTCAGGGCGCAGACTGGCTGCTTGATATCTACGGCACTACTGTCACATCTGTTATATTTATTATTTTCTTTGTCACTTTCACCAAATACAAAGACCCTTACAGAGAAATAAAAAAGAAAAAGGGAGAAAAAACAAAAGGAGAATATACAGTAAGCCTGATGGTAGCTGTAAAAGATGAAGAAGACATTATTGCTAGATGTATTGATTCAATGATAAATCAGACCTATGAAAAAAAAGAAATTATAGTAGTAAACGATGCATCAACTGACAGAACCCCTCAAATATTAGATGAATACGCACAAAAATATAATATCAAAGTCATACATCTTGAAAAAAATGTGGGCAAAAAACGTGCCCTTGCATATGCCATGCTCAAAGCAAAAGGAGAGATTTTTGCCTTTACAGACAGTGACTCCATACTCTTTCCTGACGCTGTAGAAAAAATAGTAAGAATTTTTGAAGAAGATCCCAATATAGGAGCTGTCAGCGGACATGCAAGACCATTAAATGCAGATAAAAATCTTATCACAAAAATACAAGACAGCTGGTACGAGGGGCAGTTTTCTGTGCGTAAGGCATTTGAAAGCGCATTCGGAGCTGTAACCTGTGTATCCGGGCCTTTGGCTGTATTTAGAAAAGAAGCAGTATATAACTACATACCTGCTTGGATAAATGACACCTTTCTTGGAAAAGAGTTTAAATTTGCAACCGATAGAACTATGACAGGATTTGTACTTGGCTGCAGATATGTTGGCAAGAAACTTAAAAAAAGATATGCAAACTCGCCGTTTGTAAAATCTGTAGACTACCCTCCAAGAGATTGGAAAATAGTATATTGCAAATCTGCAAGGGTGTACACTAATGTACCTGATACATTTAAAAAATTCATTCGCCAACAGGTTAGGTGGAAAAAGAGCTTTATCAGAAATACGTTCTTTACCGGGTCATTCTTCTGGCGCAAACATCCCATCATTGCATCTTACTATTATCTTCATATACTGTTTGTTATTGTTGGACCTTTTATAGTTTTCCGACATCTTTTTTATCTGCCTCTGGCAGAAGGAATTATGTATGCCGCTTTTGAATATCTACTTGGCATAATATATATTGGTTTCCTTTTCAGTATTGCATTTAAAATTGAAGATCCTGAATCAAACAAATGGATATACAGACCTCTAATGAATATTATATCTACCTTTATTTTAAGTTGGTTAATATTCTATTCTGCAGCCACAATCAAGAAAATGATATGGCACAGAGGATAAGGTATACATAATTTTCAATTATCCAATATCCAATTTTCAATCATCCAATTTCCCACTGCTAAATAAAAGTCTAATTTTTTAATATCAGAGCTGGGTTTGAAAATTGGTTAATTTCAAACATATATAAATAACCAATTAAATTTAAAAAATATATGAGATATTTGTTTATACTAATAATGATAGGAATTGGCTTTTTTATATATCCCTATATTGAACAAATATTGGGACCTCAAGACAATAGAATTACAGCAGTAAAAAATTTGCAGGAAAAACAGGAAAAAAATAATCAAAACTTCTTCCGAACCACGACTCAAATTAAGAGAGAAATAAATAGTAACAGGACTAAAAAGTTCAATACTAACAGATCTGAAATAGAAATAAACAGGCAAAAATCATCTGTACAAACAAAGGAATTTGCAGATGATTTCTCTGAATCTTATATTCTGGAAGAAGCTCCATCTATGGAAAAAAGTTCAAGTAATAACTGGTGGCTTAACTCAGGAGCCTACTTTATATCTCAGGACGGAACAGCAAGGACGCTTTTTGGCGAACTCCCTGAAGGTGAAAAGTGGCAAATAAAATTCAAAAACTACAATCCTGACAGCACCCTAAACGGATTTCAACCCCAAAATATATTCAGGCTTATAACAAAATCAAAATGGAAAAATTTTGAAGAACAGATGGATTTTAAAATCCACACCTATAATGCCATAGATGCCAAGCACAGAAACCAGTCAAACGGGGTGCTTCTTTTTCTCAGATATATAGACTCTGACAATCTATACTATGCCGGCATCAGAGTAGATGGCGCAGCCGTTATCAAGAAAAAACTTCAGGGTAAATACACAACACTTGGATATAAAAAAATATTTAACGGCAATTATGATTTAGACAAAAATCCCAATCTAATTCCGCTTGGGATATGGCACTCTATAAAAGCAAAGATCCAAAATATTGATACCAATAAGGTAAATATAGTATTATATGTAAAAGAAGGACATATATGGGACAAAGTACTTGATATAATTGACGACCAGAATCCTATCCTGCAGGAAGGATATGCAGGAATTAGGACAGACTTTGCAGATGTGGAATTTGACAACTATAAAATAAAAGAAATATATGACAGATAAAAAATTATATAAAAACAAATCAGCAGCCATCATTGGCTTTGGCAGATTTGGGAAAACGCTGTACAAAATGATAAAACCAGATTTCAAGCATATATTTATATATGATACAGATAAAAAATCTTTTCAGAACTTTAAACCAAACAAAACCACTATCATTTTGAAAAATGAAAAAGAGATATATAAAAAAGCTGATTATATCTTTTACTGTATTCCGATCAGCAAATTTGAGACGCAAATCAAAAAGCATATAAAACTGATTAAACCTCACAATATTCTCATAGACACTCTCTCTGTCAAAGTTCATCCCTATAAAGTATTTTCATCTCTTCCTTCATCTATATCTGCCATCCTCACCCATCCAATGTTCGGACCTGACAGCTCCATGCATGGGCTTCAAAATCTGCCTATTGTAACATATAATTTCAACGTCCCTGAAGACATATATAGAACTTTTAAAAAATACCTAACCCAAAAAGGGCTAAAGACAGTAGAGATGGATCCTGTAACTCACGACAAACTTGCTGCCTATTCACAGGGATTGACGCATTTTATAGGGAGGCTTTTGGAAAAAATGAACTTTCAGCCAACACCCATAGATACCAAAGGAGCTAAAAAACTCTATGAGATTATGGAGCAGACATGTAATGATACCTATACACTCTTTAGGGATCTACAAGCTTATAATCCCTACACCCGCAATATGCGCCTTGATCTTGGCAAGTCCTATGATGTACTGTTTAAAGACTTGCTTCCCAAAAGAGTGGATAAAAAATATACAATATTTGGCATACAAGGAGGCAAAGGAAGCTTTAACGAACAGGCACTTCTCCACTATATAAAAAAACATAAAATAAAAGACTATAAAATAAAATATTTATATACTACCAGAAAAGTTTTAGACGAGCTCTACAAAGGCAATATAGATTATGGACAATTTGCCATTCATAATGCTCAGGGAGGAGTAGTCTGGGAATCAGTACAGGCAATGTCAAAATATAAATTCAAAATTATAGAGGAATTTTATATTATTATATCCCACCACCTAATGGCAAAGAAAAAAATGAAAAAAGAAAAAGTGAAGACAATACTGGCCCATCCTCAAGTCTTTAAACAGTGCCAACATACACTTAAAAGAAAATATCCTAAAGCCAAACTTATATCAGGCAAGGGTGATCTTATAGATACAGCACTGGCAGCCAGAAAATTATCTGAAGGAGAACTCCCATCCCACTATACAATATTAGGTCCTGAAAATCTCGCCAGCCTTTACAATCTGCAGATTATAGACACCAACCTCCAAGACCTCAAACAAAACAAAACATACTTCTTGATTGTGGAAAGGTAAGATAAATTTTCAATAACTTGTAAGATATTGGCTGTGTGATATTATATTAATGTATGAACATCAGAGAACACGAAGAATACTGGATAAAAAATTCAAAGTTAAAATGGGAAACAGCAGTTTCTTTATTTAAAAATAAGAAATATGTTGACTCTTTGTTCTTTTTTCATTTATCTATTGAGAGTATATTAAAAGCAATTGTTGTCAAGAAAAAATCCCAACCCGCGCCCTTTATCCATGATCTGCTTCGTCTTTCAAAAATAGCAGACATCAACCTAAACAAAGAACAAGAAGAAATATTAAATGAATTAACATTGTTTAATATCGCCGGCAGATATCCTGACTATAAATTCAAACTTTACAAGAAAATTAACAAAAAATATACTGAAAATTTAATAAAGAAAATTAAAAAAGTAAGGATATGTCTGAAAAAAGAAATAACAAAATAAAATCTGTAATGAAGATTGTAAATAATTATATTAAAAAACTTGAAAAAGACGGAATAACTATTAAAGAAGTTTACTTATTTGGTTCCACTGTAAAAGGAAAGGTGAAAAAATTCAGTGATATAGATATTGCTGTTATTTCTCCTGATTTCAAAGACAAATTCAAAGCTATGAAATACCTATGGAATAAGAGGGACGCAAAAGACATACAATATGGAATAGAACCCCTCCCCTTCACACCAGAAGAATTCTCATCTTCAGATCCTCTTGTATATGAAATACTAACATCAGGAATAAAGATAACTACCAAAACCTCCAAGACCTCAAACAAAACAAAACATATTTCTTGATTGTGG
>WFTA01000048.1 GCA_015485715.1 Patescibacteria group bacterium
CAATGTTTATACTAACACTGTAGAACATTCTCATGGATCAGATCCCTGTCCCAATGAATTCTATACCTCATATAGTCCTGATAGGCCTGAAATAGTATACTGTGAAAAATGCTACCAAAGTGAAGTTGTTTAAAGAGAAAAATGCTAAATACTAAACAAACCATAAAATAATTATTCAATTTACAATTTTCAATCAATTCCTCAATTTTCCAATGAATTAAATTCCCCAACATTGCAGCATACATCAGTCTTATGGTCTAAACCATTAAAACATTAAGTCATTGTAAATTCATTGGTTAATTGAAAATTCGTAAATTGGATAATTATTTTTTATTGTTTAGAATTTCGTATTTAGAATTTAGAATTTTTAATTGTATATGCTCTTAGATACACATTGTCATATAAATTTTAAAGATTTTAAAGAAGACGCAGATGAGGTTATACAAAAAGCTTACAATGAAGGAGTTGAATGTATAGTAGTTGGCGCAGAAAAGGATACATCTAAAAGAGCTGTTCAATATGCAGAGAAGTATGAGAGGATGTGGGCTGTGGTCGGACTTCACCCTGTTCATCTTTTTGGCTGGGAGTACGAGCTTGACGGACAGATAATACAGAGCTCTGCTGAGGAATTTGACTATGATTATTATAAAAATTTGGCTCTGCATAATAAAGTTGTGGGGATAGGAGAGGTGGGGCTTGACTACTTTCGTATTCCAGACGGCGAGAGCTTGGAAAGTGTAAAGAAGAGGCAAATGAGGGTTTTGGAGGAGATTATAGAGCTGTCCTGTGATGTTAAAAAACCACTGGTGTTTCACATAAGACCAAGCAAGGGCAGTTTTGACGCCTATAGTGATATTATGAGTATTGTTAAAGAAAAAGGTGTAGAAAAGTTTTTACTTCATTCATATCTTGGAAGCAGGGAGCAGGCTAAGGAGTTTCTACAGGCAGGGGCTTATTTTTCTTTCAACGGCATAATAACTTTTAAAAATGCAGAGGAGGTAAGAGATATTGCAAGATATTTACCATTGGATCGTATATTGCTGGAAACTGATTCACCGTATCTTTCTCCAGATCCCTTTCGCGGGAAAAGATGTGAACCTGCTTATGTTAAGTATGTAGCAGAAAAAATAGCTGAGATAAAAAATATACCTTTTGAAGAAGTGGCTCAGATTACATACAAAAATTCTAAAATGTTTTTTAATATAGAGTAATATATATTTATTATTAACTCACCATTGGTGAGACGAGATGTATATGAATGCATTTTCCAATGCTTTATCTCAATTGAAAAATTCCTTAGATATAAAAGATGAATACGATAAAAGATTATTTGATATTCTGCAAAAACCACAGCGCGTCGTCACTGTAGCAATTCCTGTCAGGATGGATGACGGAAGTGTGAAAGTGTTTACAGGATACAGGGTTCAGTATAACAATTTTAGAGGTCCATATAAAGGCGGTATAAGGTATCATAGTCAGGTATCAGAAAGTGAGGTTAAAGCACTGGCTTTTTGGATGACTATTAAAAATGCTATTTCAGGCGTTCCTTTTGGTGGGGGGAAAGGCGGTATCAAAGTTGATCCCAAAAAGTTATCTCAAGGTGAGCTTGAGAGGCTTTCCCGTGCTTTTATCAGAGAAATAGCTCAAAATATAGGTCCTGATATTGATATCCCAGCGCCTGATGTTAATACCAACAGTCAGATTATGGCATATTTTACAGATGAATTTTCCAAGCTTAAAGGCAGTTGGCAGCCTGCTGCATTTACCGGCAAAAGTGTGGATCAAGGAGGATCGCTTTTAAGGACAGAGGCAACAGGTTTGGGAGGGTTTTTTATTCTTGAGAAAATAGCCAAGAAGTATAAGTTAAATCCCGGTAAAACAACCATAGCTGTACAGGGATTTGGAAATGTAGGATACTTTTTTGCAAAATTTGCACATCAGGCAGGCTACAGGATAGTGGCAGTAGCAGATTCTAAAGGGACTTTGATAGATACATCAGGCAAAGGCATGGATCCTGACAAGATTTTAGAAACCAAGAGAGAAAAAGGTCTTAACAGCGGATGTTATTGTCGTGGGTCAGTGTATGATTGTTCAGGTAAGGTATATAGATCCCAAAGTGCTGAAAAAGTCCTTTATCAGAATGTGGACATATTAGTGCCGGCAGCTCTGGAAAATGTAATCACATCTAAGAATGCCAGCAGGATAAAAGCAAGGTATATCATAGAGCTTGCAAATGGCCCCACATCATATGAAGCTGAAGAAAAATTAAACAAAAAAGGAAAGACAGTTGTCCCTGATGTGGTAGCCAATGCAGGAGGTGTGATTGTGTCGTATTTTGAGTGGGTACAGAACAAGTCAGGAGATACATGGAAAAAAGAGTATGTAAGAGGCAGGATGAAAGAAATGATGAATGAGATGACAGATAATGTTATATATACAGCAGAAAAAGATAATATATCCTTGCGGGCTGCAGCTTACAGGATTGCTTTTGAGAGAATAAAGTCAGCTTTTTTATTTAGAATATAAAATATGTTTTACTGGCCGTACGGAGAAATATTTTTAGATTTAGGTTTTATTGTTGTATATTGGTATGGGTTTTTGATGTTTATTGGAGTTTTGATTGGATTTTTGATTGTTTATTTTTTATTTAAAAAATACAAAGTTGAAATAGATCTTCTCTATACACTTGCTCCATATCTTATTATTGGTGGATTTGCAGGTGCAAGACTGTATCATGTCTTAAATGAATGGCAGTATTATGTCCAAAATCCTGCAGATATTTTTTTGGTCAGACAAGGAGGGCTCGCAATCCATGGAGCTATATTGTCAGGTGTTATGATTGTGTGGATATTTGCGAGAAAATATTATTCAAGTTTTAGACATTTAAATATTACTTCGTCGAAATCTTTGTTTTTGTTTCTTCTTGATGTATTTGCACCGGCTGTAGCTATAGGGCAGGCAATTGGAAGATGGGGAAATTTTTTTAATCAGGAGCTTTACGGCAAGCCAACCTCTTCTATGTTTTCTGTGTATATAGAGCCTGCTTTTAGACAGGCAGGATATGAACAATTTGCATATTTTCAACCCGTATTTTTCTATGAATTTATGGGGCTTGTGATAGTATTTATAATTCTTTTTTATATGCATTTATATAAAATAAAAAACAAAAGCTTGGTTCGGTGGGGAAGTATAGGTGGATGGTATTTTATTCTTTATGGAGTATTAAGGTCATATATGGAGACTTTGAGGATAGATAGTGTACCTTATATTTTGGGTTTAAGACTGCCGTTTGTGGTAAGTTTTATATTTATTATTGTAGGATGTTTTATTATATGGTATATTAATAAAAGAGGAATTAATAAAGATATATGGTAAGAAAATTTGTCTTTGTGCTTATAATAATATCAATAATTTCAATGTCTTCTTTCGTCGCACTTGATTATGTTTATGCAGAATCTAATAATAAATCTAACCCTCAGCTTGAAAATCCGCTTCCTATAAGCGATGTCAGCCCTCAGGGTCTCAGCAGATATGTAGGAGGTGTAATACGGAATATATTGGGGGTTGTGGGAGCTATTGCATTGGCTCTTTTTGTGTATGGGGGTTTTTTGTGGATGTTTGCCGGTGGAAATCCTGATAAGGTAAAAAAGGGGAAAGATGTATTGGTGTGGGCAACAATTGGCTTGATCTTGATATTTTCAAGTTATGCTATTTTAAGATTTGTATTTAATGTAATAACTAAAGTGGGTAATTAGTTTAGTATACTTTCTGAAGATTGATACCTTGATAAAAATATCTAAGAATGGATTGATATTTTTCACCTTCCTTCGCCATATCTCGTGCGGCTTTCAGAGACATCCCGACGCCATGCCCAAGTAGTCTTCTTCCTCTATCCCATGGCACAGCTACACTTTTAAGATATGGTATGTCATATCCCCATACCTGTTTTGCACTTTTGGTTTGTCCATCTGATTGGGTAAAGTATTTAGCAAGTACTGGATTACCGTCATATACCATTACTTGTCCATAGGTGTCTTTGACTGCTTTTATATAATTTGGCATTGAAATTTTTGATGCATACCCATTATATACTTGATCAAATACTCTATGGATGTTGAAAAATCCATTGTATTTTTTATTATTCATAATCCTGTATAAGGCATAGCTTCTGGCAGCCACAGCAATTGTTTTTTGGTATTCAGGAATATTAATATTTGATGTTTCAGTGATACCCTCTAAATATTTTTCCAGTGGCAGCTTATTGATTGCCCATAGCCTTCTTGTACGGGGATTGTATTTGATGATTATATCTCCTTCAAATTTATTGTAGTTTATCCCTTGATTCCATTTTGCTTTATTGGTGTAGCTGGTTATTTCAAATCTTCCGCTTCCCTGCAGTTTAAAAGTGGGAAACTCAGAGAAGCTTACTATTTTTTTATTAGGGAGTGTTATATTGTAAACCCCACTTTTATAATTCACAGATACAATACTTCCCGGACCATATACACCTTGTTTAATATTTGACATATACATATTAAATACAGTGTCTGCTGTAAGAGATATTGGTTCTGTATTAGAATAAGGTTCAGTAAAGAAGAGACCTACAGTGATATCAGGCTCTTTATCAAGAGAGAGTTGTTTGGTTTGAACAGATTGTGAAACAGGTGTCTGTACAGACTGTGTGTCTGGTGTGTTTTGGGTTTTATCTGTTGCAGAGAGAACTCGTGGTTTGGATAATGGTGATTTGAGAGAGGGTTGTCTGGCTGTGGGATAAAGAGTGGAATTTAGAGTAATAGTAAATAATGACCCAGTTATGGGCTCGTTGTCTGATAATGCCAGAACAAATTTTTCCTCGTATAGACCAAGTGCATCAGGAGCCCGAAGTGCAAATTTGACTACAACTTCCTGTTGGGGGTTGATAGTATGACTTATGGTCGATGCTGTGTCTGTTGCCGGCCAGAATTTATGTACAAACATACTTTTACCTGTTACAGGTTTAAGGTATATTTTACCATTTTTTCCTTTCCATGGTTTTTCACCTGTGTTTTTAAATCTGATTGTAAAGGTAATGGATTTTCCGGGTAAGAGATTGATGACCTGATGGGATCTGGATATGATAGTTGCCTGTGCATCTTTTGCTTGAACAGAGAAGGGAGTGAAGATAAGAAAAAAAGCAAACAAAAAAACCACTTTACTTAATAAAGCGGTACAGGAAGAAAAGTATTTATTTTTTTCTATTTTTATTTCCATCTTATTATATATTTTAGCATATTTTAGATGATTAGTAAATAGTTGGTTTATTTTATAATTTTATGATAAAATTAGATATGAAATAAATTTATTTTGTGTTATGGGTGGTTTTTTTGCAGGACTTTTAATGACAATGTTCGGAATATTATTTGTTGTTAAAACAGAGTGGATTGTGGACTTTGTTGGATATAGTGAGTGGGCAGAAAGCAAGATTGGAATGTTTGGAGGCACAAGAATTATGATAAAAATTATCGGACTTATAGCTATATTTGTAGGGTTTTTCTTTATGGTCGGGCTTGAAGATGAGATACTGGGATGGATAGCTGGATTTTTAATCCCTAATTATAAGGGTTGAAATATTTTTTATTTATGATACATTAAATATGCAGATAAAATCTGTATTTAATTCTAAATTATTGAGAATTGAAAAATTGTAAAATTTGTAAATTGCCTTTCTTTCTGAACACAAATACCACGATCGTCAAATATTTGAAAATTGAAAATTGTAAAAATTGTTTGTAAATTGAAAATTTGAAAATTATTTTTTGGTTGTTTAGTATTTAGAATTTCGTATTTAGGATTGTTTAGTATTTAGAATTTAGAGTTTAGAATTTGTTTTTATTGGGGGCCTGTAGCTCAGTTGGTTACCCTGTTATACAACAGGGTTGAATAAAATCTGGTTCTTCCTAAAAAAATTAGTTATAACTATATTACCAAGTTTTGGGCCTGTAGCTCAGTTGGCTAGAGCGCCTGCTTTGCACGCAGGAGGTCAGGAGTTCGAATCTCCTCAGGTCCACACATTAGTCTACTGCTTTAATAGTTGGCTAGAGTACTCCGATTTATCATCGGGAAGGTCAGGAGGTTTGCCCTATCATTCCAGTTATTCAATAGAACAGGTGCAATGCAGTATGTTCCATTATTTAACGGGGTAGATGGGATAAATCCGATAGGGTACCCCGATGCATATCGGGGCGAATCCGCTCAGGTCCACAAATTGTTTACAACTTTTAATTTACTTTTCCTTTCATTCCTTTAATTTAAATATGGAATTTATATATACTTAAGAGGGTGGCAAACATAAATCCTAAATTCTAAATACCAAATTCTAACTAATTCAACATTTTATTTTGGTAAATAAAATATTTATATGATAATTACTTATTTTCATAACTTGTTAAAAAATAATAAATATCTCAATAAAATATTGACAGATAGGGCAAAAGATATTGCAGAGAAAATATCTTTTTTCATTTCTCCTCAAGATAAAGTTTTAGATATTGGATGCGGGACCTGCCATGTATCCAAAGAACTAATAGATAAAGGCTACAGTGTAACCTCTTTGGATATTAGAGATTTAAGTTTCATCTCTTCTATCCAGCCTGTTATTTATAACGGCAGGGATATACCTTTTTTAGACAAAGAATTTGACATAGCCCTTCTTATTTGTTTGCTTCATCATACTCCTGAGCCAGAAGATATTTTGAAAGAGGCAGGACGAGTTGCAAGGAAATTGGTGGTAATGGAGGATATATACACAAATATTTTGAACAAGTATATTACATTTGCTATAGACAGTGTTTTAAATTTTGAGTTTTTTGGGCATCCACACACGAACAAGACTGATAAAGAGTGGAAAAAAATTTTTACTGATTTAGGCTTCAGATTGGAGAAGGCAGAGTATCACAAATCACATATATTTCTTCGCCATGCAACTTATTATTTATTTGTAGATTGATATATAATTTGATTTATACTACTATAATAGTGTATTGATTTAGATTTATGAAAATATCTGTTGTTATTCCAGTATACAATGAAGAAAAAAACATCCCTATCCTGATAAGCAGGCTTTTGGGTATTTTGAAAGAGATCTCTTTCAGTTGGGAGGTTATTTTGGTAGATGACGGCTCTACAGATTCCAGTTTTAAAGCTTTAAAGGCGGCTGCTGATAAGGATGAAAGAGTGAAAGTTCTCAGATTTTTACGTAATTTTGGACAAACTCAGGCAATAAGTGCCGGGATAGACAGATCATCAGGCGATGTGATAGTTCTGATGGATGCTGATTTGGAAAATGATCCTCAAGATATTCCAAATCTTTTGAATAAAATAAGGGAAGGGTATGATGTGGTTTCAGGCTGGCGGCAGGATAGGTGGAAAGATAAATATTTTACCAGACGTTTTCCTTCCCAGATGGCAAACTGGCTTATTAGCAAAATCAGCAATATTGAGTTGCATGATTTTGGCTGCACTTTAAAGGCATATAAAAGAGAAGTTTTAAAGCAGGTAAAACTTTATGGTGAAATGCACAGGTTTATACCTGCTCTTGCTGCATGGTATGGATATAAAATTTGTGAGGTACCTGTCAGATATGAGAAAAGGAAATTCGGCAGGAGTAAATACGGTGTAAGCAGAGTTTTCAGAGTTCTGTTAGATATTTTGTTTTTGAAATTTTTATTTAAATTTCTACATAGGCCATTGCATTTTTTTGGAGGAGCAGGAATTATATCAGCAGTGTTAGGCGCAGTAGCCGGCCTGCTTGCGCTTTATTTTAAATTTTCCAAAGCTCATCAAAAAGATTTTATAGAAACACCTCTTCCTGTAATTATGACTATGTTTATCCTTTTGGGAGCTGTGTTTATTCTTATGGGAATTTTGGCTGAGCTTTTAATAAGAGTTTACTTTGAAGGGCAGGACAAGAAAAATTATTTGGTAAGAGAAGAGCTAAATTTTAAGGATTAAGTGTATAATATGTGTGGGATAGCAGGGATTATAGGAGCAGGGGATGAAAAGATAATACATAAAATGACACAAAGTATTAAGCACAGGGGTCCTGATGAGGACGGATTTTTTATTGATGAAAAAAACAAGGTTTTTTTGGGCATGAGGAGATTGTCTATTATAGATCTGAAAGGAGGCAGACAGCCTATATACAATGAAGACAGGAGTATAGCTGTGCTTTATAATGGGGAAATATATAATTTTCAGGAGCTTAGGAAAGATCTGGAGAGTAAAGGACATAAATTTTACACCAACACAGATACAGAAGTTATAGTGCACCTCTATGAAGAGGTGGGAGAGGATTTTGTTTGCAAGCTCAATGGTATGTTTGCTGTTTGTCTATGGGATAAAAATAACCAGAAGCTTATTTTAGCCAGAGACAGAATGGGGCAAAAGCCGCTTTATTATTTTACCCAGCATAATACACTTTATTTTTCTTCAGAGATAAAAGCTTTACATTTTTTAGCTCAGCCTATTAGCCCAAAATCTGTGCTTAATTTTGCAGATCAGGGGTATATAGCAGGAGAAAACACTATCTTTAAAGGAATAAAAAAATTGTTGCCCGGCCACCTATTAATTTATCAAAAACACAACATTTCCATCAAAAAGTGGTGGCAGCAGGAGAAAGGCTCAGAAGATATGAGCTTAAATGACGCAGAAGAAAGGCTTTCTGACCTTTTGGAAGATGCAGTGAGGATAAGACTTATAGCTGATGTGCCGCTTGGTGTATTTTTATCCGGTGGTATAGATTCGTCTTTAATTGCTTATTATGCCCAGAAAAACTCCAAGCAAAAAATCAAAACATTTACTGTCAGGTTTCCTTATAAGTCTTTTGATGAGTCACACTACGCCAGAAAAGCTGCATCTGTTATCCAGTCTGAGCATATAGAGGAAGAGGTATCAGGCAGGGAGCTGATAGATATTGTTCAGAATCTTCCTTATCTGTCAGATGAGCCTTTTGCTGATACATCTTTTATACCTACCTATATTTTATCTAAAAAGACAAGAAAATATGTCAAAGTGGCACTTGGTGGGGATGGAGCAGACGAACTTTTTTGGGGATATCAGACATTTTATGCACTTGGATTGTGGAAACTGTTTAGAAAATTGCCGGCAGTAGGTTTAATCAGAAGAATAGCAAATTATATACCTGTCTCTGATAAATATTTTAGTTTGGGTTTTAAAATCAAAAGAGCACTGCTTAACTTTGAAAAAGATCCATATAATCTGCATTTTAGGTGGTTTTCATCCTTTACTAAAGATGAGATCTTTAGCCTGTTCTCTCCAGAATTTATATCTTCTGATGAGATTTTAAATTATTTTAATTACTCCTCTTCTTTCCCTCTTGAAGATAGAGATGGGTCTTTAGAGAACTTATTTTCCTATCTTTATCAAAATTTTTATCTGCCAGATGATATTTTGATGAAAGTTGATAAAGCATCTATGGCTGTATCTTTGGAAGCAAGAGCTCCTTTTTTGGATTTTAGAATAGTGAATTTTACCAATATTTTACCTGATGAGTATAAATTTCATAAAAATACTGGCAAGTATATTCTGAAAAAACTTGCAGAAAAGCATTTTCCTCCAGAACTTGTCTATCGCAAAAAGCATGGCTTTGCAGCTCCTGTAGGTATGTGGCTTAGACATAATTTGCTTGATTTAGCGCAAGATCTTTTTTCCTTGAAAAATCTTCAAAATAATGGTATTTTCAATACAGAGGTGGTAAGAGATATGTGGTCAAGATTTTTGCAGGGAGATAATTATAGAGAAAGGCAAATCTGGACATTGTTTATCCTTCTTTTGTATATAAAATTTTTTGATTTAAGATGATTTACCCAGCAAACTACTCATTCCTTGGATATGGAGGAGTGGTTTTTTCTTTAGAGG
>WFTA01000049.1 GCA_015485715.1 Patescibacteria group bacterium
CGCAATCATCTCCTAATCCAAAAATCCCGCTTGAGGCGGGATTTTTTGTGAGCCGATGGGCGGACTTGAACCGCCGACCTCCACCTTACCATGGTGTTGCTCTACCAACTGAGCTACATCGGCTTAATTTATAAACAATGCAAACAACAATCAATAATCCAAATATGCAAATTTCTGATTTCTAATTGTACTGATTACTCTAATCAATTCCCTAATAACCCAATTTAATAAATGTCAAATTCCAAAGCTCAAATGTCAAATTAATGACAAATGTCAAAATCTAAACCGTCATTATTATTATTTGACATTTGGATTTTGATATTTGAATTTCTACGAATTTGGTTATTTATTTTTTATTTGCTTTATTCTCTCCTTATACTCATCTATTTTTTTATTTTCAGGATTTACTGTTTTTAAATCCTTCAAATATTTCTTGGCAATAGCCTTATCATTCATCATTATAGCTGTTTGAATGAGCTTGTCAATAATTTTTGGATTTTTAGGTTCTATTTTATATGCTCTCTCCAAAATATTGTATGCTTCCTCCCATCTGCCTTGGTATTCCAGACATTTAGACAAGTCAAGATAATAATCCACCTTATCAGGGATTAATTTAATAAGATACTCATACACTTCCTGAGCGTCATTTATGTTACCTACTTGAAAATAATATTCACCCAAGCCTTCGTATGCTTCTATATTTTTTGGATCTATAGCGAGTATCTCAAGATACTTTTGTTCTATATCCTCTTTTTCATCATCTGGACTAGATTGGGTCTCACTTATTTCTTCCAATTTTTTCTCAACTATTTCCTGCTTTTCCTTATAACCCTTTTTTTCAAGCTTCATTCTCTCAAAAAGTATTCTATATGATTTCTCCTTCTCAAGAATCTGAGAATATATTTTTTGAAACATTCTGACTGTATATCTAATAAAATTTTTTAAAAAACGAAGTTTCCCAGTACTTATATCTGACAGTTTCCTCTTCAACCTGTTTTCCAATATAACATGCTTAAGCATCTCTGTTTTGTTGTCAGGTGTATCCTCCTCCTCAATCCTACCCGCCAATTCATCTCTATAAGGCCAAATTATTTTTAATACCACAGCCAAACTGACAAGAGATACAACCCCAAATATAATAGTTAATATGATATATATACTGTTATTTATCATACTCAGACGATAATTTTTCTCCTGCTTGTTTAATTCTTCTCAATGTCTCTTCTCTACCAAGAACATCAGCGCACTCAAAGGGTCCCGGTGAATGCCTCATTCCTGTCAAAGCCACACGCATAGGCCAGAGAACATCTCCCATACCCCATCCATTTTCTTCAATCTTAGTCTTAATATTATCTTCCAAATATTCTTTATTCCATTTCTCCTCAGGAATACTCTCCAGCCATACATATAAATCAGAAAGGGCTTTTTTAGTGTTTTTCTTATCACTTTTTTTCCATACTAAAAGGTCAGATTCGTACTCTGGAAGTTGAAAAACAAAACTTACCTTCTCAGGTATTTCTGTCAGCTTTCTTATTCTTTGCTGCTCAAGAGACACTATTTTCTCTAGATCTCTGTCCCCAATATCTATACCCGCTCTTTCAAAAAATGGTTTTGACAGATCTGCTAATTTGCTTAAAGAAAGTTTTCTAATATAAACTCCGTTTATCCACTCAAGTTTTTCTCTATCAAAAATTGCAGGAGACGTCTGCACATCATCAAGTCTAAATTTTTCCAGCATTTCATCTCTGGAAAATATTTCCTGTTCATCACCTTTTTTAGGATGCCATCCCAAAAGCAGCACAAAATTAATAAGAGCTTCAGGTAATATCCCTTCATCTCTAAAATCAAAAACAGATACAGCGCCGTGCCTTTTGGATAATTTTGACTTATCAGGTGCCAAAATAAGCGGAAGATGAGCAAATCTCGGCAAACTCCACCCTAAAGCTTCATATATTTTGATGTGTTTTGGCAGAGAAGAAAGCCACTCCTCAGATCTTAAAACATAATTTACTCCAAAAAGATGATCATCTACTACAGATGCCAAATGATAGGTAGGATATCCATCTGCCTTTAAAATTATAAAATCCTCCTGACTTTCAGCTTGAAATACAACTCTGCCCTTAATAATATCAACTCCCTCTATCTCCCCACCATCGGGCATTTTAAATCTAATAGCCTTTGGAAGACCATCTTTTATCTTCTTATTCACTTCATCTAAAGTAAGACGCGCGCATCTTCCGTCATAACCGGGCTTAAGACCTTTTTCCAGCTGTTCTTTTCTCATATTCTGCAGATCTTCTGGACTGCAAAAACAATAGTAAGCCTTGCCTGTTTCTACAAGCTTTTCAGCATATTCTCTATATACCCCTTTTCTATCTGACTGATAAACCACATCTTCATCCCAATCCAGCCCTGTCCATTTGAGCATCTCTATAATTTGATCGGCACTTTCTTCTTTGAGACGTTTTCTATCCGTATCCTCTATTCTAAGTAAAAATTTACCGCCACTTTGGCGGGCCACTAACCAGCTATAAAGCGCATTTCTCAAGCTACCAAGATGCGGATTACCAGTCGGAGAAGGCGCAAATCTTGTAATAATTTTTTCAGACATATATTGTCACCAATTCCTGCTCGGGGGCTAGGATTCGAACCTAGATTACCAGGGCCAGAACCTGGTGTCCTGCCGTTAGACGACCCCCGAATATTAGATACATTATTAGGTATATTATTTTGATTGTAATATACAACTTAGAGTGTTAGCCATGTCGTATGACGTGGCCGTTAGACGACCCCCGAATATGTGTAGTTTGTGGTTTGTAGTTGGTACTTTGGGGGTAAATTTTTGCCTGCTTCGCTGTAGCCTTAGCAAAGGCGAGTTAGCTTTGCCGAAACACTCAGTGCGGAGGCAAGCAGCACTAAAACTCCAGCAAGACTATATCCGCCTTTGTTAAAACTACGGCAAGACAAGGCGGAAGGGGTGGGATTCGAACCCACGGTACGGTTTCCCGTACACATGCGCTCCAGGCATGCGCCTTCGACCACTCGGCCACCCTTCCTAATTTAAAAATCCACTATCTGTGGACTTTTATAAATTTATCATAAAAACAACATAAAGTAAAGATTTATATTCCCCAAATATATAAATACAAAAACCACTTTCAACCCAACAAACAATCTAAGATCAAATTCAATCCTTACTTCCCTGAAATATTATATCAGCAATCTTATCAATAGTTGTATGTAAAGAGTGGTGTTTGGATACTATATTTTGCAATTTTTTTATATCACTTTTTATTTCTTCTTTGTCTTGTGAAATAATATATTTTTTTATTTTTTCATATAATCCATCCTCGTCATCGGCTATGAATTTATCAGAAAGATCTTTGTCAAATATATCTCTATAGGCACGATTGGTGGTAAATACAATATTACCTGATAAAGCCGCCTCCAGTACGGCTTTGTCCAAAGATCCTGTATCTGACATATTTATAAATATGTCATGACTGCGGTATATAAGAGGGAGTTGAGTATACCTTTTAGGTCCTTTAAAAAACACATCTTTTTCCAGTCCTTTTTTTAGTACCAGACTTCTCAAATATTTGATATAATCCCAATCTGACTTTAAAGCGGGGGCACCTACTATATCAAGAGAAATTTTTATCCCTAATTCACTTTTGAGACGGAGTATGATATTTATAATTTTATCTATATTTTTCGTAGGTGATATTCTGCTAACAGTTAAAAATTTTATTCCTTTCACATTGTCTAAAATATTCCTATCTGCGGGATACAAAAACATATCCTCATCAATAGCATGTCCTGTAATATAAACCCGCTTTTTAGTCTTCAGCCTAAACCCTGATTTTGATGCAGATAAATAGCTGTCTACAAACAAACGGGTGACCTTAAGCCATATATCCACTTTTGAATGAGTATACCAGAAAAATATCTTCTTGTTATAAATCTTAGCCAATGTACCAATTGCAATCACATATCTAGGCATCATATGTACAAAAATGCCTTCCACCTTGGGGAGTGTTTTGATTAGATAACTTTGAAGCTTTATAAACCTAATCATATTTCTGAACAGATTCCCTTCCATACGAGCCTGATCCAGAGAAAAAACTTCCACGTTTAAATGAGTAAATGTATACTTACCCTTTTGTAGAGATACAACATATACTTTATTAAATCTTGCTGCAAATTCATCTATCCAATTTATGAAAAACCCCGCCCTTTCATCTTCTTGATCTACTTTTCTTGTGAAGATAAGAATACTCATACAAATTTTCTATCATTTACAACTTCTTCCCACATATCAATTATCCTGACGGTATTTTTCTCTGCAGAGAAATTATTAAGCACATACTCTCTGGCATTTTCTCCCATCTCTCTCCTTAACCTTTCATCTTCCAGCACCTTTTTAATCTTGGATACAATCTGACGAGGTCTTCCTATATCTACCAAAAAACCAGTTTTATTATTCTTGATAATACTCTTTGCTCCTTCAGTCTTTGTGGCTATAACAACCTTACCTGACGCTGAAGCCTGTAAAATGACTTTACCCAAACTTTCGGATTTTGAAGTAAGAACAAAAACATCGCATGCATGATAATACAAAGGCAGTCTGTCAAAATCAACACTTCCTATAAATACAACATATCTGCTTATCCCCAAATTTTCTGATTCTTTGATAAGTCTGTCTTTTAGACTTCCAGTACCTATAATAAGCAATCTTACTCTTTCTGCCTTTGATTTATTCTCTTTGCGACAATGAATCAACAGCTCTTTAAATGCCATAAACAAAGTACTGATATCCTTTACCTCTTCCAGTCTGCCATCAGTCAGAACTATGTATTCCGCATCATATTTGGATCTAATTATTCGTACTGCTTCCTTATCAGAAAAATTGGCAAATAATTCAAGATCAACAGGTGTAGGAATAACTTCAATACCCTTAACCTTGTAATGACTTAAATTCTTCTTTACTGTCTTGGATACCACCCTTACCCTATCTGCGCTTTTTACTGCATATTTAACCAAAGGAAGCAGAAAGGGTAAAAAACCCTTTCTCCACTCAGGACTATCAAAACCAGCAGAGTGAAAGTTAACAATATAGGGAACATTATATTTTTTTGAAATCAAATAAGCTGCGGGTGACAAGAGATCTTGAGCTACTACCAAATCAAGCGACATATGTGAATAAAAACTTTCTGCATACTTTAATATAGACAAAAAATGACCTATCAATGTTCTACTGCAAGTAGGATATACGTGAAGATTCTTGCTAAGTTTTGTATGAGTGTATCCTGGAGGGCTGGTAACTACGACGTTCAGCTCGCTAACATAAGATGCATATTTGATATGTCTGGATATAGTATCCCCCTGCACTCCAAAATCATCTCTTGTCTGCTCTCCGAGCAAAGTTTTATCCAAAGATAACATTAATACTTTCATACTCAAAATAAAATAACACTGTAAAGTATACCATATATATTTCCTGAAAATCAATTTAAAATACCCTCCGAAGAGGGTATTTTAATCAAAATAATCCTGTATCCTCTAAAATCCTTTTGAAAATGGAGAAATAAATTTAGGTATAGCAAAGTATGGTCTAAATATTTTATTTGATGAAACTAAACTTACACTATCTACATATGCATCCAGATCAGAATTGGCATTGGTATAGATCGCAATCTGTATTCTGGCAACTCTATATGAAGTGGGTCTGTATACATATACCTTCTTTCCTATATAATTTTTATATATGCCTCCTAACCACTGACCAGATACCCACCTGCCGGCAGCATCATACTCATTTACCCATACAGCCAATCCTCCTTTTTTATAACTCTCCATCCTGACAAACATAGAAAAAAGATAAGTATTACTGCTCCATACTTTTATCTGATCTGATCTTATGATATCTTTCTGGGAAGTTCCCTTAAAATACACACTGGAATCTACAGAAGGATATGCACCCTTTCCTGAATTATCAACAACAATATTGGAAGGATTATTTCTGGTCCAGTTCACCACCCAATCTCCAGCTACTTTGTCAAAATTTCCATTTTTTACTGAATTATAATTTCTAAGAGACATTGCCTCTTTTATAGTAGCTGTTTGATATCCTTTCTGGTATACGTATTTTGCTATTTTATCAAGCTCAGATCTCTTATACTCATAAGGTCCGGGGTTATCCGGAACTATGTTGTGAAAATTAAGAATCAGCCATTCTCCATTTTTTACTGCTTTTTCTATCATCTGAATTATCTCACTGGCAGGCTGATTGTATCTTGGTCTGTAGACTCTGATACCATATCCTTCAAATCTTTCCTGATTTCCTTTTCCAAGCCATGCCATTCTTGCCACAGGATAGTAATCAGATACTATATCTACAACCCTGTCGTCAACTGCTCCAAAAGGATATGCAAGGGTTTCAGGAACAATACCATTTGCCACAAAAGCAGCATGAGCCTGCTCAATCTGTTCTCTTATCTCATCGTCACTTAAGTCGGTGAGTCTTTTGTGTGATTTGGTATGATTTGCCACCTCCCATTTATATTTTGTCTGCAACTGCTTAACTTGATCCCAGTTCATATTCTTGTAATATCCCTTGGATATATAGTCAGATACCCCATAAAATGTGGCTCTGATTCCATATTTCTTCAATGTTGGCGCCCCATATTGATAAATACCCAATCTGGCATCATCAAAAGTAAATGACACCACACCCTTTACATATGGTACAGAAATAGCAGATGCACTTGATTGGGTGCTGACTAACCCCACCCCTATCAAGGCAAATACAGCCACTGTGGATACAACTAACTTAAAAAACCTCATATTTTCCTTTTTAATTATACTACTAATTTAACAGGCTAGATAATATCCCCTTTGGTTATTATTATCATAGCATATAAATATATTTATGCAAATAAATTATTCGTTTTGCGCTAGATCCTTAAAAATTCTGTATAAATACTCCCTTGTAGCGATCTCATAACCGTCTAAATCTATTTTTATACCAAAAGGCTCAAAATTCCTTCTAGAAATAGTACGTAAATCATCTCTGGATGCAAAATGATAATATCTCACATCCACGCCTTTATCCACAAGTTGAGATACTGCTTCATAATCCTTATTCACTACCATCTGGGGTATTACTCTTTTATATTCAGGGAAAAATATCTTATCTGCCTGCTTAAATCCAAGAATGATTACCGGATTTTCGTCCTTTAACACATCTCTTATTCTTAACATTTTAGCCTGCTGGGTCTTTACATTATCTTTTATATGAGATAGACTTTCATCTGTCTTCCAAAATGTTAAATCAAAGCTATATACAATCAACAAAGACACAAATATAACTGACAAGACAGGACGGGCAAACTTCCTTCTGGTAAAACGGGGTATCCATAAAACAGCAAGAGAGATAAAAGGTATCCATACAGCGTATACAGGAAGCCAATATCTGGTATAGGATGTACCTATAGAAAAAGTTGAATTGTCTATTCTATCTACAATCTGCCACGAACCATAAAATACAGCAAGATATACAGTCACAACCACTGCAACAATAAAATACGCAACCTGCTTCTTTGTTTGAAAGTCAATTTTCCTTTTTACAAATTTATATACAAAGCTTATAAACCACAATAAAATGCCTGCGAATGCAAAAACAGACAGAGGGAGATATATCTTATAAAAATAATTGTAGGCATTTAATGTGATGCTTGTTATATCAACTCCAAATGGAGAAACCAATAATCTAAACCACACATCTGCCTGTGCATAAATATCAGATGCTGATTGTGGAAGATTTATACTATACCCTACAGATATTGGGCTTCCATATATTTTATAATTCAAACCAAAGAGCGGAGTCAGAGAAATAAGTACACCGCAAACAAACAATACCCCCCACAACCAGCTATAGATAGCCTGCTTTTTTTGAGAAAAATCGAAAAATTTCCTGATATGAAACAAAAATATAAATATTATTACAAATACAATCCACCCCACCTCTGATGTTCTTACAAACAAAGAGAATCCCAGCAAAATACCTCCTACAAGGCCTCCTATGTAGCCAGCCAATCTGCGCTTTCTGTTGTTAAGATTTGTATTCAAAGAATAGATGATCGCAGTGATACTCATAATAAACAAAGACAAAAACAAAACATTATGATACATAGACCGTGATGCATAATACATATATGCCGGAAAGGTGAAAAGAAGAAGTGATGATACAAAGGCAACATTTTTATCAAATACTCTCTTTATTAAAAAATAAAATACCCATACAGCAAAAACTGCAAAAATAGCTGTCAGGTAAAGAATAAAATCATCAGGAGAAAAGAGAGGAGAAAAAGCCTTGGCAATGTTGCCATATATAAAATACATACCCATAAAAGATCCCGGGATTACATAATTTTCATAAGCAGAAGTACTTCTTGGTCTGATTAAAAAATTAGATTCCTGCAGAAGCTCGTCTTCATATCTGAGTTCTTCACCCCTGCTATATCTAAGTGTCCAAAAATAGTTCATCATTTCATCAGGCGAGTTAAACTTATATATTCCATCAGGTCTGCCAAATCTTGCACAAAAATATTTGCGAAGATTATTCAGTTCTCCTTTTATATCTGTAATTTCCTGAGATGGTCTGCTGATGTTTAAATTACCTGTATTCACCAACTCCTCGTCACTGCAGATATAGAGCGGCATAGAAGTTGTGTATGGAAACCAACTGTATACAAAAAACATAACCACTCCAAATACAGCGAGTAATACCCCCCTCCAGTTCCTTGATAGAAATTTTTTAATTCGTCCCATAAATTTGCCTAAACTTATATACCTCATTATAATATAATAAAATAAACTGTAAACACTGCTAAGATGATGCTTATTTTGATACAACTTATTGTTCTTGCAGGAATTCTACTTATTGATCTTATATGGGCCAAAACCCTGCTTTTACTTGTCTATTTAGGAATACAAAGCATAATGTACACTTTGGCGCTGTATAAAGATTATAGGCTAATTATTGCCAAATCAATAACATCATTGGCTGTTGTAATATCATTGATTATAATGCCTTTAGTCTTGTTCTTTTATATATGGAAAATAAATACTTTGTCTGTTGCAGTCTCCTTTTTATTCCCTGCAGTTTTGTTATTGCTAATCCGCTATAAAAACAAAAATAAAGCCATGCCACCCTTGCTGGAAAAAATTAAAAAAGAGGTATCACTTGGAAACACAGCCTATATCTATCTTATTTTTTTCATTTTATTTTCTGTATTTTTTATATACCAAGCTTATAAAAGAAGCATGCAAGAGCCTGTGACATCTATATGGGAAGTGTTCAGCCCACTCTATCTTGCCTTTGTTTTTCTATCTGTTATATCTCTCATTCTCTTCATTGTTAAATCAAAAAAAATCACCAGTATACACATAATGTCACTCTCTATCTTACTTTTTTCCATATTTGTTACAGCCGCTGCTGTATTTAATATTAATTTTGGGTTCGACCCCTTTGTACATCAGGCCTCTGAGAGGTATATATTAGATACACAAACCATATCTCCCAAACCTATTTTATATATAGGACACTGGCTTTTATCTGTATCTTTGTCTCTATTAAGCGGAATAGATCTTACTTATATAGATAAATACATTGTACCTGTATTTGCATCTATATTTATCCCTGCTTTTATTTTCTTTGCTTTAATAAAATTTTTTAAAAAAGAAAAAAACATACTCATATCAATTATTGCCATACCCGTCTTTTTGTTTCCTTTCTATTTTAGTGTACCACAAAACACTTCCTTGGTATTTGTAATTATGACAATATCCTCTCTATACATATGGCAGAGCAAAAAACTCACTGCCTTGTTTTTCATATCAACATCTTTAGTGCATCTGTTCAGTGGAATTGCCCTCGCAATAGTTGGTATAACCCATACCATACTTAATCAAAAATACATAAAAAAAATAATTTCTACATATAAAAAGCAAATATTATATATTATATGGCTTGGCGCTGTGTTTTCTGGATTGTATATATTTTCAGATATCAATCTTTATAACTTAAAACAAAATATTGAAATTGAGAGTATAGGTGTGGCAGGTATATACATTTTAAAATACTTGTCTTTCTACTCTGTTTATCACGCTGTCTATCTCCTGCTTTTAAACAATAATATAATTGTACTTTTACTTATTTCCTTATATTTACTATTTTTCATAAAAACAAAAAATAAAGATAACTATTTTCCATCCATTATCATTACATTTACTATTTTGGTTGCATCAAACATATTATGGCCTTATATCAAGCTCCCATTCCTAAGTTATGAAATATATGATTTCATATGGAGGATATGGTTTATATCTTTATCCCTCATACTGATACATCTTACAGGGAGTATATATATGGTTGTATCCAAAATAAATTCCTACATAGGCAGGTATTCGGGTTTTGTATATATTATTATACTTTCTGCAGTAGTTGCCTCATCAACATACCTGCTCTATCCTCGCAACGACGGCCTAGTAAAATCGCGTCTTTATTCTACATCTAGATATGACATACAAGCTGTGGAGTGGATTGAAAAAGATTCAAAAGGAAAAGATTATATTGTTCTGGCCAATCAGGCAGTATCTGCTGCTGCTCTACATAAATACGGATTTAAAAAATATTATCAAATATGCGATCAAGGCAAATGCACTCAGATATTTTATTATCCCATACCTACCATATCGCCGCTATATAAAACATATCTGGATATGGTCTACAAAGGCCCTGACCTAAAATATATTCAGGGCATAAAACAAGATCTAAAGATAGATAAAATATATTTTGTAGTTAATGATTACTGGACTGACTCGCAAAAAATAATCAAAAAAGCAAAAAAAATGTTTGCTTCTTACAAAGCAATATCAGACGGAAAAGTATATATATTCAAAACAGAGTAGCTACCCAAATCTCTTCCTAAGCTCCTCAAATATAGAAGTAAATAAGGTGTCTATAATACCAAACTCTTCCTGTATTTGCCTGATATCCTCTTCTAGTCTTTTTCTTGCATTATCCTTATCTTTCTTGGTCTTTAGTTTTTTTGCAAGTTCTTCATCTTCTACATCTATCTCTCCTTTAACAACCATATCAAGCATATAAAGTGCATCTTTCTTCTCTTCCATCTCCTCCAAAGTTCTGTCTATTTCTTTCACTAACATCTTGAGATACTTAATAATTTCCTCTCTCTTCTCTGTTGAAAAATTCATCTGAGGCTGTATTTGCATAATATTATTTGCTCTCATTGTTTTTGCAAGTGTTGATGCCTAATATTTTATATAACGGACAAAATGAAGAAATCACAACCAGAAGCATTATAAAAAACAAAATTAAAAACCACATACTATATGTGAAGGATAAAATTAAAAATACAATACCCAATATAGATCTTATTATTTTATCAGTTTTTCCTACATTACACTGCATATTGTTGTAATTAATTATAATTATACCTGTTACATCATTATATCAACCACCACTGCATTATGCAAATTTTTTCCTATATTTATTCTTTTTACCTCCTTTCTGGTATTTGTATCAAGAAAAACAAGGTATCCACTATCATAAAGAGGAACAAATGCCATATCCCTGCTTCTATTAAAGAATACACCATGTGGCATAGGTCCTACTCTTATCCTCCCTGTAATCCTATTACTCAAAACATCATATATATAAACATAGGGATTATCTATATTTGTCATCCATATTTCATCATCAGATCTGAAAGCCGCAAGTTCTGTAGATACTTTTACATCTATATTACGCTTAACAGTAAAATCATCTCCTGAAACTATAAACACATTCCTGTCTTCCATATTTGTAAACATAATCATATTACTATCAGGAGACATGGAAAAACCATGTGTATCAGTATTTAAATACAATGTCTTTGCAATTTCTGAATTTAGCCCCTTATTTCTCAATACAGTTATCAGTCCCTTTTCTGATAAATTAACTACAAAAATATATTTATTATCATAAGTTACTCCTACATATTCAGGATACTTATTAACATATATTTTTCTGGTATTTATATCAGATAAATTCTCTATATTTACGATAGACATAGTATTTTCTAAAGAATTTACCACATATATATACCTTCCTGATCTGTCAAAAACAACGCCATGAGCTCCGCGTCCTGTGTATACATCAGCAATATTTTCCAACTTTACGGTATCTATAATACTGACTGAGTTGCTGGCAAAATTAGCAGTGGCCACATATCTGTTATCAGGAGAAACTGCAATATCGTGAGGGTTTTTGCCTGTTTTTATCCTTTTCACTATATTGCCTTCGGTGTCTATCACAACAACATTATTTGAGTATGCATCTTCCACAAAAATATACTGCTTTGAAACATGATCATTATCATCTCGCACTTCCTGTGCATCTGGAAATATATTGTCTGTATTTAGATCGTTTTGCAATGATCCATCTGCTACAGATAACTCTTTATTTATAAAGTTATTTTTCTGATACTGATTTCTGCTCTGAACATTACCATAGTTCTGAGATAAATCTTTATCAACAAAAACCAACAATGCAAATACAAAAATAACAAAAAAACCTACCGTTAAAATAAATATTGTATATATATACCTGAACATATACAATCTGCCGGAGGTCTCCGAAGAGACCTCCGGCTAGAATAAATTACTGCTCAAGAACCTCCAATCCTCCGATCATGCCTGCTTCTGCATGACCCGGAATTGCACAGTAATATCTGAATTTTCCAGCTTTATTTGGAGTAAACTCAACCTGCCCTGATCTTCCTGTAAGTCTGACGTTAACACCAAGCTCATCTATGGTAAAGGTATGAATTCCTGTATTCTGGAAATTAATTTTTACTTTTTCACCCTTTACAAGCTTCATATTATTAGGACTGAAAAAGAAATTTCCCGAAACCATGTTTATTGTTCTTTCTCTTGCCATCTCTTTATCTTTGTCGTCTTTCATATCATCAGCAGCCATGCCGTCACCCTTTCCTGAAAACTTGTCCAGAACAACTTTACCGCCAGACTTCACAGGTGCATCATCGCCCGGAAATTCATATACTCCGTCACCATCATCTCTATGCAGCATTGCATACAATGTTTCGCCGGCTTTTATCTCCCTATCAAGCATTATTGTAATATTGTTTGCATTGGCAGATAATAAAGTGCTTTTTCCAAGAACCTTGCCGGGCTTGCCTCCATCATCTTCATGAATGACTACATACGACGGTCCTGCAATTTCAACCGACCTGACGACAACTTTGTCTCCAGATTGTCCGTCTGAAACCAAGACAGACTCACTCATTAAAGGCTCTTCTTCAGATACAGTTATCTGCTGTTGAGCAGGAGTGCTTTGGACCTGCATATTATCTTCCTGCTCATTCATATCACCACCTGAAAAAGCAATTATTAATACAATAACTATCACAATCAATCCTCCAACAAATAAACCAAATTTATTGTTCATATAATTTAAATTTAATTTTAATAATCTTAGTTCTCAATGAAAGCTCTTATTCTGTCCTCGTCATATCTATCCAATATCTCCATTTGCCCTGTTTTAGTAAGTATTATCTTACCATCATACCTGCCGGGTGCAAGATACACATACCCTATATACTCTCTAACAATATTTTCCAGCTTGGAAACCAAGTCATCCTCACACTGATAATCCCTGCAGTTGTACTGAATGATAATACCCGGTCTTCCCCTACCGTTGGCGTGTTCCAGCATATGTCTTTGTACAGAATCAAGCATTGGCTCTGTTAATATATAACCTTCAGGCACACCTTCTGAATGGTTCAATGGAGATGTTGGTGGAAGCATTGGCGTGGAATAAACAAGAAGTATAAAACCATATAATGCTGCCCCTGTTATGACGAGATATATGATTCTTTTTTTCCATTTATTAAGAGCTTGGGAAATATTTTTTTGTTTTTTTTCTTTGTTTTTCTTCTTTTTCTTTCTATCTGATCCCGGATTATCCATATCTTAAAAAATTAATAATACAACATCTATCCGGGATTTTATTTAATATATCTGGGAATGAAGTATGCCTTTTCTGAACAAATATAAAAAAAAGTCAAAAAACTTATAAAACGCAAAAACAAGCCTTCTTCTTACCCTATCCAAAGATATACAAAAAGAGAATTTATAAACAAAAAGAAATATAAAAATAATCAAAGAAGATATTAAATATAAAATTGTATTTATATTTGTTTGGGATAAAATCATCTGATCCACAAACTCCTTACAGTCATCAACCAATTGAGATCCCTTCGTAAACATAAAATTTCCATACAAAACACACAATAAAATAGCACCTATCAAAATCAAGCCTATTACTGCAGTATTTTTTCTTCTCCCTAATATCATATATATAATTATAGCATAGTATGGATATAGCTCAAATTATAGCCCCTCTTTCTGGAGCTGTTCAAGAAGATCTTTTTGTTTTTTGGTTAGTTTTTTGGGAACATCTATCCTAATTTGGACATAGTGATCTCCTTTCCTGTGTTCATTTCCCAAATGCGGTATTCCCTTGCCCTTGATCTTAAAAACTTGCCCATCTCTGCATCCGGCGGGAATTTTAATTTTCACATCACCATACAGTGTTTTGACAGATACCTTGCCGCCCAATACTGCAACAGAATATGGTATATATTCTGTGGTTCTAATATCATTCCCATCCCTGACAAAATACGGATCTTTTCTCACCCTAAACCTGACGTACAGATCTCCAAACCCTCCTCCTCTAAGACCTGCCTCTCCTTCTCCTTTGATCTTAATAGAATCACCATTATCTACACCTGCCGGTATTTTAATTTTGATTCTCTTTTTCTCCACCACTCTTCCCTCTCCATGGCATTTTCTGCAGTATTTTTCAGGTTTTTCTCCTGTTCCCTCACAGGTAGGGCAGATGCTGATATGTGAAAAAGTACCAAAAAAGCTTCTCTGAGTCTGATGCACTCTTCCCTGCCCACCGCACTGGGGACACTTGATAATTTTACTTCCTTTTTCTATACCTGTACCTGAACAGGATGGACACACATCAGGCTTTTTAACCTCAACTTCTTTTTCTCCACCAAAAACAGCATCTTTAAAATCTATTTCAAGCAAAAGCTCCAAGTCTTTTCCCTGCACTTTTCTATCTGTCTTTGTGCGAGTACCTGTAAATCCTCCTCCAAAAAACTCTGAAAATATGTCTGAGAATCCACCAAAATGTGCTTCTTTGCTTCCTGCAAATCCGCTGAACACATCTCCAAAGTTCCTCACAAAATCCTCCCAGTTCATATGACTATAGCCGGCTCCTGCTCCCTCAAATGTCTGGCCAAATTGATCATACTGTGCTCTTTTTTTCTCATCAGACAACACCTGATATGCTTCATTGATTTCCTTAAACTTTTCCTCATCACCACCCTCTTTATCAGGGTGATACTTGTGAGCAAGCCTGCGGAAAGCCTTTTTTATTTCTTCCTGACTTGCTCCTCTGTCAACACCCAAAATTTTGTAATAATCCTTTGCCATAATTCAAAATTACTTATCAGGAGTAAAACCTATACTACTTTGATCATCATATTCTACTGTACCATAGTTCTTCTCATATTTTGACAAATTGTCCTGCAGAGCAGCTATAATTCTTTTTAACGCAGAAGGGGAAAGAACTACTCTTGCGTTAACTGTACCTGAATTTTGATGGGGAATAAAATTAATAAAATCAAGTACAAATTCATCCCTGCTATGGCCTACCTGCATAGCATTGGCGTATACTCCCTTTTCCACATCCTCAGGGACCTTAATGGATATAGTTACTTTGTTGTTGTTTTGATTAGACATAGAGTTAATATAAAATTTTAATTTTCAATTTTCGAATTTTCAGTCAAATCCCAATTTTTCAATTATCAATAGTTTTAAATTCCTGTTTACCAGACCTAAATCGTAATTTAACCTTAACTTAAAGTCAATAGCTATGTTTGAAAATTGGTTATTTATCCCGTCGTATGACTGGGATTGAAAATTGAAAATTTATATTAGGATTTGAAATTTTTAGATTATCTGAACAGGAATTTAATGATTATAAACTGTAAAAAACCTATTCTTTCTTTTCATCATCATCAACTTCTTCAGCATCAACTGCTTCCTCTTGGTCGGATTTGGTATCTGTATTAGATCCCGAATTATCAGATGTGCTGTCTGAAGATCCTGTCTGAGCTGATTTGTCATCTCCTTGATAGACGAACTGTCCTATCTTCTGAACTGCTTCTGAAAGTTGTTTTGTCTTTTCTTCTATCTGCTCCAAATCATCTTTATCTTTTACCTCCTTAAGCTCTGAAATAGCACTCTCTACTTCTTTCTTAACATCTTCGGGTACTTTATCACCATTATCCTTCAAAGCTTTTTCAGACTGATAAATCAAAGAATCAGCTATATTACGGGCTTCTATAAGCATTCTCTTTTTCTTATCTTCCTCTGCATGAGCCTCTGCCTCTTTTTTCATCTTCTCTATCTCTTCCTGTGAAAGTCCTGTCGACCCCTCTATTCTGATAGACTGCTGTTTGCCGGTAGCCTTATCTTTGGCTGTAACACTTAAAATACCATTTGCGTCTATATCAAATGTAACCTCTATCTGAGGAACACCTCTGGGCGCAGGAGGTATGCCGTCAAGAATAAACCTGCCCAGCGTCTTATTGTCAGCCGCCATGGGTCTTTCACCCTGCAATACATGTATCTCAACAGATGTCTGGTTGTCAGCAGCGGTTGAGAAAATTTGAGATTTGGAAGTTGGAATGGTAGTATTTCTTTCAATCAATGGAGTCATAACTCCACCAAGAGTTTCTATACCCAAAGTCAGAGGCGTTACATCAAGTAGAAGCACATCCTTTACATCTCCCTGAAGAACACCTGCCTGTACAGCTGCTCCCACTGCCACTACTTCATCAGGATTTACTGACATATTTGGCTTTTTACCAAAAAACTCCTCTACCTTCTTCTGGACAAGGGGCATTCTGGTCATACCGCCGACAAGAACCACCTCTTCTATATCTTTAACCTCTAACCCTGCATCTGACAATGCCTGTTTTACTGACTCAAATGTTTTATCAACCAGATCTGCAGTCAATTCTTCCAATTTTGATCTGGTAAGCTTGAGATTTAAGTGTTGCGGACTTCCTGATGAGTCAACAGTGATAAATGGCTGGTTTATTTCGGTTTCCTGTGCTGTGGACAGCTCTATTTTGGCTTTTTCAGCTGCTTCTTTTACCCTCTGCATAGCAAGAGCATCCTGAGAAAGGTCAATACCTGTATCCTTTTTAAACTCTTCTATAATCCAGTCTATTATCCTCCTGTCAAAATCATCACCTCCCAAAAATGTATCACCCGATGTTGATTTAACCTCTACTGTATCTTCTGATACCTCCAGAATTGAAACATCAAAAGTTCCTCCCCCAAGGTCATACACTGCTATTTTTTGTCCCTTTTTCTTTTCAAATCCATAAGCCAGAGCTGCTGCTGTGGGCTCATTGATAATCCTGCGTACTTTGAGTCCTGCTATTTCTCCTGCTTCTTTGGTTGCTTTTCTCTGAGAATCGTCAAAATACGCAGGCACTGTAATAACTGCCTCCTCTATTTTCTCTCCCAATTTTGCCTCTGCATCAAGTTTAAGTTTTTGCAAAATCATAGCTGATATCTCTTGAGGGGTATACTCTTTATCATGCATTACAACTTTTACCCCTCCGTCATCTGCTTTCACTATCTTATAAGGCAGGACTTTAATAGCATGCTGTACTTCTTCATCATCAAATCTTCTGCCTATCAACCTCTTAACAGAAAAAATAGTATTTTCAGGATTGGTCACAATCTGTCTTTTAGCAAGCTGTCCAACTAACCTCTCTCCGTTTTTAGACACAGCAACCACAGAAGGAGTTGTGCGTGATCCTTCCTGATTCTCCAAAACTTTTGGCTGCCCTCCTTCTATAACAGCCATCACCGAGTTGGTTGTCCCCAGATCAATTCCTAAAATTTTTCCCATATAACTCTACTTTCGCCCGCAGACTGGACGAATTAACTTATAATTAATTTTGTAAATTATTATCTTTCATAATTTTTTTAAGCCATATTTTACTATCCTCCATTTCCTGATGCAAATCCAATACATTATCATATGATACACTTTCACTTCGAACATATTTTAAAACCTCATTCTCATCAAGTTCGACCAGCATACCTTTTGCTATATGTCCAAATGGTGTCTCAGATACAGACGCTATAAAAGATGATCCACATACATCACAGGAAAAAAAGGACAATACACCTCCTTTAATCTCCTTTAAGATTCTAATATTAGACAAATTATACCTATTGCTGCAAATAGGACATACTGGATTGATATTCTTTACTGTCAAAAGAAGGTTATAATTCTTTTCTGTGGCCATAATTATTGCTTTACTTCTATATTGATAGTTTGCTTTAGCTTTTTATCTTCTTTTTTGGGAACTGTAATTTTCAAAACTCCATTCTTATAAACCGCCTTGGCTTTACCTGCTACAACTTGTACAGGAAGTTTCACCAGTCTCTGAAATACAGCTGACATCGTCTCTTTCAGGTAATACTTTTTCTCATCAACTTCTTTCTTGTGTTTTTCTTCCCCTTTGATTATAAGCACATCATCCTCAATGGACACTTTAACATTCTTAATATCCACACCCGGAAGTTGCGCCTCTACTACCAAATTCTTACCATCTTCGTAAACATCTACCAGAGGATATAGAGTGGATCCTGACTTCCAAGCAGGAAATCTCCCAAAATCATCAAACATCTTTTCCAAATCTTCAAAAGAATCTAAAAAAGGTGTAAGTTTAACCAATGTCATATAAATCTCATATACAACCTTTTAGGTTGTATTTAATTGTAAAGTTAATCTTCACTATTTGTCTTATCTTTTTTTGGTTTACCATCTGATTGACTCTCAGACTTTGGAGCAACAGCTACTATGACCTTAGCAGGAATAAATACCTCTCCATCCATCATATATCCGGGAGATATCTCTCTCACAATCGTCCCTTCTTCCACATCAACTGTTTCTTCCTGCATGCCTGCCTCATGGTACTTTTCATCAAACTTTTGACCGTCTGTCTTTATTCTTTCTACATTCATCTGCCTGAGAATATCCTCAAACTGACTCTTAATATGCTCTATACCTCTTACCCATTCATTTTCTGCCAAATTTTCAGGTAGATGATCAAAAGCTATACACAGATTATTATAAAGAGGCAGGATGGATCCTATCACCGCAGCCTTGGCAGCCTTTTCAAGATTTTTCTTCTCTTCAGATAACCTTTTAACCATATTATCATAATCAGCAAGGGCCCTTTTCCACCCATTTTGGTACTCTTCAACTTTTTTCTGAAGCTCTTCTATGATCTTATCCTTTTCATCGTCTGTGCTTTTCTTGTCTGCACCTCCCTGTATCCCGTCATCTTTAGACATATCTTCATCACTATCACCCTGAATTTTTGTATTAGTGTTTTGTATGTTTTGATCCCCGTCCATAATTTAAAAATTTAATTTTATATCTCTGACCAGAAAATTCTTCAAAAACTCTATCCTCTCAATATTTTCTATATATGGCATTCGCATTGGACCCAGTATCCCCACCAGCGAGCTTTGATCACTCAGAGATTGATATTTAAACCCTATAAAAGCTGAATCATCAGCAAACGGATTATCAGACCCTATCAATATATTCAATCCTGTTGGCAGTTCGTCAAAAATATCATCCAAAATCTCGTCAACTCTGTCAATGGTTACACTTATATTATACAACAATTCATTATCTTTGTATTCAGGGTGGGATAAAAGGTAAGAAATCCCAGTAAAATATACATCATTCTTGTCAAAAGCCACAATTACAGCATTCTTTACTTCCTCAGCTGTAACTTTTGCCATACACTTTAAAACATCTCTTACACTTATCTCTCCTTTCTCTTTATAATACTTCTTTAGTTTACGCAGATACTTAACTGACATTTTTTTAAAATCAGTTTCTATTTTTTTAATCTCATTGTCTACAAATTCACTGGATATGTAAAATTTATATCCTTTTTCAGTAGGTACTCTACCTGCTGAAGTATGCGGACTCACCACATAGCCCTTTTTCTCCAAAGACATCATAGCATTTCTAACAGTAGCAGAAGATATGTCTAACTTGTATTTTTCAACCAGATAAGACGACCCAACAGGCTGTGCAGTATCAATATACTCCTCAACAATATATTTTAATATATTCTTTTCTCTTTCAGTTAGCATAAAAAGAGCTTAATTTGCTTATTTATCCACATTTAGCACTCTCGTTACTAGAGTGCTAAAATCATTATAACACCCGCTCAATCCCTTGTCAAGAGTAAATAATCTAAAAACCCGAAATTCTAAATAAACACTAAAATAATTTATCAATTTTCTAATTTTCAATTTTCAATGAATTTGCAATGATTTAATGTTTTAATGGTTTAAACTATACTACTGATCTTAATGCAGAGTTTAGGATTTAATTCATTGGGAAATTGAGGAATTGATTGAAAATTTTACCCCGACCACCATGTCGAATTGCATGGTAGAATTTATCCCGACTACCCCATCGTATGATTAGGGTCGAAAGACTGGGATCACTGGGGTTAAAAATTTTAATTATCTTCAGAAGAAGTATCTCTCTCTTTATCTTTGGATGTAAATTTAGGAAATATAAAAGAAGTCTTTTTCTTATACTCTCTATACAAATCACCAAACTTATCTTCTAAATACCTTTCCTCTATTTTCATCCACACAATAAACCATAATATTGCCCAAATAACAGCAAGTAAAACTTTTAAAGTTGGAAATTGAAGAAATATACCAATTCCAAGCAGAACATCACCACTATATATAGGATGCCTGACATATCTATATACTCCCCTATCAACTATCTTCTCAACTCCTTTTACACTTCTAGGCGCGTATTTATTCACAAACACTGCTCCTAAGAAAAAATAAACCCAATATGCATAAAAAACAGCAGAAATTAAATAAGTTATTGTATTAGGTTTGAAGAACTGTTTGTTCGGCATATTAACCCATATCACCACAGCAATACCTGTCAATATAATAAGCCACATCAAAGCCGGAGTTATAAGAATATGCCTTTTGCTATCCTTGACATTTTGATGTAAATTTGACATAATAAAGCTTTCAATTTTTATAAAACAAAATCTATAAATAATATACACTTTATAATAAAAATATGCAAAACACACCTGAAAAGACACAAGAACAACGAGATAGCCTGTCGAAGACAGCCGAACTTATATTAAACATACTTAACACCAATGAAAGAGATCTCTTTCTTAGGGAGTTGGAATCCTATACCCAAAATACAAAGCAGGAATATAAAAGCCATATAGATGAATATGTAGATAAAAAAGGAAAAGAAATAGATGAAGAGATAGAAAAAATACTGGAGGAAATAGAAGAAATATATAAAAAGCAAAATGGTGATAAGAAGCATAACAGGGAAAATTCAGAGCCTTCTATCCTGTATCTTCTCAAGACATTATCCAAACTACCCGATACAGAAAACAAATTAACAGAATTCAAAGACTTAAATAACCGCTTGATAAAACTCTATAAAACACTCTTTCAGGACAAGCTTACCAGCCTTTCCAACAGATGGGGGTTTCTGGAAAAAATATCTAAACTGTTCAAAAAAAGCTCACAGGATATACAACAAAACAAAGAAAAAGGAACATTTTACAAGCATAACTATCTTATCCTCTTTGATATAGATTTTTTTACTGCTTTCAATGATTTCGGCCATCATTTTGGTGATCTTGTTCTTAAAGCACTCTCTCTAAAACTTTTGGAATTTAAAAAAAATCAGCTCACCAAAGACGGCAACAATATAAATATTGACCTAAGGAGATGGGGTGGTGAGGAATTTCTTATCTTTATCCAATCATCAGGAAAAATATCAACAGATAAGATCAAAAACTTTAAAAATAATGTTCAATTATACATCCAAAGCCTTATAGGCAAGCTAAATCCTACAGATAATGAAAATTTTGTCCAAACATCAGTCAACAAACACCTTATAGAAAAAAGAAAAGGGGAATTTAATGCCAGATTCTACAAAGAAGTGTTGAAAGAAAAAAATAATAATTTAGAATCAGCTAAAAGAAATGCAATAAATACTTTAAATAAAAACATGGATGTTATAATAAATATAAAAGAAGATGATGATAAGGATAAAAAAACAGAAGTTATAAAACTTTTGAAAGAAAGGATAAAAAATATTATAGATAGAAGCGAAAACTTTCAGGAACTTGTAGAAAATATTCATCAATCATTTTCTTATGTAAAAAGAGCTATAGTTTTATTAGTATTGAAATCAGAAGATATAGAAAATATAGAAGATATAAAAATAGAGCCAATCCCTTCAGGGCCCATGGTTGTAGCAGGGCTTACAGCCAGCGAATTTGGAAAAATAGCAAATGATATAGACCCTGACTATTTAATCCAAAAAACTAAACTTAAAATAGAATATTATAAAAATATGGCTCGTCAAGCCTCAGGCGAGGAAAAAACACAATATTTATCCAAAGAAAAATTCTTACAATATGCTCTCGCTAAAATAAAGCTAATTGCAGAAAGAATACAAAAAATTACAGGAGATACCCAAGAGGATGAACTAAAAAAGAAAAACCTTAAAAGAAATCTCTTAGATACATATACTTCTACAATCATTGGGGAAAGGTATTACATTAATAAAATAAAAGAACAAAGTATATATAACAGCGAATACAATGACTGTATAAAGAGCCTCAAGCAAATATGGAAAAACATACCAGAGCAAATAAGAAAAGAATTGCAAATAAAAATAGATAAGTTTGCATATGAAGACAACTCCCCTGCTCATATGCTGCAAATACTTTATCTTCTAAAAGATAAACTTCTAGAAGATAAAAATAATGATAATACAATCAATGATATAAATGATTTAATAGCTCAACTAGAACTGCCCAAAGAAGAAATAGGCACACTCACTCTTGTCTTTAGCCCTATAAAAGACAATATACTCAATATACCAATATCTAATCTCCACAAAAAAAGACTGGCAAGTGTATTTGAAAGAAGTATTACAAAATCTGATGAAAGAAGTATAACGATAAATGAAATTTTATCAGATATAATATCCTATACTCATATAGATAAAAGCTATACTTTACTTGATATGAAAGCTCGCTGCACACAAATATCTAAAAATGCCATAAAAAGAGATCAAAGATTAAAGCTAAAACTAAAAAAAGAAGATGAAAAGAATATTCCCAAAAGAAGAGGAGGACTTCAAAACAGGAAAAATATTATCAATTATGTAGAGCAGAAGATACTGCCTGATATATTTAACGGATGTAACATAGATGATATAACTCTGCAGGATATAAAAAATTTTATACAAAACCCTGACAATATAACATATTCTGATTTATACCATTTGGTGAGTTATTTTGCCATACTTTGCGATTGGTCTTTCAAACACAATCCTAAATACCAAAAAAGGCAAAAAAAGAAATATATTCAGAAAAATACAGAATTAGAAAATCCTCTGCACCAAGCACTGGGTGTGCTTATCCAAGAGATAAATAACATAGTCCAAGATGTATCAAGAGGTGTACTGCAAATATGCTTTCAAGGCATAGAAAACTTAAAAAATACAGGTAAAAGAAATATATTTATAGAGATACAAGTGAATCAGGCAGAAATGAATAACAAGATAAAAACTGATGCAAGAGGTGGAAACAATCTTCAGGAATATATTGACAAGCTGTATCTGCTTACAGATAGGGTAAGACAAGTGCTTTTCCAGCGCCGCAAGCCTCCTCACGATGACTTCCCAATCCTCAAGCCAGAAATAGAAAAAATGAAAAGTATAATAAAAAATTTACAAGAGGATATCATATCTGCAATATCAGACAAGAATCATATAGATGATGAAAAATGTATAAATAAAGTTATATCTAAAATAGAAAGTACAATCAGCAGGTTATTCTCTCTTAAATATCTTGACCACCTTACAGGAGCATTCAACCGGGATGCTTTTGATAAAACTGTAAATTTATATCTAGAAAAACAAACAGAATTTGCTGTTATATCCCTTGATGGAGACAGGCTTAAACTTCTCAATGAAGGCATAGACCACTTTGCAGGAGATATGTATCTTATGCTTTATAGTCTGTTTTTTAATGATACCCAAAACAGAGCATACAGGGAATGGAAAGAAGAATACGACCTAGCTGTAAGGGAAAAAATAGGAAATAATGAACATACGCCTCATAATGCATATCCTTTGTTTTGCAGAATAGGAGGAGAAGAATTTGCCATAATCCTGCCTTATATATCAACTAAAAAAGCACAGGAGTTGGCAGTCAGTCTGGCAGAAAAAGTAAAAACATATATAAGAGATGAACTGGATATTGAAAAAAATGAAGAAATAAAAAACAGACTGATAAATGCAGCTAAAAGAATATATGGAGTAAGTGGGGAAGAGGCAGAAAAAATTGTCTCAGAGTTGGGAGGATTCACTGCTGGTATAATATCCACATCTGACATAGCTCATATAATACAGGCATACAATGAAACCGCAGGCTCTTATAACCGTATTAATATAAACAACATCAGAATTACTCCCAAAAAACTGATGGAAATATCAGATATCATTGCAGAGGGACTAAAAACAGCCGGAATGAGAGGCAGATCTGCCAATATAGTCTCCCTGCTTATGGCATATTATGAAAAAGATAGAGATAAATACAAACAATTCCTTAAAAAAATTATAGAGATATTGAAAAAATAACATATCTGCAAATCATCTATTATCCTATAATCTGTCATCTAACAAAACAATACAACAATATAGGTATAAAAATTCTCAGTGTAAAAACAAAAACACCATTCAATGCCTGAAGTGTGACGAAGATGTTGAGAGGGAGGATTACTTCCTAGTCTGCGCTCCCAGAGATGAAGCAAGGTTCTTAATAATTTTATCAACTTCTTTATTCACTTCTTCTGAAGTAAGCGTCCTGTCTTCAGCTCTGAAATAAAGATGCCAAGCATAAGACTTTTTACCCTCCCCTATTTGCCTGCCTGTATATACATCAAAAAGCCTAAGGCTTTCCAAAAGATCACTTGATTCTCTAATAACTTTTTCTACTTCTGAATAGGCAATGCTTTTATCAACAATAACAGATATATCTCTATCCACTGCTGGATAAAGGGCAAATTTTCTGTACTTTATCTCTTTTTCCTCCACTTTTGAAAGATAATCCCAGTCTATTTCTGCATATACAACAGGTACCTGTATCTTAATCTGCTTCAAAACACTTTCATCAATCACTGCCATATACCCTATTGGCTTTCCTTTTGAGTAAATATAAAGCGCCTGATCTTGGGCAGCATATCTGCCGTCAAAATTTCCCAGATCATACACTGCTTCCACTCCTAAATAATCAAACATCCTCTCCACCACACCTTTCAGATGAATAAAAAGTTCCTGATTTAATAAATTCTTGGATGCCATGATAATACCAAGCCTGTAAGGCTGATCAGGAAGTAGGTCATCGTTTAGCCTGTCCGGAAACACTCTGCCTATTTCAAAAACCTTCACATACTCATAAAACCTTAAATTATCTTTTACATTTTGCAGCATATTTGGGAGAAGCGATTTCCTAAGATATCTGCATTCCTGTGATAAAGGATTTTCAATCTCCCACCTGTTTTCATCAAGATGCAGCACCTCTGCTATTTTATCGTTATCAAAAGCGTGATTTTCCACTTCCCACACACCTCCTGCAAAAGTCAAAAATCTCTTCACCTGCCTTTCTCTTACCGAAAAAAGAACTTCATCGCTATAATATCCATCTATCCGCATATTCTCCCCCTTGATATTGTTATAGCCATAAATGCGAATCACCTCTTCTGCTATATCCTCTTTGATATTAATATCAGCCTGTCTCCAGAAAGGAATTTTTACCCTATACTCGCCATTTTTTACACTATGTATAAATCCAAGATATTTGAAAATACCCTCTATCTCGCTTGCAGGAATCTCACATCCTGCTGTCCTGTCTATATAATCCTTGGTTATAACTACTTCCTTTTCTTTCTCTTCTGTCGATTTTTCGTCTCTAAGATAGACCACCTCTGCCTGAGGACAAATCTCCTTTAAAATCTGAATAAATCTCCATACCCCTATCATAGGAGATTGAAGATTTATATTTTTCTCAAATCTGCTTGATGCTTCAGTCCTTAAATCAAGCTTTTTTGAAGCAAGTCTAATCACCTGAGGTGCAAAGTTTGCAGATTCAAGCAGTATTTCTTCAGTGCTGTTATCTACCTCACTGTTAAATCCTCCCATTACACCTGCTATGGCTGCCGGTTTATCATCAATATAAATAAGAGGAATAGTGCCATCTGCTGCATATTCTTTTTCATCAAGAGCTTTGATTGTTAAATCTTTTTTGCCATAGTCAACTTTCACCTTAAACTTCCCGTCTTTGCTTTTTACTTTTACTGCATCAAAAGCATGCAAAGGCTGTCCTACTTCAAACATTACATAATTGGTAATATCCACTATATTATTCACAGGCCTTTGCCCTATAGACAGCAGCTGTTTTTTAAGCCAGTCAGGCGACTCTTCTATTTTTATATTTTTTATATATACTGCAATATATCTTCTGCAAATTTCTTCATTTAAAAATATAGATATGTCATCTGAGATACTTATACCTGAAAGCTCTTTCTCTATTTTAGGAATATCAAAATACGTATCTGCTTTTAACTTTCTTTTGAAAATAGAAGAAACCTCCCGGGCAATGCCTATATGAGACCACAAATCAGGCCTGTGGGTAATTGATTTGTTGTCTATATCCAAAATCACATCATCAAGATTCAAAGCTTCAGATAGTTGTGTGCCGCAGGCAGCATCAGTATTTAAATCCATAACACCGTCAGGTCCTTCTTCCTGTTTATCTGTTGATTCAGCCAGTCCTATCTCAGCAGATGCACATATCATACCATAACTTTCTTCCCCTCTTATCTTAGCTTTTCCTATCTCTGTCCACTCGCCTTCTCCGTGCCATCTAACTTTTGCTCCGGGAAGTGCTACAGCCACCTTCATACCCTCGTAAATATTAGCTCCACCGCATACTATCTGAACTGTACTGTCACTGCCTATATCTGTCATACAGAGCTTAAGCTTGTCAGCATTAGGATGAGATTTTATCTCTTTTATTTCACCCACCACCACTTTATCCAAATACTTATCCTCACTTATAACTTCTTCAATCTCCACAGTATGCTCAGTAAGCTTTTCAGCCAAAGTATGCGGATCTTCCTTTATATCTACAAATTTTTTCAACCAATTAAGGGATATTTTCATAATTATTTTTTAAATTGTTTTAAAAATCTCAAATCCCCGCTTAAAAACAGCCTTACATCGTCTATGCCCCATTTAAGCATAGCCAGTCTGGTCAGGCCAAATCCAAAAGCATACCCTGACCAGATATCAGGATCTATGTCTACAGCTTTCAAAACATTGGGATGTACCATACCTGCTCCTGAAAACTCAAGCCAGCCAGTATCTTTGCACACTCCGCATCCTTTGCCTGAGCATAGAAGACACTCTATATCTATCTCCACTCCCGGTTCGACAAAAGGAAAGTATCCCGGTCTCCACCTAATCTTTACATCCTTTCCCAGAACCATCTTGATAGCTTTATTAAGCACTGCAATCAAATTGTCTATAGATACTCCTTTATCTACATACAAGCCTTCTACCTGCCAAAAAGTAGTCTCATGTCTTGCGTCTGTTGCTTCATTTCTGTAAACCCTGCCCGGAGCTATAATCCTTAGAGGTACGCCTTTTTTGAGCATAGATCTGATTTGCAGTGGTGATGTATGAGTTCTTAAAAGTGTTTTTTTATCATCATCTCTTTTATGCTTAATATAAAAAGTATCCTGTATGTCCCGGGCCGGATGCCACTGTGGTATATTTAAAGCTGTAAAGTTATGCCAGTCGTCTTCCACTTCCCAGCCGTCGACCACAGTAAATCCAAGTTTGGCAAAAATATCTTCCACTTTCCACTTTAAATATGTGATAGGATGTACACCTGCAAACTCCTGTCCCGCGGACGGTAAAGTAAGATCAAGATCAAGCTTTGGAGTAGAAGCCGAATCAAATGCCTGCTTGACTTCATTAATAATCTCCACTATAGCTTCTTTGGTCTCATTAATAAGCTTGCCTACCACCGGTTTCTGGTCTTGAGCAAGATCTTTCAGCATTTTGGAAAATTTGGCAATTTCACCCTTTCTGCCCAGATACTTTTTCTCGAGCATAAAAATATTGTCCAGATTGGCAGTCTTTCTAATCTCTTCTATAGCTTTATCTTTTATCTCTTTTATTTGTTTTATAATATCATCCATATTCTATATGTATTTATTATACTTTCTTCCTAATTTAGCAGACATAAAGAAAAATTCAAGCATAGAGAATATTATCACCAAAAGCACTGCATTCCACATCGTAAGCAGACCTTTGCTCTGTAATATCAATGCACTTATTACCAAAAGAGAGAATAAAACTCCCTGTCTGAAAGATATGATTACTTTTTCCAAAGAAAACATTTTTTTATATCTGAAAAATCTTATTATCAAACCTATAAGAGAAAAAGTGGTGCTAAGTGCCAGAAACAAACTAATATAAAACAAAATAAGACCTTTAGCTCCTACTTCATACGGACTTGTCAAAAATACAATAAGCCCCAAAGCCGCCCAGCTTATCAGACTTGATATAAAAACCAAAATTGTATATGTCTTAAGAGTCATAGTAAAAATTCAAAAATCAAAATTTAAAAATACTTATATTTAATTTTCAAATTTTCAATAACCAATTTTCAATGAATTATCAATTATCCAATTTTCAAACCTGATTATTTACTTTAAGTTGAGGTTAAGCTGTGATTTAGAACTGGTAAACAGGATTAAAATAATTAATAATTAAGAAATTGGGATTTGATTGAAAATTGAAAATTAGAAAATTGAAAATTTTGTATTAGGATTTGGGATTTGATTTGTCATTTGAGCTTTGATATTTGACATTTTATTACTATATTAATTAATATTAACCAAATTCTCTATTTTGAATAAGGTACGGATGCGGATTTTGATATAAAAACAATCACCAATAGATACACAATTCCCAAAGGATGGTTAAGATATGGTGTTGTGATATTAATGAGAGTAAATGCAATTAGAGAAAAGAGTGCTCCCACATTCAGCCAACCTCCCCTCTCTTTAATATTAAGATAAAACTGTTTAAAAATCAAATACAAAATATACAGATAAACCACAAGACCTATCAGGCCCACCTTAAGCCAGATATCAAGATAAGTCCATTCAAAAGCAAAAGTTGTGTACTCCCCGCTCATTCCTGCTGTAGAAAGAACCACTCGAGGATCAGCTGATCTGTAAGTTACAGTCTTACCAAATCCTCCGCCGAAGATAATATTTTTCTTTACCTCCTCCCATAGAGGAGAAAGAAGATTAAGTCTGGATGAGCCAGCGGGCTCATACACACTAACTCTTCCCTCCACAGCGCCAGATAAACTCACTCTCTGCTTAACAGGTGGAATATAAAGAATGGCGAGTATTAAAAGAGCGGCAACCATTGCAGATAAAGCAGGAAGTATAGCAAATTTAATAGCAGATACAATTCCACCTTTCCTCCAAATATATATACCAAACAAAGCTGAAGCCAAAACAAATCCCAGCCAGAACGACCTTGACAGGCTTATAAATATTACTGATAAAAACATTCCTAAAATCAAAATTATAGAAACAATCTTTTTATCTCTTATCACAGATAACCCGTCTTGGCTGTATCTGTACCAAAGGTAAGATATAAGCACGAAAAACAAAATCACTATATATATCTGATTCTGCATAAATACCCTGTAAAAACTGCCGCTTATTAGAGTAATTTCTCCAAATCCAAAATCTCTTATCCATTTATAGAAAGAAGGTAAAATACCGTAAATATTGTGCGAAAAAATCCACAACACAAAATATGTTTTATATACTATAAATACACCTCCTGCTATAATAGCTGAGAAGTATATCTGCCAATGCTTTTTACCAGTATCAGACATAATTCTGTAAAAAGGAAATATATACAACAAAGCCAAATAGTTGTTAAAATCAAGAAATACTCTAGCAAAATCATTTGCCAGCATGCCTTTTAAAAACCCAAGAAATACAATAATTATAAAAATGGAAATAAATCCAAAAATTTTATTTCTAAAAAATGAAAGCCAGAAAATCCAAAATCTCTTTTTATCCTGCAAAAAATATCCTGCCTCTCTATATAAAAACACACTCATAAAAACCACAAACATTGCAATTCTTAAAGGCACAAAAAACTCACTGTCTATAAAAAACAATCTCCCAAAAGAATTTGCAAAAAATTCAAGCAACAAGGCAGCAAATCCCAATCTAAAATCATACAAACATACAATCAAAAAACTTATAACCAAAAAAACAAACCCTGCTATATTCAAAGGCGCATAAAGATAAGCAAATAGAGAGATAAGATCTACAAACACCAGTCCCAAAAAAATTTGCCTTGTAAGTTTTAGGTTAAACATAAAAGTTTTTACACTACACTATTTAATACAAATCCGAAATCAAAGATACGAATATTAAATCCTAAATAATAACCCAATTCAATAAATGTCAAATGACAAAGCTCAAATGACAAATCAACAACAAATATCCAATATTCAGAGCCCAAACAATCATTGCTGTTATTTGGATTTGGGATTTAGGATTTGCATGCCATGGCGACATGCCGTGGATTTGACATTGGGATTTTGACATTTGGAATTTTTATTATTGATAA
>WFTA01000050.1 GCA_015485715.1 Patescibacteria group bacterium
GACAAATATTACACGTACGTGTAATATTTGTCAGAGTGTTTATTTCGCAATCTCTTAATAAATTTCTGAAATACAATACTTAAAATTCAATAAATGAACTACCCCGCAGCAAGCTGCGGGGAATTCTTTGGGATTAAACTTTATATCTTTATTAATTTGAGTTTGAAAATGTATATACAGATACAAGCTCTATCTTCAAGTCAAACCCTCCAAATATTCTATTAAATTCATCTGCCAGAGATGAGGCTTCCTGTTTACCAATAATCGTTCCCTTAAATTCCATAAGAAACAAATAACTTAGCATGCCATATTTATTTAAAAACCTTTCCAGTGACTGCTGGGTTTTCTGTCTTGTATGCTCTCCAAATTTCCTGACAGCTTTTTCATACTTCCTGCTTTCAAATTCTGCTTTACTTCTGTCCATAATTTTCAATACCCATAAATATGCAGGTCCGGCTATTATAAACTCAGATGATATTTTGGAAAATTGAGGTATAAAGCCTACTAAATCTTGAGGTGAAAAAGGAGCTGGCACAAAATCTGTATAGAACTCCTTTTCTTCTTTTGTCATCTTCCAATTGCCATTGCTATCTAAAGTAGACATGATACCTCCATTTTTAAAAGGAAGCTTATCAAATAAGGGAATAATACATTTTACCTTGCCATTATTATATTTTCTATAAAATCCAGAGCCATATACATAAGGATGATTATGCACTATTATATCTCCTTCTTGAAAAATATTTTCAGCAGGCAAAACACCTAATCCATTATTCCTCCTTATAACAGGAGGAATAATAATTTTATAACCACCTTCCAATTTTCTTATGGCAGCCATATACTCTCCTTGGTAATCATATAACCGGGAATAATACATAGCCATCAAATAAGCATCCTGCAAGCCAGGCACCTCTATCTCTTGAATACCACCACTAGAATATTCATCTATCATTTTCTTCTTGTCAACTGGAAGTTTTGCTACAACAACATTTTTAACACCAGACTCTAAATGTTCTCTACCTGTCTTTAATCCACTAGAACACCCTAACAAAAAAGAAAACAAAAAAATACTCAAACAGCGAGTAAATTTTTCTGCACTAAATCTTTTTTCCACCTTCTCCAACATATTTTCAAATCAATTATGTCCCTCATTTTATCAAATTCTTTGAAAATTACAAACAAATAATCAACAATAAAAAACCCCTTTACGGGGTTTGGGTGGGAACGGAACTTAATCAGGAAATATTCCCTATGAATTGATAACTTCTTCTACTATCTTTTTGACTCTGCTTCCATCTGCCCTATCTCCTACCTCTTTCATTACCTGTCCCATAATTTTGCCAAAACTTTTATCATCTGCTTCTGCAATTACCTTATCTACTACAGTTTTTATCTCTTCATCTGACATCTCAGCAGGCAAAAACTTATTAATTAACTCCAGCTCTTTTTGCTCTTTTTCTACAAGATCCCCTCTACCACCCTCTCTGTATAACAAAATAGAATCTTCTCTTTTTTTCTTTTCTCTTTTCAGGACGCCTATTATTTCTTCATCAGACAACCCTTCATCTTTTTTCATCAAAGCTATGGCTTCATTTTTAATAGCAGATAAGAGTTGACGCAGTGAAGTAGCCAACTCCGCATTTTTCTCTTTTAATGCGTCCTTGAGTTGATTTTTGATCTGTTCCTCTATGGTCATATTATTTGATAGTATTTACTCTTTTTGCAGTATAGGTGCTCTGTTTCTCGTCTAGAGGAAGCTTGCCTATTCTCTGCAGGTACTGCCTCTTTGCCTGTATCTGCTGTTTTCTAAGTGCTTTTTGCTTTTTCTTTGTGTAAGACAATTTTTTCTGTCTAAACATTGTCTGTTTCACGCGAAACTGAACACCACTCTGCATAACCATAGTCTTAAACCTTCTCATAATTGACTCTATAGACTCGTTTTGCTTTCTTTTTACTTCAACGGCCATTTTTTACACCTCCTTTCGGATAGTTCTTAATTATAATAGACAAAAACAAAGCCCCATAGGGCATAAAAAATTATACAAAATAATAATTACTATGTCAAATACTAATTTTCTCCATCTTTTTCTTGATCACCATCATCAAGATCTCTCACTATTACCTGAGGCTGAGTGATGCGCTTTTTGAGTACATCTTTTATCTTTTCAAAATTAACTTCTTCCTGCATACCTGATGACATGTCTCTAAGGATAATGGTGCCGTCCATAATCTCTTTTTGACCTAAAATAAGCGCGTATTGTACACCGAGTTTATCTGCTTTTTCCAGTTGTGTAGATAGACTGTCTTTAGAGAATGCCTCTGCCACTCTCCATCCCTCTGCTTTCAAATCTTCAAATAACCTCAAAGCCTTCTTCTTTGCCTCTTTTCCAAGCTGTGCAATAAATACCTCATATCTGACAAAAGACGGTATCTCTACACCAGCTGTTCTTAGAGCTCCTATAATCCTCTCTATACCTAAACCCACACCTACCCCGGGTGCAGGTCTGCCTCCAAGCTGTTCAGATAACCCGTCATATCTTCCCCCGCCTCCCAGTGATAAATTTTTACCGTCCTCATCAGGGTTTTTTAAAACAACTTCAAAAGTAGTCCTTTCATAATAATCTATTCCTCTTACCAATTTATTATCAAGCTCATAAGGAATATCAAGCTCATCAAGATATTCAAGAACTGCTACAAAATGATTCCTGCATTCATCACACAGATAATCCACTATCTGGGGTGCATCTTCCAAAATCAATTGACATTTTTCCTCTTTACAATCCAAAACTCTAAGTGGATTGGTCTTTAGTCTTCTTTTGCAATCTGTGCAAAGCTGTCTTTGTCTGCTTGAAAGATAAGATGTTAAAGCATTTATATACGCAGGTCTGCACTCTCTGTCTCCTATACTATTGACAGGAAACTTAATATCAAGACCAAGATATTTCAGAAAGGAATATACAATAATCATAACTTGCGCATCTATAACCGGAGCCTGATCTCCTATAACTTCTATTCCAAACTGATGATGCTGTCTGAATCTGCCTGACTGCGGTTTCTCTCTTCTAAACATAGGCATCAGGTACCATAGCTTCACCGGCTGAGGCTGATTTAACATCCCATGCTCTATATAGGCTCTCATTACAGCAGCAGTTCCCTCAGGCCTGAGTACCACAGTCTTTCCTCCATCTTCTGAGTCTCCCTTAGGAAGATTAAACTTATACATCTCTTTGTGCACTATATCACTACCTTCTCCAACGGTTCTTTCAAAAAGCTGAGCTTCTTCTAGAACAGGCGTATTTATAAAAGACAGATTGTAATCTTTCACTATTTTTATTACTTTATCTACTACATAAAACCAATACTTCTCATGCTCAGGTAGAATATCCTTAAATCCTTTCAAAAGTTGTACCTTGATATTCTTGTTTGTTTTTTTGGACATAATTAAAAAAATTAATTTTTACCATCTGTAAACAATGTAAATCTATCCACAGGTAAAACTCGTACAAACACTCTACCTATAATATCTTTTCTTTTAATAGGACCGAAACTGCGCGAATCAAGTGAAGAGGCTCTGTTATCACCCATAACAAAATACTCATCTTTTCCCATACTTACCCTCAGATTCCCTGCTGTTTGAGTATTTGGAGACAGATAACTGCTTTCATCAAGTACAAATCCATCAGGATATTTTTGATTATAGATAATCACCTGATTATCTCTTATAGCAATATCTTCTCCCGGCAGACCTATAATTCTTTTTATAAAAAACTGCTTTTTATCTCTTGGATACCTAAATACCACAACATCTCCTCTCTCAGGCTCTGAAAACCTATAGCTTATCTCATCTATGATAAGATATTCATTGTTTAAAAAATTAGGCTCCATAGAGGCGCCCTGTACATAAAAAGGTTGAAATATATAATATCTTACCGGAACTATAATAATCAAAGCAATGATTATAACCTTCACAACCTCCCACACATACAACCACAAATCTCTAACCCAAGACCCTGCAGAAGATACATCCTCTTCTTCATATGTCTCCCATTCGTCCTCAACACTATTGTCTTTTTTACCAAAAAAATTCATAAAAAATAAAATAATAAGATTTAAAAAATAAATACTTAATATATTCTACCAAAAAAATCAAAAAAATACAAGGGGTTCAAATTATATCAGTTGACTGAGACTGGGGTATTAGATATAATAAATATACTAAAATAATTGATAATTAACAAAATACATTTATAAAACAAATCTGCCTTTGGCGGATTTTAATATTGCACAAATATGAGAAAAAACACAACCAAACCACCATTATCTCAAAATAACATTCAAACAACATCTAAACTGCCTTTTTATAAAAAAATAAAAATTATACTTTACATTCTCTTGATCTTCTTTGGAATTGGATTCGTGCAACAAATATTTTTTGCCAAAGAAACCATTTCACCCCTGCAAGAAATCACAACTCTGCCTGTAATAAAAGAAGTAAGAAATATTACAGGAGCCAATAAATATATAGTTAAAGGACAAACCACAGACAGAATCAATGTTCTGCTTCTTGGACAGGGAGGTGTGGAGCATGAAGGCCCTTACCTGACAGATACCATTATCATAGCGAGTTACAAACCGTCCACAGGACAGGTTGCTATGATTTCCATACCTCGTGATCTTCAGGTGGAAAGCAAAGAATTGGGCAAGGTAAAAATAAATGCGATCAACGCATATGGAGAAGTGCAGGGGTATCCGGGAGGAGGATCTGCTCTTGTAGCCAAAACTATAGAAGATGTCTTCAAAATACCAATCCACTATTGGATAAGGGTTGATTTTGAGTCTTTTAAAAGAATAATAGATATTTTGGGAGGAGTTGAGGTAAATATAGAGAAGTCGTTTACTGACTATCAATATCCTGCCGGAGAGAATAAATACAAGACAGTAAGTTTTGAAAAAGGTCTTCAGACTCTCAATGGAGAAAGAGCCCTTGAGTATGTCAGATCAAGACACTCAGCAGAAGAAGAAGGTGATTTTTCCCGGGCCCGACGACAGCAAAAACTGCTTCTTGCACTTAAAGACAAGATCCTGTCATCAAGCACATATTTAAGGATTGATAAGATTGCGGCAATATATAATGAGCTTCAAAAAAATATACAGACCAATGCCCAAGTCTGGGAAATACCAAATTTTATCAGACTCTATCAAAAATACGGTATATCTGATATAACTACCAAAATACTGGACGACTCACCGCTCGGACCATTCTACTCCACTATAGATGAAAACGGAGCTTATATTTTACTTCCTAAAATATCAGATTTTTCAGAGGTCCAGTTTATAATCAAAAATATATTTACTATTTCTGATATAAAAAAGGAAGCGCCCCGTCTGGCAATTCAAAACGGAACAACAAGAGCAGGACTTGCACAAAATACTGCAGAAATACTCAAAACTTTTGAGTTCAAAATAGCTCAGATATCAAACGCCAAAAGTCAAAACTACAAAAAAACAGTGCTTTATGACTTTACAGGAGGCAAAAAAGAAAAATCCAGAAAATTCCTTGAAACAACTCTTCAGACAAAATCCCAAAAAACCCTCCCTGTTATAGACAATGTAGAAAATATTGACTTTCTTATTATTCTGGGAGAAGACCAAATAAGCCAATAATAAATATTTTTACCACTACACTATTATTATACAAATACGAAATACTAAACAATTCTAAAATCCTAAATTCGAAATTCTAAATACTAAAT
>WFTA01000051.1 GCA_015485715.1 Patescibacteria group bacterium
ATACATTTCGATATATTTAATCGGATTTTACTCAGAACCATAAAGGTTCTGAGTACCCTGTACCCTCTGTGGTACAGGGTAAGTCCGACGCGTCTACCAGTTCCGCCACCTGGGCATATTACTTTCACATAAATTTTGCTTTCAAAATAAAAAAATTAATTTAGTAAGAACCCCTAGACATGTATCATCATTTTATATTTTTTATTGATTTTTGTCAAAAATTATGCTATAATAAGTTAAATAATTATTTATTTAAACAGTATGAATTTTCCATCTTATAGGGAAATTAAAGAAATACAGAGAAAAGCGGCTGAAGCTGTTGAAGAAGCAAGAAAGAAAAGAAAAGAGCGTATCCGACAGCAAATAGAGGCAGGAGGATTTACTAAAGCGTTAAAGAATCAACAACGAAATTCAGGTACAACACCACCCAGACAAGATGCTAAAAGAAGAAGGGGATCAATTTCAACACCTATTTAATACCCAGTAAATTTTTCTGTGAAGATTTTGTCAGGAGAGATGTCTAGTGACTTGAGGATATTTTCTATATCTTCTACCATCTTGGGAGGACCGCAAATATAGAAGTCTCTTTTGTCAAAATCTGGGACATGTTTTTGTATAAAGTTTTTATCTATTCTTCCCTGCTCTTCATTCCAATCCTCTGGGGTTTTTTGAGTGAGGGTATTTACAACTTTCAAATTCATATTTGATAGTGTAGCAGATATATTTTTAAATTCATCATAAAAAGCTATTCTCTCTAGAGTAGGATTAGAATAAAGCAGGATAATATTATAGTCTATATTTTTATCAAAAGCATATTTTATCATAGATCTAAACGGAGCAATGCCTATGCCACCTGCGATCATGGAAATATTTTTTCCTTTCTGATATGTAAACCTTCCTGCAGGACCTATGATGGTAACTTCTTTTCCCTCATCCATATTTTGAAGTGTTTTTTTAAAATCACTGATTCCGTCTCTCATTACTATTTTTAAATTTTCTTCTGTAGGTGATGAACATAGAGTAAATGTCCTAAGTGTATCCTGTGTGGGTATAGATGGTATATCCAGTTTTACAACCACATGCTGTCCGGGAAGATAGTCAAAATTTTCAGGTCTTTCAAAAACATATAAAGTGGTATTTTCTGCAGCTTGTTTTCTCTCTATAAGTTTGACTTTATACTGCGGCATATTTATACTTTAATTGCAGTAGTATATTAATAAATATTTTCAAGTTAAGCAATAGGTAATAGATAATTTAAAAATTTTAAATCTAAAACCCGAAATCCTAAACAACCAAAAATAATTTTTAATTTCAAGTTTTATAAACAATTTGTAATATCTAATCCTTAAATTTTTTCCGGCTCCACCCAGCTCCACTTTTCAATATCATTTGCAGATATGTTGCTTTAAAGCAAATTATATACCTATTGGTTTTAGAGCAAGATTTACCTCAAAAAGTGGGGCTGGGTGGGGCTGGATTGGTTATTGAAAATTTGAAAATTAAATTTATCGTTATGTCTATCCAGATCGGAATAGTAGGTCTTCCTAATGTGGGAAAGTCCACTTTGTTTAAAGCTTTAACTAAAAAAGAAGTTTTGATAGAAAATTATCCTTTTGCAACTATAGATCCAAATGTGGGTGTGGTTGCTGTTCCAGACGAGAGAGTGGATAAGCTCTCTATAATGTCAAATTCAGAGAAAACAATTTACTCCACCATTGAATTTGTAGATATAGCCGGGCTGGTAAAGGGCGCTCATCAGGGAGAAGGGCTTGGTAATCAGTTTTTATCTCATATCAGAGAAGTTGATGCTATAGTGCAGGTGGTGCGTGTTTTTGAAACTGATAAAGTTCATCATGTAGAGGCAAAAGTTGATCCTGTTCGCGATATAGAGACAATAAACTTTGAGCTTATTATGGCAGATTTGAATTTAGTAGAAAAAAGGATACAGGCTGTTGAAGGCAAAGCCAGATCAGGCGACAAAGAAGCTCAGGAAAGACTCGAGCTTTACCAGAAGCTTAAAAATATTTTAGAACAGGAGACTATATTGTATCAGGCTGATTTGCATTTGGGAGAAAAACAAGCTCAGTATTTGAAAGAACTTAATCTGCTTACTATCAAGCCCATGATTTTTTTATTTAACTCATTTGAAGAAGATATAAGTTTTTCTTTACCTCAAAATCTGCAAAATATTCCGTATGTTGTATTAAATATAAAGGATGAGCTTGATTTGTCTCTTCTTACAGATGAGGAAAGGAAAGAGCTGGGCGTTCAGGAGAGTGGATTGGATAGACTAATTGTGAAATCTTATGAAACCCTTGATCTTATATCTTTTTTAACTACAGGAGAGAAAGAAACCAGAGCTTGGACTGTGAAGAGAAATACCAAAGCCCCACAGGCGGCAGGTGTGATACACAGTGATTTTGAAAAAGGGTTTATCAGAGCAGAGGTTATCAGCTGGAGAGAATTACTTGATTGTGGATCATGGTCTGCAGCAAGAGATAAAGGGCTGGTGAGAGTGGAAGGCAGGGATTATGTAGTTCAAGATGGAGATGTGATTTATTTTAGAATAGGAAATTGACATAAGTGTGATTTTTTTCTACAATGTTTATTGCATGCGGGTGTCGTATAATGGCTATTATACCAGCCTTCCAAGCTGGGGATGGCGGTTCGATTCCGCTCACCCGCTCAACCAGAACGTGTATCTAAACTATAGATTAAAGAATAAAATAGCTTCAATCTATCTCCAAGCCCTGATGTAATATCAGGGCGATTCCGCTCACCCGCTCAACTAAAATATGCATCTAAAATAGAGATTAAAAAATAACTTCAATTAATCTGCAAATTCTATTGAATAATAGGGAGATTTACTCATTCATTTTATAAGATAGATAAAAGTAAGGTTTTTCTTAATTAAAGTTAGATGTTCTGTATATTTAGCCACAACAACTTTGTTTTTTGTTTTTCTTTTTTATGATATAATATACTTGTTAAAAATAATGGGCTGTGAGCCCAAGTAGATATATATGACAGCACAAATATTTACACAAATTTTTTCTTCTAAACAGCAGGGTAACTCTCCTCAACAGGAAGAAAATGTTCATCCTGCCAGCCAGCCTGCAAATCAGCAAGCTGCAGATGATAGTTATCTATTTGAAAACGAAGAAGAGGGACAGCTTGCTGTAGATGTGTATCAAACAGATGACCATATAGTTATAAGGTCTACAGTGGCAGGAGTAAAACCTGAGGATTTAAGTATCTCCATAGACGGTGATATGGTCACTATCAAGGGCCAAAGACAAGAGGAGGAGGAGATATCAGATGATAATTATTTGTATAAAGAGTGCTACTGGGGCTCTTTTTCAAGATCAATTATCCTTCCTATAGAGGTTAAGGGTGAGGAGGCAGAAGCTACATTGAAAAACGGGATCTTGACAATTAAGTTGCCAAAGGTTAAAAAGACTAAGAATGTATCTATAAAAGTAAATGCAGAGTAATGGATAATATAAATATTTTTCAGAATAAGATAACAGGCAAACTGGAGGGCATCGAAGACGACAAAGCAGTTGTCCGTCTCTCTGACGGTCAGACTATACACATACCTTTGACCCTTCTTCCCCAGAGTGTACAGGTAGGTGACAACGTGAATTTATATATTAGTACTGAAAATATGGAGGAAAAAGATAGAAACCAGCTTGCTAAAGATATTTTGAATGAGGTACTTAATATTGACAATTCTTAAAAATATATTAATTTAAAAATACATCAGGCGCCCATAGCTCAGCCCGGTAGAGCAGGTGGCTCTTAACCACTGTGTCGGGGGTTCGAATCCCTCTGGGCGCACATTAAAATATGGCTTTGTCCATTTTCTTGAATCGTATCTGGAGAATTAGTCTATATAAAATCCTGTCAAATGACAGGGCCTGTCCCGTCGCATGATGGGACGAATCCCTCTGGGCGCACAAGAATAAAATACTAAATACGAAATTCTAAATCCTAAATCCTAAACAACTTTAAAATTTCAAATAACAACCCAGCCCCATCCAGCCCCACTTTTCAAGATTATCTGCAGATATGTTGTTTTAAATCAAATTACACACCCTATGGTTTTATGTCACAGATTTGCCTCAAAAAGTGGAGCTGGAAAAAATTTAAGAATTAGAT
>WFTA01000052.1 GCA_015485715.1 Patescibacteria group bacterium
CCCTATAGTTACTTTACCCTTAATAACATTACTTATACTTGTGACAAGATTATCATCATCTATATTAGTATCTAAATATTTAAGTACCAATTTAAATACTTCTAAAATCTTTTTTAACTTCTCACCTGCTCCAAAAGATTTAAAATCTATATATTCATTTAATCCTGATTGATATTTAATCTTTAATTGCATATTGTAAAAACCTTTGCCATCACCAACACAGTTAGAAGGATTGTAACTTATCACAATTAAATCTTCTATAGATCCATCTCTTCTACTATACACAAACTTCACATCTAAGTAAATAACTTTTTCTCCTTTTTTTGTATTAATGGATATTATAATATCTCCTCCTCTTTTATCTTCTTCGCAATTTCCTATTCTAACGGTATACGTATTACCTGCAGCAAGAATATCCTCCAAACCTTTGCACACAGCTATTTCTCCAATCATTCCTATTTTACGATCTCTATGCAAAATAATCTCAAACAGTTCATCAAAAAATGAAATATATTTTTTATTTTTTACAAGCTCGTACAAATCTTGTATAACTTGGTTTCTAAACTTTTTTTCCAAATCATTGATATTATCAGTCCCACTTTTTTTATTATAATAAAAATCATTAAGCTTTTCTAAAATACCTTTTAGTATAGGGTTATAAGTATAACTCTTAATAATATTCACTAAAAATAGTAAAACCTCAACATTCTCTTCATCTAATTTTCCTTCTTGTTTCTGTAAACACAATTGATGGAGTAGAAGTAATAATTTACTGTATATATATTTAAAATATTCATCTCTATCAATAAACAATTTGGATAACTCTACTCTTTCCTGCATGGTTGATCTTTGTCCCGGATAAAATAGCATATTAAGCTGGTTATTTTACCAAAAATCTTAAATCAACAGGCCATACTTTGTCAAGAGCAACAGACTCTGCATAATCTGTGCCTATAACAATTCCATTTCTCCTGTCAGAACTCTCTATATACTGGATTATATGTCTGCTTTTTTGACTGCTGTATATACCTATAAGCTCTTCTTTGCGCCTGCGATAGGGGCTTATATCTATATAAATATTGCTTGTCTCAGGCATATATCCTTCAAACTTCCAGAAAACAGGCACCCTCCATACTGTTTGACTGTCTTCCAGATAAGCAGTGGTTGCAGATATTTGCACTGCCTGAAGAGCTATCTTGTATGTCTCTATATGGTCTCTGTGGGTATCATAATCTGAATGGGTTATGGCTATATAAGGCTTCAAATTTCGTATAATAGAGACAACTTTAAGAATAGATTTGTCATTTGCCTGTATCATTCCGTCTGCTTCTCCCAGAAAATAGCTATGTCTGATACCTAAAAACTTAGCTGCTTTTTGATATTCTATAAGGCGCAGTTTATGTATGTGGGATATTTTCTCATACTTCTTATCTTTGTATAATGCTCCGTTTTCACCCTCTGTCATAAGGATCTCATATACACTATATCCTCTATCCTGAAAATACATAATAGATCCTGCTATATGAATATGATCATCAGGATGGGCAGATATGATAAGTATGTTTTTATCAGACATAATAGAGAGTTTAATTATAATAAAAAATTCCCTTCCTTTGAGGAAGGGAATGAGAGGATTTTATATTCGTCAACAACAGCTACATTCTTCCACACCTCCACAGCTTCCCTTCCTCATCCAGAAGGGACTGCAACAACATATACTGCTTTCCATAAAAATAAACCTCATATAAATATTATAAACTATATATGGAAAATTACAAATTTATCTTAACTATAGTATTTTTACAACATTCCACCAGTTCTCTATGTACTCAGCACGGCGGTTTTGATATTTAAGATAATAAGCATGCTCCCAGACATCCAATCCTATGACAGGAGTATGACCCAAAAGATAAGGCGAATCCTGATTGGGCAGAGAGTAAACCTGCAAATCACCTTTCTCATCCCTTGCTAAATACGCCCAACCGCTTCCAAAGTGCGACAAAGCAACAGTTGAAAACTCTTTTTTAAAATTATCTACAGAGTCAAATTTTTGTTCTATCTCAGACTTTAAACTCTCATCTGCTTGTGTGTTTGGATTCATAATATCCCAAAACAGGGTATGATTGATATGTCCTCCTCCATTGTTTCTGATCTGAACTTTATCTTTGTCTTCAATATTCAGGCTTTCCAAATTTCTTAATATATCTTCCAAATCCATATTCTGCAGATCAGGATATTTCTCCAAAACTTTGTTTAATTTATCTACATATCCCTGATGATGCTTGGTATGATGAATGATCATAGTCTGCTCGTCTATATAAGGCTCAAGAGCATCATAGCCATACCCAAGCTCAGGTAATGTATATGGATATTTCATACCCACCTCCCTTCGGCACAATGCCGTTAATTATACAAAGATTATACCATATATGCTTAATTTTTCAATTTTCAATAACCAATTTAAAAAAATCCGAAACTCTAAATCCCAAACCTAAAAATTCCAAATATCAATCCAGCTCCACTTTTTGAGGTAAATCTTGCTATAAAACCATAGGGTGTATAATTTAATTTAAAGCAACATATATGCAGATATTCCTGAAAAGTGGGGCTGGATGGAATCTGATATTTATTAGATTAACTTAATTCATTGGATAATTGGATAATTGATTGTAAATTTGTGAATTGGTAAATTGGATAATTAGATAAAAGTTATCCTTTACATACAGCTATGGGAGAAAGTCTTGCCACTTTTTTAGCAATACCAATTCTGTGTACAACATCAACTACTGCATCCACATCTTTATAAGCAATGGGTGCTTCTTCTGCAAGCCCTGACATAGACCCAGCAGATACTGCTATACCCCTTCTCTCTAAATCCTGCTTTAATTCCGAACCTCTCACTGTATCTTTTGCTTTTCTGCGCGACATACGCCTTCCTGCGCCATGGCAGGTAGATCCAAAACTCTGTTTAAGAGATTCTTTCTGGCCGACTAAAACATAAGATCCTGTTCCCATACTTCCGGGAATAAGCACTATCTGATCAGGAAAAGCGCGGGTGGCGCCTTTTCTGTGCACCACTATTTTCTGCTTTTTCCCATCTATTTCATACTCCTCTATCTTAGCTATATTGTGAGCCACATCATAAACCACTTTAAGTTCGCTGTCTCCAAACACGCTCTTCCACGCTTGCCTTACCTCAAAAGTTATCATCTGCCTGTTGGCCCAAGCAAAATTAGCAGCAGCTGACATAGCCCTGAAATACTCCTGCCCTTCTTTGCTTGCAAAAGGAGAGCAGGCAAGTTCTCTATCTGGAATCTGGATACTGTAGCTGTCCATAACAGCCATCATAAGCCTGATATAGTCTGTAGCTACCTGATGCCCAAGCCCTCTGGATCCTGTATGAATCAAAACCACGACTTGGTCCTGATAAAGACCTATTCTGCGCGCTGTATTCTCATCAAAAATCTTCTCCACTTTCTCCACCTCCACAAAGTGATTTCCTGCACCCATTGTTCCCAGCTGATCCCTTCCCCTCTTCTTTGCTTTGTCTGACACAAAGCTGGAATCTGCCTCAGTGAGTCTGCCTGAAGACTCTATGTACTCAAGGTCCTCCTCTCTGCCATATCCCATCTGCACCATATAATGTGCACCATTTTCCAAAACCTTATCCATCTCCTGTCCTTTTAATCTTAATCTCCCCCCTCTTCCAACTCCTGAAGGAACCTGCCTGAATATTTCTCTGGCTATCTCATGCAATCTGTCTTTTACATCATCAAAAGACATACCAGATGCCAAAAGCCTTACTCCGCAATTTATATCATACCCTATACCACCGGGTGATATAATACCAGTATCTGCCAAAAAACCAGCTACTCCTCCCACAGGAAAACCATACCCTTCATGCATATCAGGCATAGCAAGTGCAAACCTCGATATTCCGGGAAGTGTAGATACATTTACAAGTTGATCTAAAGACTTGTCTCTCAATATTTCATCAAGCATACTGTCAGATGCAAAAAATCTGGCATCCACCCTCATATCTTTTCTGTAGGTTTTTGGTATCTGCCAGATATAATCTGATATTTTTTTCAAATCACTTCTTTTCATAAAAGATTACATAACGATGTCACCCATATTATTTTCTATACCCTCCTCCGCCAGTCCCAATATGTGTTTAAGTTGATTGACCCTCAAAGTTATATGCTTTTCCTTATTATCTCTATCTAAAAAGGGGCTTACTTTCTCTGCTAAAGAAATGTATAAATATATCAGAGATTTTGTAGGCAATTTAAACAGCTCTCTTTTTACCTCATCTAATACCTGATTTATGTTATGCTCCTGAAACCTTTTCGATAAAAAATCTATTATATCATTGTTTAAATGACGATTTTTAGAAGGATCTTTTATAATCTGAGCCAGATTGTAAATGCCAAGGTCAGATATTAAGCTCTCAACTATCCACTCTATAAACTGATTACTTGTTTTTGGATTACAATCAAAATCTAACGGTAAACCATCCAAATTTACTTCATACGGAGAAAATACTTCTGTTCCACCAGGTGGATTTGTAAAGCTTTCAAAAGAACTGCTGTCTACAACAACAGCACTTTTTTCAACAGGACTTTCTCCTGAATGGATCTTACCTAATTGATATTCAAGATTTTGTATAGAAAAAAATATAACCACCAATACATCAAAGTCAAGAGATGCATAATACTCTCTTAATTGCAATATTTCCTCCTTTTCAAAATTAAACTTTGATCTTAAGGTACAACAATTCAATATTAATTTACACAGCTGATCCGCATAAGATAGAGTACTTATTTTCTCTAAAAATAGAGTGGCTCTATCGTTGATATCAAATTCTGACATAAGTTCTGGTATAAATTTATTATTTAGTTAGACATCAAATATAATATTACAAATATATTTATTGTCTTTATATATTATCTTTAAATCATGATAAGAAACTGCCTTTATATCATCATCAAACCCATCTACTTTAAAACCCATAACTTTTGCCTTTATATAGGTA
>WFTA01000053.1 GCA_015485715.1 Patescibacteria group bacterium
TACATTCTCCCCAAGATTTGCCTGAAGATATGTGAACTTTAAGAGGAACTTTTAACTTGCAGGCATTTTCCATATTAAATCTTATAATATCTATAGCTTCATCTTTATATTTTATATTGACTTCAAAAACAAGCTCATCATGAACCTGCATCAGCATTTTGATTTTGCTATTCAGTTTTTTGTTTTTTAACTCGTTGTCTATCACAATCATAGCCTTTTTGATGATATCAGCTGCTGTGCCTTGGATAGGGTGATTGACTGCTGCTCTTTCTGCCTGAGCTCTCAAGATCTGGTGTTGGGCGCTTATCTCAGGAAAGTACCTCCTTCTGCCAAAAAGAGTCTCAGTGTATCCCAAAGCTCTGGCTGTCTCTTTAATGCTCTCTATATAGTCTATAATTTGAGGATGCAGGTTTTTGTATTTTTCATAAAACTCTTTAGCTCTCAACAGGGGTATACCAGCGCGCTGGGCTATACCTCTCCAGCCAAGTCCATAGAGAATTCCAAAATTTATCTCTTTTGCTTCTCTTCTCATCTGTCTGGTTACTTTTTCTATTGACACTTCATATATCTGGGCAGCAGTCAGGGTATGTATATCCTGATTTTGTCTGAAGGCGTCTATCATATTTTTATCATTAGACAGGCTTGCCACAACCCTTAGCTCTACCTGAGAGTAATCAGCAGATATGATAACATTGTTTTTGTCTGCAACAAAAGCATTCCTTATTTTAGCTCCCAAAGGAGTGCGAATTGGTATGTTTTGCAGGTTAGGATTTGATGACGATAGCCTGCCCGTAGATGTTATGGTTTGATTGAAGCTGGTGTGAACCCTGCCTGTTTTTGGGTTTATAAGCTTGGGTAGAGAGTCAGTGTAGGTGTTTTTCAGTTTTGCAATTTCGCGATATTCAAGTATTAAATCAATTACAGGGTGAAGGCCCTTGAGTTTTTCCAGCTCAGAGGCAGCGGTTGATATTCCTGTCTTTGTTTTGGACAGATTATGGGTCGGGATTTCTAGTTTGTCAAAAAGTACCTCTTTGAGCTGTTTGGGAGACAGGATATTAAACTCGCACTTAACTAATTTGTAAATTTTTTGTTGAATTTTTTCCAGTTTTTTATCAAGTTCCCTGCTTAGTCTTTCAAGAAATTTTTTATCAATTAAAACTCCGGTATATTCCATATCTGCCAGTATGGGTACAAGTGGTATTTCTATGTCTGTAAATACTTTTTCTATTTCTTTAAATACATTGTCTTCTTTTAGTTTGAAGTACAAAAGATAGGTCATATGGGCATCTTCAGCAGCGTAAATAGCTATCTTATCTTCAGGAATATCTTTTAAGTTTAACTGGTTTTTACCCTTTTTGCCTATAAGCTCTTCTATGTTTATCATTTGCCTGCCTAAATATGAAAATGCAAGAGACGAGAGAGAGTATGATCTGCTTCCCGGATTGATGAGATAGGCTGCGATCATAGTATCAAAATATATATTTTTTATATCTATACCTTCGCCCTTAAGAACTTCTATATCATACTTGATATTGTGTCCTATTTTTTGAGTTGGTTTTTCAAGAATGTTTTTTAGTCTTTTTCTATCAGATGAAGATAATATATGATAGGGAAGATAGTAGGCTTTATCTTCTTCAAAACAAAAACTTATTCCCAAAAGATTGGCTTTTATAGGGTCTTCATTGTCTGTCTCTGTATCAATTGCGTATTTTTTTTGACGGGACAACTTTTGGAAAAAGTTGTTTAAATCATTTTTATTTATCAGCAGGTAGTTTTTGGAATAGTTTTGGTAACTGCTTCTCCACTGGCTATCTGATTTTTTTTCTTTTTTACTTTCTACTCCTTCAAAAAGAGATTGATTTGCAAGGTTTTGGAGTCTGGTCAGCAGAGATTTAAATTCAAGTTTTTGCAAGAGACTCACGGTTTTATCAAAATCAATAGGACCGTATTTGTAGTTTTCAAGTCGGGTATCTATATCTACATCAGTATCTATAGTTACAAGTTTGCGGGACAGAAAAGCATCATCTTTATACTTTTTAAGGTTTTCTAAAAGTTTGCCTTTTAAAATATCCTGATGTTTCCCTTTTTCCATGTTTTCATAGATGTTGTCCAGAGATTTCATTTTTTGCAGAAGGGATATAGCAGTTTTTTCTCCTATACCTTTTACGCCCGGAATATTGTCAGAAGGATCGCCCCTTAGAGCTTTATAATCTATCCATTGAGATGGAGTAAGCTGTGTAAGCTGTTTAAAGTTGTTGTTTGTGTATTCTTGGGTATCAGAAACCCCTTTTTTAACCAGAAGTACTACAGTGTTGTCTCCAACGAGCTGGAGCAGATCTTTGTCTCCGCTTAAGATGATATTTCTTACATCTGCATTTTTATTGTTTTTGATAAGTGTGCCGATAAGATCATCTGCTTCAAATCCCTCTTTTTCACATATTTTGATATTAAGATTTTTAAGAAGTTCTTTGATAATGGGAAACTGATCATGAAATTCCTGCGGCTTTTCCTCTCTTCCTGCTTTGTATTCTTCATATATCTCGTCTCTGAATGTGCCTCCCGGCAAATCAAAACATACAGCAATGTAGTCCGGCTTTATATCTCTGAGAGCCTTAAAGAGTATGCTTGCAAATCCATAAACAGCATTTACCAGTTTACCTTCTTTAGTGGTCAGAGGTGGTAGAGCATGATATGCTCTATGGATGATAGAGTTGGCATCGATAATGAGAAATTTTTGATGTTTATTTGACATATTTACATTATACTCTTTTCCTTCTGTTTTTCAATTTACTGTATGAGTTTCTTGCTTTTTTGTTTGTTTCAGAGTATTATAAAAATAAGTTAGACGTGAAAGTATGGATAAATTTTATATTACAACTCCTATTTACTATATTAACGGAACACCTCATCTGGGACATACCTATACTACAGTAGCAGCTGATATTTTAGCTAGATGGCACAGGATTCAGGGAAAAGATGTGTTTTTTTTGGTTGGCACTGATGAGAATTCACAGAAGGTAGTAGAAGCTGCTAAAAAAGCAGGTAAAAGCCTGCAGGAGTTCACAGATGAAATGTCTTCTATCTGGAGAGAGACATGGCTCAAGCTTGGTATATCTTTTGACAGGTTTATACGCACCACTTCTCCTGAGCATATTAATGCTGTAAAAATATTCTGGGAGAGAGTTCAGGAAAAAGGAGATATATATTTGGGAGAATATGAAGGATGGTACTGCGTTGACTGTGAGGAATTTATAAAAGAGTCTGATCTGGACGATGGCGGGCTGTGCCCTTATCATAAAAAGAAACCAGATATTTTGAAGGAAAAAAATTATTTTTTCAGACTTTCTAAGTATAAAGATGCTCTGCTTGAACATATAGAGAAAAATCCTGATTTTATTCTTCCTGTAGAAAGGCGTAATGAAGTTGTCAGCTATATTAAAAACCATTTGGAAGATATTAGTATATCCAGAGAGACTATTGACTGGGGCATCCCTGTACCCGGTGATGAAAACCAGAGAATATATGTCTGGTTTGACGCTCTGATTAACTATTTGTCAGGTATTGGATTTGGGCAGGATGAGGCCAAGTTTTCCAAATATTGGCCGGCTGATGTTCATCTTCTGGGAAAAGAGATAAGTAAGTTCCACTGCGCTCTCTGGCCTGCTATGCTTATGTCAGCTGAGATAGAGCTTCCCAAAACTTTTTTTGTTCATGGGCATTGGACATCTGATGGCCAAAAGATGAGTAAAACTATAGGCAATGTGGTTAATCCTATAGATTTGATGCAGGAATTTTCCTTTGATGTGGTTAGATATTTTCTTTTTAGAGAGACACCTTTTGGCTCAGACGGTGATTTTTCCATAGCGCGGTTGAAAGAGAGATATAATAGCGAGCTGGCAAATGATCTGGGAAATCTTTTACAAAGAACATTGAATATGATAGACAAGTATTTAGATGGCAGGATAGATGAGGAAAAGGTTGCTTTATATTCTTATGGTTTAGAGCAGGCTGGTGTATATCTGGAAAATTTTAAGTTTGATCTTGCACTGCAGGAGATATGGTCAGCTGTATCACATCTGAATAAGTTTATAGAAGAAGAAAAGCCGTGGGAGCTTTTTAAAAACAATGAAAAAGAAAAACTGTCAGAAGTTTTACACAGGGTCTATGCTATTTTGAAGGAGATTGTGTACTTTCTAGAGCCTTTTATGCCTGAAATTACCAAAAAGATGCGGGAACTTCTGGAAAAGGATAGGATTTCAGCGCCGGATACTCCGTTGTTTCCTAAAAAAGAATAAATTACAATTTAATTTTACTTTATGACTTTTTTTGATCTTATTCTTATCATCATTCTCTTTTTCTTTGTAGCCTCAGGGATAAGGTTTGGACTTATTGTTACTTTTGGGTCGCTTTTAGGGACAGTTATAGGGGTTTTGGTAGCAGGCAATTATTTTGAGCAACTAGCAAATGTGATGAAGGGACTTTTTTTGGGCAATATAAATCTTGCTAAAGTCGTTGCTTTTATTATTTTATTTGTTGTTGTATCAAGGCTGGTAGGGTTTATTTTTTGGATTATAAACAAGTTTTTTAAAGTATTTACTGCACTTCCGTTTTTAAGTTCTATTAACAGATTGGCGGGTGGGCTTTTGGGATTTTTCGAAGGCGCTGTTATTTTGGGGGTTATACTTGTTATAGTTGCTAAGTTTCCTTTCGCAAGTTTTATACTGCCGGCAATAGAAGCATCAAAAGTGGCCCAGTGGCTGATAGGCTATGGCAAGATTTTAGTTCCCTTTTTACCAGAAGCAATCAGAGC
>WFTA01000054.1 GCA_015485715.1 Patescibacteria group bacterium
ATGCAGGTTCATGATGAGCTTGTTTTTGAAGTCAATATAAAATATAAAGATGAAGCTATAGATATTATAAGATTTAATATGGAAAATGCCTGCAAGTTAAAAGTTCCTCTTAAAGTTCACATATCTTCAGGCAAATCTTGGGGAGAATGTAGGTAATTATATTAACTAATATTTTATTTATCTTTATCGAAATTTGTAGGGCCAGGATCAATTATCACTACTATCCTACCATCTGGATTCCTGAAAATCCCTATCACTTGACCCTTTTTTATAACCTCCTCGGATAGTTTTAATTTTAGTTTTTTGATTGTTTCATCATTATAAAGATCCTGCGGTTCCAATCCTTTTTCTTTTAATAATTTCCTCAACTCTTCAATATCAAATTTATTTCCCATACTATCATATACTGCTACATATCCGTGCTTATAAGCCCAAAAAAATGCATCTTCTCTGCTTATTTTTAATGATTTTACCAATATATGAGTAATCCCCTCTCCCTTATCAGCTGTGACTTTGTATTCGTGTATCTTTGTTTCTCGTCTAATTTTCTCTATTTCTTTTTCTATCTTTACTTTTAACTTATTGACTTCTTCTCTTATACCGCTATTAGGTGATGCAATATTGATTAATGCAAGAACAGCAAGACTGTAAATAATAGATTTTATTGTCATCCTTTTACGAGACATTTCCTCACTATCACTTCCCTTTTCTAAATATTCTAATACTTTATTATCCCATATAAGCGTATATAATCTGAAAAGAACCAACTTTGCTCTTTCACGCAAAGGATCATCTGGTGCTATAAGCAATTTGCCATTTAATCTTTTATTTAAAATATTTTTTATCTTGTCTATTTGTGTCTTACATTCACGAGAAAAATCTAAATAATTTATTTTAGAAGAATCATATTCAGATAAGGATTTTTCTATGTGTTGAAGTAAGTCCTCTAGTTCTCTTCTTAAAATCTGTCTTTCTCTTTGGAGATATCTTTCTTTTTGTATGAAATATGCATCTATACCTTCGATAGCAGCTGCTACCGATCCAAGAACTATAGGACTAGCAGCAGTAGCTCCTGCCATAAACCCAGCACCCACAACATTCGCTATTTTTCTATAATCGCGCCCAAAAACATCTCTTTGTGTATTGTCAATCTGCATCTCAAAATCTCTAATACTATCCAAAAGTAAATCCAGACTCCCTAAAACTTTATTTACTCTTTCCCACGCTGTTTCAATTTTTCTTTTTTTCTCTTGTACATCTTTCACATCACCTACTTTTATATCTAATTTTCCATCTCTAACATCAAATTCAATTTGCATACCCTTGCCTAACTGTCTAATAATTTCTGAAAATTCATTTTGAGCATATCCTACAACTCTTGATTTTAATTGTGTATTGTATTGTCCATTAAATAAAAATTCATTAAATCCCTGTGCAATACATCTTTGAAGCAATTCTTTAACAAAATATGTATTTTTATCAAGCCGTCTTATATTAACTTTTGAATTTTCTTTTCTTGAAAAAGGTAAAAATCTGTTCACTAAAGCTGCAAACATTGAAGCTCCTCCAAAACCTTCTGCACCACCTGCCAAACCACCAGCTCTTCCTATCGCTAAAGATGATGCAACCTGAGACCATCTATCCAAAAAAACACCTCTTAAGCCTGTCTGAACAAGTCTATTGCTTTGATTTTGTGTATCTTTTATAGCTTGCCCAAATATACTATACACGTAATTTACCATGCTACCTAATTTACTTTCCTCTACCCTTAATTTATAATTTTCGATTAAGGCCCTTAAACTTCTTTTTATAACTTCTTTTAAACCACTGTCTAGACCTTCCTGCATATCAGAATTTTTATTAACCAACTCACTTTTAACAATAGGAACTATATCGTCGGATATATCTCTATCATTGGAATCAAGAAGTCTTACTTCACTCTCTCTTACCCATGGGACAAAAGCATTAAAAACAATTCTTTCTAAATTAAAATTCATTAATTCTGCAAACATCCAGCCAAATGCTTCTAATTTATTGATAAATGTAACAATTTCTTCTGAAGCGTTGGTAAATCCCGTCTCACTTTGCATTCTTTTTTTAAAATCCAATACCTCACCTAAAATACCCTCTAGGACAGAACGAACTTTCTTCTTCTCGTTCTCATACATTGGCAACATCCACGAATCTATCCCCCTAATATAAAAAGATAAAAGTTTTTTGGATAATTCTGATCTATTAGAAGGAATATCAAACGTATAATCATTTTCTGTTTTTCTAAAAAAAGACAAAAGCAAAGATTTAATACCATCTGGTAATTCACTCCACTCTATACTATCCCTTAACTGACTTATTTCTGTCTTTAAACCTATTGTCTCTTGTTGTGGTATCTCTCGTGTATTACCCATACCCTACTCCTTTCTAGCCCTCCCCACAAATCCCTCTTTAATATCCTGAAGGATCTGAGCTATCTTTATGGGAAGGTTTTCTACCTTTTGGGAAAAGAAGAGGTTGATATCCTGCATTGTAGAGCTATCTATATTGCCTGATGCAAAATTGTCGCCAAATTTTTCATA
>WFTA01000055.1 GCA_015485715.1 Patescibacteria group bacterium
AAAGTTGAATCTTTCAATTTAGGGTGTCCAAATTTTTTATGGCAGGTCCCATATTATCAATTAATGAATAAATCTTACTATCATGTGATTTTATATATTTATCTAAAATATCTGCAATATCTAAAACCTTATTCTCTCTAATATACAACATCAAGACATCTTTTACTAATCTTTTAAATAAATCCTCTCTTAATACTAAAGAACTATAATTTGTACACCATTTATTAATTATTCTGTCAATTTTTTTACTAATTTCCTCATAACCTGACTCTAATATGTAAACTTGTTCAACTATCAATCTAAACTTACTTTCAAGTTCTATTATTTTATTTTTTTCTTGACAGCTGGCCACCAAAACTAAATGAGTAAATATAATCTTTAATATTTTATCTTCACCTATTTTACTTAAATGCTTTATTATATCGTCTTCATTACAACAGTAAAGGAATATATCCTTAATATTAGAAAAATGACGACCAAAAAAAGAAGAAATTCTTGGAAAATCAAAATCTAATCTTCTGGCACTAAACCTCGATCCCTTCATTATAGAACTCAATATTTTATTTTGATTAGTATCTTTGGATACCTTTGTAGACCAAAATGAGAAAAACAAAATCCATCCAAACCATAATTCTCTATACTTATTATAAAATTCTTTTCTCAAAAAATGAAATCTATATTTTTTATCTTTCTTTGTTAAATTTTCATTTTCTGCCAATAAGCGCACATTGCTTAGTAAATCCAAAAAACTACTATTTAAATAACGGATTAACCTTGACATAAATTTTAAAAATTCTACATAATCTATATCAATAAAATAAACGTTGGAATGATCATCTTCTTTACTGGTTAGTTTTAGACGAATCATCGTCTTATCTTCATCTTTATATTTTTCAAAACTAGGAAACAACTCTGTCATTATCCCCCATTCCCATAATATATTATAACCCCTGCCTCCAGAAGTACTGAATACAATATCTAATATTTCTCTAAAAGTTCTGGGCAAACTTTTGTTACCAATCTTAGCAAATAAGCTTTTATTATTTTTTCGTCTGTAACCTTCTAATGCTCCTATTATAACTTGTTGCCATCTCTTATCTGACCTGAACCCTTTATCTACTATTAAACGAATATACCGAAGTATTAAAAAAGGATTTCTGATAATTTTATTTTTAAATTCATCTTCTACCTTTCTATCTTCACCTTTATTCGATATTGGTATTATTTCTCTAGATAAAATATGCTTTATTGCCTCTCCAAGAGGATCAATTATTTTTATCTTTCTTCCCCCACTTCTTTCATCTTCTTCTGTAAATTTCAGATAAAGTGCATTACAAGTAAAATCACTCCTTGAAATGGTCCATCTTCTTAAAAAATTTATTTCATCAAATTTTTTGTTATATTTAATATATGTAAGTTCAAAATTACCAATTTTCCTACCTTCATCATCCACTTCTATAATAATCACATTCTTTCCCCTAACCACAATTTTTTTAAATTTACATTTGTACTTTATACCTTCTATTTCAAAATCACATTTCTCATCATCAATAGTCTTTGGATCATTATTTTCTGGTATTTTGTCTAAAAACTCTTGTAGTTCAACATCTGGTGCTGTTATAAACAAATCAATATCTCTAAACAAAGGAGGATTTTCAACATTAACCCTATTACCACTTAATTGAGAAAACGAATCTTTATTAGCAATTATTAAATCTCTAGGATAACCACCAACAATATATACATTAGATTGTGGAATAAGGTTATGTAATACATCTATAACTTTTTGAGCTATCTTCTCTTCTAATGTTAAGGGTTTGTAATCTATTATATTTATTTCCTTAGGTTGTGGAAAGTCAGGGGATCGGGCTTTGTCTGGGTTGATCATATCTATCCTGTAAATACTTTTTTAATCTCACCTGAGGATATAATATCATCAGGTGTGCCGTGATATGAAATCAGGCCGTTTATCAAAATAAATCCATAATCAGCTATTTTGAGAACACTTTTCAGATTGTGCTCCACAACTATACAGGTAACCCCAAATCTATCTTTGATATCTTTAATGGTGTGAAAAACTTCTCTGACAAGCTTTGGTGAAAGCCCCAGAGAGGGTTCGTCAAAAAGTATAAGTCTGGGATCCTGCATCAGCACTCTTCCTATTGCCAGTTGTTGCTGCTGACCTCCTGACAAATTATAGGCATAGTCGTTTCTTTTTTCACGCAATATAGGAAAAATACCATAAACTCTTTCAAAAGACCTTTCAACTTCTTCTCTGCTCTTTTTCCCCGCGCCTATAAGCAGATTTTCTTCTACAGTCAGAGAATCAAAATTAATTTTTCCTTGAGGAACATAAGAGATGCCAAAAGACAAAAGCCTGTGTGTCGGCATACCTGTTATATCCTGTCCATTAAAATATATTCTCCCCTGTGTAACATCCACCAAATTAAATATAGATTTAAGCAGGGTTGTCTTGCCAGCTCCATTTGGTCCCATTAAGATATTTACACTTTTGGGTGCAATTTCCAGAGATACACCTTTTAGGACTTCAAGATCTCCGTAATTTGTTTTTAAATTTTCTATCTTAAGCATAATATTTAAATTAATCACCCAAATATGCCTCCATAACCTTTTTATCCTCCAAAACCTCACAAGGTACACCCTCTTTGAGTACCCTTCCCTCATCCATAACTACAATCTTATCTGCTAAATTTCTAATAAATTGAATATCATGCTCTATAATTATCATAGTCTCTCCTTTCTCCTTCAGCTCTCTTATGATATCTTCAATTTTTCTTTTTACCAGAGTATTAACACCAGCCACAGGCTCATCAAATAAAATCAAGGAATGTTTTTTCAACATAGCAAGTGCGATCTGCAAAAGCTTTCTCTGGCCATAACTTAGATCAGATACCAGAGTGTTTAAAGGCTTTTCCAAGCTATATTTTTTAATATATTCAGATACTTCCTCATCCAACATAGTATAAAGCTTGTCTTTAAATACTATATTTTTCCAGAACTTGGTATCTTCATTGTCAAGGGCGATATAGATATGGTCTTTGATGGTTAGATTAGAAAAAAGCCTTACATTTTGAAAGGTTCTGCTAATGCCTGCTGCATTTGCTATTTTGTGCGGCAGCATCTTTAAAATATTAATTCTTTTACCCTGTGTGTAAAAATAAGCATTTCCTGAATCTGCCTTAACATAACCTGATAAAATATCAAACAAAGTTGTTTTTCCTGCGCCATTGGGACCTACAAGCCCTATAACATCTCCTTTTTTTACACTAAAAGAGCAGTTATCTACAGCTCTCACTCCTCCAAACGACTTAGATATATTTTTTATTTCCAAAACATTCATATTTTATCATTTTAAATCAATTTTACCATAAAACCCGCGTGGCTTATACATTAAAATTAAAATCAAAACCAAAGCATAGATTATCTGTCTTAAAGGGCCTATTACAGAAGCAGGCAGATCCAAAAACCTGAGTGCTTCAGGAATAAGCATAATCACAAATACAGCCAAAACTGTACCTTCTAAATCCGCCAATCCTCCCACAATTACTATAGTGAGCACCAGTACAATATTGGCAATATAAAAAGTTGTAGGGTCTATAAAACTTATATAGTGAGCATATAGTGATCCTGCAATACCAGCCATAAAGCTTGATATTCCCATACTGTATGTTTTTATTATATAAGTATTTTTTTGCCGTATATCTGCAAGGCCTTTTCATCATCACGAACCGCTTCAAAAAGTCTGCCAAACCTGCTTGATATAAGCCTCTTGGAAAACAAATAAACAGCAGCAAACAATATAAATACAAATATCAAATATTCTATATTGGAATTTATACTAATGCCAAATATCTCAGGCTTTACAATACCGGGTATTCCCAGAGGACCTCGCGTCAAAGAAGTCCAATTAAGCATTACAGCAAATACCACAAACCCAAAACCCAAAGTAGCCAGTGCCAGATAATCTCCCTTTAGTTTTGATATGCCGTACATAAGTATAACACCTGCTATAGATGCAAATATACCTGACAATAAAAAAGACAACTCATAGGATATGCCTTGTTTGGTTAAAATTGCTGAAGTATATGCACCTATACCAAAAAATGCAATATGGCCAAGGTTTAAAAGCCCGGTATACCCCATAGCTATTTGCAAACCAATAGACAAAATACCGAATATACCTGCAAATATGAGAATGTGAATAAGATAATCCATAGACAATATATTTATATACTTGATTGGCTATCCTAGATTTCTATATTGGCAATTGTCACTCATCTCTTTTTTTGACTCCAAATATGCCTTTTGGTTTAAATATTAAAAATAAAAACAAAATAACAAATGCAATAGCGTCTTTATAACCTGAAGGCAGATACCATATCCCTGCATTTTCCACTATACCCAGAAAAAAACTCCCGGCAATAGATCCCGGTATAGACATTATCCCCCCTATTACTGCTCCTGTAAATCCTTTTACAATCAGATTAAGGCCCATGGTTGGCTCCAAATTCTGCTCAAGAGCTATCAAAACACCAGCCAGTGATGCCATTGCTGACCCTATGATAAAACTCGCAGAATGGACAAAGTGAGCATTGATACCTGAAATTCTTGCCAACTCTGGATTGTCTGATACTGCTCTGATTATCCTGCCTAGTTTGCTTTTTTTCATGAAAAAATACAAAAGCAGAAACAAAGCAACAGATATCGCAATAATAAATATCTGAAGCGGAGTAATGAGAGCTCCAGCTATCTCTATTCCTTTCCTTATTTCCAGAAAGCTATACGATTTTACATTTGCACCAAAAATAAGCAGGATAAAATTTTCAATCACTATCATCAGACCCACACTTACAATAAGCAAAACAGCACTGGACGAACCCCTGTCTTTCAATGGCTTGTAAACAAACCTATGCATCAAATACCCTATCAAAGAAACACTAAATAATGTCAATATAAAAGATAAGTAGAAATTTATTCCTATTAGATTAAAAAACCAATACTGCAAATACGCCCCCAGCGCAACCACTGCACCATGGGCAAAATGCATAAACCTGCCTGTTGAATAAATCAAAGAAAAACCTACAGCAACAAGCGCGTATATAGATCCTGCTATCAAACCATTAAACAATATTTGGAGCAATATAGCCATATAAATACAATACCCCGCACTATTTTAAATAGAGCGGGGCATATCATCTATATATTACTGATATAATTCTGATTTTCCATTTCTAATAATCTTCACTTTATGTCCTGCTACAAGATCACCGTTTTCACCTATTGTTATAGATCCGGATGCTCCTTTCCAGTCTTTTACACTGGTTCTAAACCATTCAGCTATCTTCTCTCCGTTATATCCAACCTGTTCCAAAGCATCTTTTAAGAGATAAACAGCATCATATGTAGTTGCCATATATGATTTATAGGGAAGATCTTTGTTGTATCTTGATTTATAGTTTTCAGAAAGTCTCTTAAATGCTTCACTTTGTTCATCTGCTACAAATTCTGCTGCCAGAGCTCCCTCATAAAATTTAGCAAGTCTCTTCAGTCCCTCTGCATCCCCTGAAACTGAATCACTAACCATCAATGATATATTCCAATCTGCCTCCTTAATTTGTTTCACGATCCTCTCGGCCGCAGCTGGTGTCTGAACAGATATAAACAATGCATCAGGACTTTCTGCTTTAAGTTTTGATATGATAGTTCTAAAATTTGTTTCTCCTTTTGCAAATTCTTCTTTTAGAGTTTTGCCACCAAGTCTTTCAAATTCTTTAGTGTACGCTCTGTAAATGCCAAGGGGATAGTCAAGTTGTTCAACAATAAATGCAATTTTTCTCCATCCCTTGTCATTATAGCTTACATCTGCAAGCACTATGCCTTGAGCTGAATCAGAAGGATAATTTCTGGCAAAGTACTTGCTAATCCCTGTCAAATCAGGACTACTTGATCCTGCTGACAATAAAAATACCTTATTTTGTTCTGCAATAGGAACTATGGCCAGAGATTCACTACTGCAAAACCCTCCTATAATCACCTGAACTTTATCTATATTGATAAGTTTTTGAGCCGCTGAAGCAGAGTCTTGTCCTGAACATTTGCCATCCTCAAATATTGCTTCTATTTTGCTTCCATTTATCCCTCCTTTACTGTTTATCTCATCTATAGCCATCTGTACCACTTCCCTATAAGGTTCTCCATATACTGCTGCATCCCCTGAATAAGGGCCAATTACACCTATTTTTATTTTTGTAGACTGCACATTTTCTACAGGTACATTATTGGCGGGTTTACTGCTTGCTATTGCAAATATCACAATCACCACCACAATGATGATGAGTGCGAAAATAAGAGGTTTATTGGTCATACATATTTTTTTAATTGTAAATATCTCTTAAAAATTTTATATACGACCCTTTGCTTAAATATATATTTTTAAGTTTTATATTTTCTATAAAATTATCATATATTTCAGTTTTAGTCAAAGCTCTATAACATTTATAAATCGCTCTTTTTATATCTTCACAGGACCCTGATTCAAATAAAAATCCAGTATATCCTTCCTTCACAATATCTCCTATACCACCTATCCTACTGGCAATAACCGGTCTTAACTGGCTATAGCTCTCCAAAATTACCAAAGGCATATTCTCGTATGTTAAAGAAGGAATAACTGTAAAGTGTGTCCACAAATAAAGATCCTGAAGTCTCTCTCTTGTGACCTTTCCTAAAAATTCTATCCTTTCATCATCTCTATACCTGTCTGTAAGATCTGCATACATTTTCCCATCACCTGCTATCTTTACCTTGATATTTATATCTTTTACATCTTCAATACAATTTAAAAAAACATCTATACCTTTGCTGTGTTCTATCTTTCCTACATAAAGAATCTTAAGTGTATTTGTCGAGCTGTCTATTTTTGGTTCCTGTGATACAGATAATTCTGAAAAATTTTCTCTTATATATATCTGACTATGTTTAAAAAATCCTTCCTTTCTATATAAACTACAGATCCACTTAGAAGGACAGATCACAACATCAGGCCTGATTAGCATATTGCATAATCTACTGTAGAATTTCCTTAAAAAGAAAGTATGATATAGTTTCTTTTCCTCACCTTTTATCATAACACCTTGAGGATAGATGTAACTGATATCATGAAGTGTGAGGACAGTCTTCACCTTTGCCGCCTTGCAAGCAAGCACCAGCATATATGACAATCCTCTCAAATTATTTAGATGAACCACATCAGGTTTATTTTTCTTTAAAAAAAGAAAAAATGCTATAAATGAAAAAGGATTTAAAATATCAAAGGCAATAAAAGCCAGCCTGAAAATAAGTGGAGCCTTATCCCTATAAAACTTTAAAGAAAAAATATTATAAGACTTAAGTTTGTTTACAGGAATTTTATATATACCAGCATCAATATCAATCACAGCCCCGGCAAGTTCCACATCTATTCCTTCTTTTTTTAATCCTTGAGCTATAGATATTGTATACTGTCCCGAACCTTCATAAGTTGAGATAATATTGTTGACAAGCAGTACCTTCATAATACAAATATAACTACAAAAGATAAAAAAGTAAATATTTGCATCAAAACCAATTCACTGCTATAATGATATCAATATAGCTGTATAAATTAAAGAAAAAGCCATGAAAATACATAAAAAAATACCATACACACATTTTCTTTTATATGGCGCTGTTCTCATAACCACCCTTGCTGTAGGTATTCTCATAGGTGTTACCGCTGTTGACACTGGAGCCTCGCTTTTTGAAGATGGAAGAATTTACGGTAAATATACAAACGCTGACAAAAAAATAGACCAAAATGTCTCATTCAATATCTACTGGCAGGTGTGGAAATCTATTCAAGAAAAATATGTTGAAAAACCTGTCTCTGAGAAGGATCTATTTTATGGATCTCTTAAGGGCATGGTTGCATCACTTCGGGATCCATATTCAATCTTCCTCGAACCACAGCCTGCAAAGGAGCTTTTTAATAATCTAGAAGGAAAATTTGAAGGAATTGGAGCAGAAATTGCAATCAAAAACAATCGCTTAACTGTTATCACTCCTTTGCCCGGATCACCAGCTGAAAAGGCAGGACTGAAATCAAGAGACAAAATATATTATATAGATGATTTTGACACCACCAATATTACACTTTTAGAAGCAGTTAACAGAATCAGAGGGAAAAAAGGAACACCTGTAACCCTTAAAATAAAAAGAGAAGGTATTGACGATCTGCTGGAAATAAAAATTATCAGGGATACCATTAAGATAGTATCAGTTAGGTCTGAGATAATGGAAACCAAAGCAGGAAAAAAATTTGGGTATGTTAAAATTACTGGATTCAATGAGGATACAACATCAAAATTCATTGAAAATATGAATAATCTTATTTCAAACGGTATAAATACATTTGTTATTGACTTAAGGAATAATCCGGGCGGTCTGTTAGATCAAGCACAAAATATTACTGGATACTGGATAGAAAAAGACAAACCAATACTTATAGAAAAATTTGCTGGAGATAAAAGGGTTGTTTTAAAATCTCCCGGACCGGGAAAATTAAGCAAATTCAAAACATATATTTTGATAAATGGAGGATCAGCTTCAGGATCTGAAATTATGGCTGGTGCACTGCAGGACTATAAGCTGGCCACACTTGTAGGTGAAAAAACATTTGGAAAAGGATCGGTTCAGGATATTACAGAATTTTCCGACGGATCGCTCCTCAAGCTTACGGTTGCCAAATGGCTTACTCCCAAGGAAAGAGAAATAGACGGACAAGGTATAGAGCCGGATGTATTTATAGAACTCACAGAAGAAGATTTCAATAATGACAGGGATCCACAACTAGATAAAGTAATGGAATTAATAGATAACAATGGACAGAATCAAAATTAAATATAAGAATTAAATATAAGAGATATGAAAGTAATACTTAAAAAAGATGTGCCAAATCTGGGAAAAAAAGGAGATATAAAAGAAGTATCTATTGGCTATGCCAGAAATTTCTTGTTCAAAAACAAACTGGCAGCTCTGGCTGACGAAAACACACTGAAAATGTGGGAAAAGAAAAGAGCCAAACTTGAAAAAATAAAGAAAGAAGCACTTAAAAACCTGAAAAAAGCTGCTGAAAAGCTGTCTTCTCTTAAAATAAATTTTACATCTAGTGCTAATGATCAGGGAACTCTATTTGCTTCTATTGATACAGATAAAATAATCCAAGAAATCAAAAAACACATTAATATAGAAATTGAGAAAAAACACATTCATCTCAAACATCCTTTGAAAAAAGTTGGTGAATATAAAATCAAGTTTAAAATAGAAGACATTGAAGGAGAATTCACTGTTAATATCACCAAATCATCATCCAAACAGACAAAGGCACAGCAAAAATAGTTATCTGAAGCTTACAGATATTTCTATCTCTTCACTCCCATCAGGCAGAGATACTACCACATATCCTTCTTTTGTTGACTGGAAAATATAGTTTATTTTAATAGAGAACTCTCCCCTGCCCTGTTCATCTTTTCTTCTGACTGTTGACTTTTCTGATATAAGGGTATTTCCTGCTTTATTTTTCACTTCAACTTTTACATAGTCAGCCACTGCTCTGCCTGATACTACAAAAGGAGATGTGAGTGTAGCTCCTTCTTCAGGTAAATCAACTTGGAGTCGAAATGCTGATTTAAGATCTATATATCCACTTAAATCTTCCTCCTCTTTAACAGAACCGGGAAACAAATCCTCGTCTTCAGTTGTTTCCTCTCCTTGTAATTTATCCTTTGGATTCAGGTAATATTCATCCAAAAAACTATTGTCTGTAGTATTTTCTGTATCCTGAAAATATACTTTTTCAGGATTTACTCTCTTGTATACATATACTATAGCAACTACCAGTATAATTATCAAAACCAAGTACATTTTTTTCATATTTTTCTCAATTTTTTAATTATAAAAATAAACAACACAAATAAAATCAAGGTATTAAATGCAGATATCAGACAATATATACAATACGCATACAAAATAAATGCTTGCACATATATCAGATAGAGACTAAACAAAAATCCTACCAAAACCAGATAAAAAGCCCATTTAAGTAATTTATTTTGTCTGGTTTTCAAAAAATATACAATCAACCCAAAAACCAATACATAATACACAAGACCCATCAGTGCTACAGGAATACCAAAAATCTCTGCATACCGGCTACTGGTTACAATATGACAACCTTCTCCTGTTACAGGGCAGTTTTCTCCAGATACCCCCTGAAAGTGCTTTAAAGTCAAATAAAACGCGTCCACAATGCCTATAAATGTAAAAATAAGTGCTATTTTTGCACTTTTTATAATAAAATTCATATAAAATAACAAAATTATATGTATTATAACAAAAAATGACAAAAATCCAAAAACAAAAAGGTCCAGCGCTCAGTTAATCTGTCTCCTTTCAAAAGTTTAAATCGACCTTTAATAGCAGAGACAGACTATCTAAAGCGCCAGACCATAGTATCTAAATTATGCTTTTTGAATCTCTATTTCTCTTCTTCTTGCGTCTTCTTTTTTGGGGATTGTAATTTGTAAAATTCCATTATTATACCTTGCTTCTATCTTATCTAGATCAGCGCTCTCAGGCAAAGTAAATGATCTATAAAACTCTCCATACCATCTCTCTTGTCTAATATAATTTGCTGTCTCTTCTTTCTCTGTCTGCTCTCTCCTGCCGCTAATTATCAAAGAATTGCCTTCCATCTCAACCTTCAAATCCTTTTCATCAATGCCCGGCAAATCAACATTTATCATTATTTGCTTATCATCTTCAGCAATATCAACACTTGGAGACCATCTTGCAACATGAACTGCCGGCTCCAGCAATGACGGAATCCTGAAAGATGAAAAAAATCTATCTCCCATTAAGTCTTCAACCATCTCATCAAACATTTTAAACATACTAGTAAAAGGAGTGGTGGCTTTTCTTGCTTCTCTTGATTTAAGTACTGGTAACCTCATACCCATCACCTCCTTTCTTTTCATCCTCTACCCTCTGTCCATCGGCCCTCGACCATGCCTTACCTATAAAGGTTGGACAGAGAGTAGGCAAGATACAAAAAACCTGCTTTTTATCCTGAAACTCTCCTCATATTTCAAGATATTAAGCAGGTTTTTGTTTTTTCCATTATATTAAACAATAATTGGTCAAAAAAGTGTCATCCAAAAAGGCAATTTTCAATTTACAATGAATTTACAATAGTTTAATATGTTTTAATGGTTTAAATCATAAGACTGATGTCTGGTATAGTGTGTAGAGATTTAATTCATTGAAAAATTGAGGAATTGATTGAAAATTTATCCCGCCTGCTGTGCTGCATGACACAGTCGTACTTGTCCCGTTGTATAACTGGGATGACTGTAATTGAAAATTTTAAAATTGGATAATTATTTTATGGTTTGTTTAGGGTTTAGAATTTAGTATTTAGAATTTTTCTCTTTACACAACCTCACTTTGGTAGCATTTTTCACAGTATACTATTTCAGGCCTGTCAGGGCTATATGAGGTATAGAATTCATTGGGACAGGGATCTGATCCATGAGAATGTTCTACAGTGTTAGTATAAACATTGTTTATTGATGTTTTTCCATTGCACATACACTTTCTTTTCCACAACTTCAATGGGTTTCTTTGTTTGATTCTTTGATAATGTCTGCAGTTAGGGCATAATCTGGGGATTGGAAGATTCATTTTTTTATAGAATTCATATTCTTTGGGGATTATTTTAAAGGCCTGAGTACAATTAGCTTTACATATATCTTTACCTACTGTACATATTGATTCATTTGTTTGTATATTATAATGACTACATTGAATAACCTTTCCCACTATCGACTCATCCGTGTTGTGAATGTCATCTGGTATATCTTGAATTTTTATTTCTATAGTATAATCTCTATTTTCTGGGTCCTTCCATCTAAATCCATTTTTTAAAGACTTATATTTGGAAATTGAAAAATACTCTTGAGCCATAGTCTCATTGTAGGCAAATGGGGAGAGTTCTGGTGGGAAGAATTCTCCATATTTGTAGATTCTTCCTTTTTTGTCTGTATATGGCATTTCATTCATATGTTTTTTAATCTTTTCTACCATATTGAAATATTCTTCCTTTGTGTATTGTTTGTTTAGGATGCAGTAGGATTTGTTTCTGAGGCCGATGCAGGCGAAGAGGTGGGAGGAG
>WFTA01000056.1 GCA_015485715.1 Patescibacteria group bacterium
ATATTATTTATGCTCCTGCTGTATCGGGGTTGGTTATTGCACTTGTTTTGAAGGGAATTTTTGATTTTATTAGGAAAGATAATCCAGACAAGAGATTTGTGTTTCCTCCTATATGTGTTGTGTGGGAGAAAGTAATGTATTCTTCTAAGAGGACACAAAGGGGAGAGTTTTATAATAGAATAAGAAAAAGAGTAACAAAAATGTGCAATAAAAAAATTTTTTATAAAATAGGGTTTATTGATGATGTTATAGATACTGGTAAAACATTACGTCGGGTAAAGCGATCCCATAGAAGTAGTAAGATTTCGTATTTTTTTATAACTAACACATTTGAATATTTGTTCTTCACTTATATGGTTATATAAATGATCTTAAAGAAGAATTGAAAGATTATGTTTTGCGATATGAGGAAACATATTTTCAAGGAACTGATTTGATGGCAGGCATTGTCCCCAGATTTGGCTACAAGAGAGAAGAAGTTGCAAAAGAAGATAGACAGCAAATAAGACATATACAGATGGCAATATTTGCATTATTAAAGTATATAGGAAAGAAGATCGCTGGTGATTTAAAGAAGAGATTGCCTTATGAATATAATGAGATAATTAAATTATATGGTATTGATAGAATTGATACTAATTGAATAGTAACATTACTATACATGATATATCTATAATTATAATATCGCTTTTTTCAAATAAGCAAATAGAATTAGTCTTGTTGTATAGTTTTCTACAATTTGTGAACTGTCAGGGTATTGGTGCTGTCTGTCTTACCAAAAGGTATTCCTGCTACAATGATGAACACATCTCCCTTTTTGATGATTCTTTCTTTTTTGAGAACTTTTTTGATAGTCTCCACTGCCTCTGCTGTGTATTTAAAGGTGGCTATTTTATAAGGAAAACATCCGTAGGATAGAGTGATTTTTCTTAGTGTACTGCTATTTGGGCTCATAACTATTATGGGTTGTCTGGCATTATAGCGGGAAGTCATACGGGCAGTATATCCGCTTTTTGTCAAGGCAACTATTATTTTCGCTCCTACCTCCTGTGCTATATGGATTACATGGTGTGTAATAGAGTCTGTGGTGGATATTGTCTTGTCTTCTGCTGATTTGATTTTTTCTGCCAGAGATTTATGTTGAGGTTTGAGTGCTTCTGTTTTTATGATTATTTTTGTCATTGTCTCTATTGTTTTGACAGGGTATTTGCCCACTGCTGTTTCATTTGAAAGCATTACAGCGTCTGTACCGTCAAGTATGGAGTTTGCTACATCAGATACTTCTGCTCTGGTCGGCGTGGGTGAGTTTTTCATAGAGTCTAGCATCTGAGTGGCTACTATGGCCGGTTTGCCAGCTTTTGTGCATTTGTCTATTATCATTTTTTGCAACATAGGAACCTCCTCAGGAGACACTTCAACAGCTAAATCTCCTCTGGCTACCATTATCCCGTCTGATTTTTCTATGATGGCATCTATGTTTTCTATAGCACTATATGTCTCTATTTTTGAGATAATGTTTATATCTGCTTTGTGTTTGGATATGATGTTTCTAAGCTCTATAACATCTTTTGCTGTTTTTACAAATGAGAAGGCTATAAAATCTACTTTGTTTTTGATACCCCAGATGATATCTTGCCTGTCTTTTTCTGTTAAGGAGTTTATTTTTAGGGTTGCACCTTGTACATTGACGCCTTTTCTTGGGCTTATAAAGCCTCCGTGTATAACTCTGCATCTTATCTCGTCTTTTGTAGTTGAGGTCACCTCAAGACGTATTTTTCCATCATCAATAAGTATGTGATTTCCTCTTTTAACATCATAAGGAAGTTTTTTGTAGTCTATAGATGCTATGTTTTCGTCGCCTGTAATTTGTTTGGTAGTTAATGTGAATATGTTTCCTTCTTCTAAAAGTATTTTTTCTTTATATAAGTCACCTATTCTTATTTTAGGTCCCTGAAGATCTTGGATTATGGATACAGGCTTTTTGACATTTCTTGATACTTTTCTTACTTCTTGTAGTATTTTTTTATGATAGGTATAATCTCCGTGCGAAAAGTTGAGTCTCACTATATCAAGACCTGCTTTTATCATCTGTGATATTGTCCGTGCATTGTCAGATGAAGGACCTAAAGTTGCTATGATTTTTGTTTTCTTGTTTATTTTCATAATAAATATCTAAATTATACCCAATAAAATTACCATTTTTTACCTATCAGGTCAATCAGGTCGTTTGTGAAGTGTAAACTATATTTAATTGTTTGTGTTTATTTACAATTAACTCTCATACATATGTCTAATAATAAGTAAATCCACAAAAAGCTCTCTACAGAGCATGTTATCAATTTTAGAGAATTATTTATCGCAATACTTCAATTTTGTGTTAGTTTTCACATTATCTGAAATTATTATAATTGATGAATATTTAGGTTGTTTTGTGTTTATAGTTTTGCTATATTTAAGATAGGCTTATGGGTCCTATTTGCTATGATTGATTTGTTATAAAAGACATTTTCGATCAATATTGATTGTATGTTAACCAAAAAACAGGAAAAACTTATTAGATCCTTATCTACAGTTAAAGGCAGGCAGGAGTCAGGCCTTTGTCTGGTAGAAGGAAGAAAGAATATAGAAATGGCAAGCAGACATATTCTTTACACATTTACAGACAAAGATACCAAAAATTTTAAATCACTGGTTACTGCTAAAACTCCGCAAAACATAGCTGGTGTTGCCAAGATTCCTGAGTGGTGTGTTGAGGATATAGCGAAGTTTTCCCTTGTAGTTTTGCTGGATGGAGTGCAGGATCCGGGAAATGTGGGCACAATATTCAGGCTTTGTTTGGGATTTGACGCAAGTGTGGTACTTGTAGAGTCTGCAGACCCGGCCAGTCCAAAAGTAATCAGATCTTCAGCAGGGACTATGTTTCATGTGCCTTATATAAAAATAAACAGAAAACAGGCAGAAGAATTTCTTCAAGATTTAAACAGAAGAATCTACAGGCTGGAAAGGGCAGAAGGGTCTTTGATTTGCAACTTTGATACTATGAAGGCTATATCTAAAGATAAGATTGTGTTGATTGCAGGATCTGAAGGATCTGGAATTATGATTGATGTAAAAGGAGAGTCTATATCTATACTTCACTCGCCTAAACTTGAATCTCTCAATGTCTCTGTCGCTCTTGGTATTTTTATGAATTTTTATTATTTATACAGGCAAAGTTGACAATTATGGATTTTATTCATCGCGACAATGAACCAAAGAATAAAATAGATCTTAGTATTGTTAATGATAGTTTTGAGAGAAAATATATTAAAGAGTTTTTAGATAATATTAGAGAATATATTATATATGAAGATGGTGGCATTATTGTAGTGAATAAACCTGCAGGTATTATTACTTTTGCATCCCGGCATCGTCCTTTGGGAATGAGGGATATAATATCAAAGGCTTTTGATATTCCAAATTTGCAACCAATATCCAGACTTGATATAGTAACTTCTGGGTGTTTAGTGTTTACAAAGAAAAGAGAAGATAGA